>CAIMMI010000108.1 GCA_903842505.1 uncultured Verrucomicrobiota bacterium | reverse complement strand
GTCGGCGACGCGTAACTGTTGAGCGTGTGGACCCACTGGGGGTTCTGTTCGGAGAGGAGCGGCAGGTCGTGGAGGATCCGGCCGGAGGTCCGGTCGATGCACAGGGCGTGCATCGTGACCTTGGAGAGGAGGGTGAGCGGTTGGTCGCTGGTATTGGCCTTGAGTCGTTCCTTGGATTCCTCGGGGGTGGCGGCCGTCTCATGGGCGGTGGTGACCCAGATCCGGTTGCCCTCGATCACCGGTGACGACCATCCGCGCCCTGGCAGGACTGATTTCCAGACGACGTTCGAGGTATCGTTCCAGGCCGTGGGCAGGTTCCGGGCGGAGGCCGGCGCGTGTCCTTGTCCACCGGGCCCACGCCACTCCGGCCACTCGGGCGGGGCGGCGATGAGGGTGAGGGAAGAACCCAGCAGGAAGGCAGTGAGCAATGAGCAGGGATTCATGCGGAGGGAGCGAAACGGGGCTGGAGTTTGTGGGAAACTGGGCTGTGGGAAGCCGGGTTGCACGAGGAGAATTGCGGGGGGCGATCCGTATCCGGGCAAGGCTACGAAGGGGCCGGATCGCGAACGAGCCCGGAATCATCGACTTCGCCGCGAATCCAGGAAGGGCACGCCGGCTGCAACCCTTGCCGGGGTTGATGCCTGAATGGGGCGAGGGACCCGGGGTTGCTTCGCACCCCGTATTGGCTATCGGCTGCAACGCCTCCGGCGTTTGGGCGGGGGGTGGTTTTCCATCGCCCGGCCTTGTTCATCTCCTGGCCAAGGGGCTGAAAACCATGGCTCCAGGAGGGAGGCATGCCCGCCTCCTCACGTCGTCGGCTACGGAAGGGGGGATTGGCCCGCCTCCTCACGTCGTCGGCTACGGAAGGGGGGATCGGCCCGCCTCCTCACGTCGTCGGCTACGGAAGGGGGGATTGGCCCGCCTCCGGACGTCGGCGGCTACGGGGCTATGGCTTTTCGACGAAGCCGTGGTAGAGGCCCATGTAGTAGGGGAGCAGGAAGACGGTGCCCGAGCCGAGTTCGGTGCCCGAGCCACCGTAGTCGAGGTCCCAGGGGTCGGTGTTCCAATGGTTGAAGTGGCGGTTCTCGACGGGGAGGACCTTGCCGTTGGTGCGGCGGCCGCGGCCTTCGCTGCGGGCTTCGTACAGGTCCTTGGACTGGGCGAGCGCGAGGGGGACGACGTCGAGACGATGGCTGTTCTTGTGATCCCAGTTGAGGCGGTCGAGGGGGAATCCGTAGAGAACGGCGCGGGAGTCCTCGAACCAGCCGGGCCAGGGCGTGACCGAGAACTTGCCCCAGACGTTGGTGATGGATTGGCCGAGGTTGTGGGCCGCGTGGGCGAAGTGGAAGAAGGGGTTGAGCTCCGGTTGATCGTTGGCCCAGTACTGGAAGAAGGAATAGCGGGCGAGGTTCTGGGTGCTGGGATCCTTGCCGTAGCGCATCAGGGTGTAGAAGCACATGAACGCCATCTCGTCGTCGGACTGGTTCCCGGAGCCGGGACCCTGCTGGGCTTTCGGGAACATCAGGTTCTGGCCGTAGCCGTGCTTCTCGACGAGTTCGCGGGCGATGTCGTGGTACTTGTTGTCGCCGGTGATGTGGGCGGTGACGGCGAGGTAGGAGAGGATGGAGAGGGAGTTGAGTCCGCGTTCGACCCACCAGAAGGGATTGCGGTTCATCTCCTGCGGACCGTAGACGGCCCAGCGGGTGACCTTGCCGTCGACGTCGATCAGCGCGAAGCCATGGGAGATCAGGTGGTCGGTCAGGGACTGGACGACCTCGCGGACGCGGGCCTTCTCGGCGTCGGTCTTCGCGCAGTGATCGTGATAGAGGGAATAGAAGAAGTAGTGCCCGTCGAGTTCGTCGCTGCTGGTGTCGCCCTTCCAGAACCACTTGCCGTCGGCGCTGCGGGGCCACCGGGGTTCATAGGCTTTCCAGAGCGCGTCGCGCTGCTGTTCGCGACGGTCGCCTTCGATGCGGCCGACGTTGGGATCGGGCCATTCGACGGGACGGATGGTGCGGGCGACGTAGCCCTTGTCGGGGGACGGATTGCCGCCCTGGGTGACGACCTGAAGGAAGCGGAGGGCTTCGAAGGCCTTGCGGGCGCGCTCGAGGGCGGCGGCGTCTTGCGTGGCAGCGTAGGCGAAGCATTGCCCGGCGCCGTACATCGCGGTCCAGAGACCGTCGTTGTCGGAGTCGACTGGGCTCGCGGAGGCGAGGTCAGCGGGGGCACGGAGAGGCGCCTCGGCGACGTACCCGAACGGGGTTCGCTTGATGTACTTCTCGACCTGTTCCTCGTAGAGGGCGGCCTTGCTGGCGAGGGTCATCCGCTGGAACTCGATGCGGCCGAGTCCGCCGGCGGTGGCGGCCCAGACGGCGCCCTCGGGCTCGACGAGGAGTTGGCGGACGTCGTCGTTGGGGAGCCAGCGCTTGCCCTGGCGATAGTGGAAGTCGGAGCCGTCCCAGCGGATCAATCCGAGGTGGGTGGCGAACCACATCGTGCCGTCGGCGGCGGCTGCGGAGGCGGTGAAGTCCGACCAGGGAAGGCCGTCCTTGCCTTCGTAGAATTTCCAGGCGCCGTTGGGATCGCGGGAGGCGAGGCCGGCGCGGGTGCCGACCCAGGCGCGGTTGGCGAGGTCGAAGGCCACGGTGAGGACGTTGGTGGTAGCCCAGGAGCGGCCGACGGAATCGAGGACGGAGACGGGGACCCAGTTGCGCTCGTCCTGTTCGTAGAGCCCGGCGTTGGAGGCGATCCAGAGGCGGCCGAGGGAGTTGACGGCGGCGTTATGGATCGTCCAACGGGTGGGCCATCCCAGCCAACGCGGCGGTTGGTCGAAGGCGACTTCGATCGGGGCATTCGCCGTGATGATCCAGATCTTCGAACCGCGGCGGATGAACTGTCGCACGCCGGCCCAGGGGGTCTTGACGGTGCGGGGCTTACCGTCGGAACCAGCGAAGGCGAACTCGGCGTCGGAGGGTGGATCGAAGGTGGGATCGGCGGACCAGGAACCGTTCCGGCGGGCGTACCAATGGCCGTTGATCAAGGCGCGGACGGTGTCGGCTGGACCGGAGTCGACGAGCTGGATGGGACCGGTCGGGAGGCCGTTGGTGATGGACCGGTGAAGCGCGACCTCCTGCTGGAATCGCTGGGGGATGGGCGTGAGGGCGGCGTGAGCGGCGAGCGAGGTGAGCCCAAGCGCGAGCGCGAGATTCAGCAGCGGACGATGAAACCAACGAGGCGGCATCCGGGGATCGTGCCCTGCCGGCGAAGGATCCTGCAAACCCCCAGACGGTGGAATTCGGACCGGGGACGCATCCCGATACCGCTTCGGAGTTTGAAGTTTTCCGTTTCAAGTTTGAAGCGGGAGCCGGGCTTGAAACTTGAATCTTGAGACTTGGGACTCCCCCACGGCTCGTGAGGACACTCGCCCATATGCGTTAACCTAATTTGCCAGCGATCGCCGACCGTATGGCAACCAGTTGTCGAGCTCGCCTGCGTTGGGTGTCTTCGAGTCGACGAGCGATCCGTCGCCCGTTCTCCAATAGGTGTCG
>CAIMMI010000107.1 GCA_903842505.1 uncultured Verrucomicrobiota bacterium | reverse complement strand
GGAAAAAAGCCCTTGAACCCGCGGGCCGGGTCAATAGATTCGCGGCCGTTCGATTTTGGAAGCGCGGTTAGCTCAGTGGTAGAGCACTACCTTGACACGGTAGGGGTCACAGGTTCGAACCCTGTATCGCGCACCATCTCTCGTCCCTGTTGCCTTCGTCCTTCTTCCCTTCGTTCCTCTTCCTTCGGTTTGTCCCTGATCCCCGTTTCTCTCAGGGCGGTTTGATTTCAGGTCCGGTCTCCCGCTGGGTTCTGCTTCCGGATGATTCTGTCTAACCTGACTGGATAGAGAGGTTTGGCTTGCTGTCTGGCATGGGTTTGGCTTCTTACGCGGCGCGCCAGTTCACGGAGGACGAATTCCGGGTGGATTGGTCATAACGGCAAGCCAACACACATTGATCGATGCACGGATTGAGACCCGCCAACTCGCCGCTCCAGCGCCTTCAGGCCCGAGCCACGCTGAAGCCCATCAACTTCATCTGCATCGCCCCGGAGGCGAAGGAAGTGTCACTCGTCGGAGACTTCAACGACTGGCAACCGGCCGGTCACCCGATGAAGCGGAACGTCGATGGATCCTGGCACTTGTCGGTTTCACTGGGACACGGTGGTCATCACTACCAGTTCCTCATTGATGGCCAGCGGAAGAACGACCCCCGGGCACAAGGCCTGGCCCGCAACGCGGCCGGCGAGAAGGTTTCGATGCTGATGGTCAGTTGATCGCGGGATCGGACGTTTCGTCGGATCCGGACGGTGCAGTTGGAGAATCGGTCGACTCGGCGGACTCCTTGTCCCGCCGGGCGCGTTGCTCCTGGAAGAACGAGCGGATGATCTGGCGACACTCGGGTTCCCGGACGCCGGGGGTCACTTCACAACGATGGTTGAGTGTGGGGAACTGGAGGAGGTTCATGGCCCCTCCGGCTGCACCGCCCTTGGCATCCGGCGCGCCGAACACGACGCGCTGAAACCGCACGTGGACCGAGGCTCCGGCGCACATGGGGCAGGGTTCCTTGGTGACGTACAAAGTGCAGTCCGTCAGGCGCCAGTCGCCGACGGCCTGCTGAGCCTGGCTGATGGCCAGCATCTCCGCGTGGGCCGTGGCGTCGCGCAGGGTCTCCACCTGGTTGAACGCGCGGGCAATGATGCGGCCTTTGCGGACGATGACGCATCCGACCGGGACCTCCTCCACCTGATAGGCGCGTACGGCCTGCCGCAGGGCCTCGCCCATGAAGTGATGGTCGGAGGTCAGGTCGATCCAGGGTTCGGCGTCGCCGTTGGTGGGAGGGATCGTGGGATCTTCGGAGGGCGAGTCGGGAGCATTCATGGGCGGGTAATGGCTTCCTGCAGTTCCCAGCGGTACTGCGTTGCATCGACGCAATGGCAATGCGCGGCGAAGAAGCCGCCTCGGTGTTTCCAGAAGAGAGGCCAGATCTGGTCCCGGTCGGTTGCGGGCAGGGCGAGGGAGGAAATCTGATCCTGGGGAAAGAAGGCGAATCGGCCCTCGCGGTGGGGCGGCGGGAGATCGCGGAGTCGCGTTTTGACCTCGAAGAGGAACATGAGCCAGTGGGCCTGGCCGAGGTAGCCGTGTTCGGAAACGATTCCGGTGAGGTGCAGGTCAGCCGGCGTCAGCGGGACGCCCATCTCCTCGAAGGCCTCACGGCAGGCGCAGGTGTAAGGGGATTCGCCGACGTCCTGATGCAGCTTCCCGCCGCAAGGACTCCAGAGTCCGCGATTGGGTTCCTGGGCTCGCTCGAGGAGGAGGACTTCGTCTGCTTCGTTGAAGCAGTAGAGCAGGGTGGCGATCTTGTACGGCAGGCCCATGCGTGAAGTTGGCGTCGGAAGCAGCGTGGAGGGAAGTTGAAAGGCGGCGGGCCAAGGTTTCCGGGGTGATTCGGAAGATTCACCTTCTCACTTCGGACTTCCCGTCTAGGGTGAGTCCGGTTCCGGGAGGGCGGAAGGTCGCTCGCAGCCCCGCTGCGGGAGGAAAGTCCGAACTCTCCAGGGCACGGGGCCGCGTAACCCCGGTTAGGCCGGGGATACACGCGGGAGATCCGTCCGTAAGGGCGGGTCGACAGACAGTGCCACAGAAAACAAACCGCCGTGGGTCGTTCGCGATCCGCGGTAAGGGTGAAAAGGCGGAGTAAAAGCCCACCGCCCGCCGCGCAAGCGTCGGGGCATGGAAAACCTCCCCGGGAGCAAGGCCAAATAGGGAATCGAGGAACGGCCCGTTCCGGAGCTGCGCAAGCAGCCCGATTCCGGGTATCGGCCGCCCAGACAAATGACCTTCTCCCCCGCCTTCGGGTGGGGAAGACAGAATTCGGCTTACAGCCTTCCCGGAACCATCCTTTCAGTCGGAGCGGGCTGGAAATCGGTTGGCCACGACGGCCGACCCTCGGGCAGGCTTCGGCAGTCGAGATGAACTTTGCCGAACTCCGATTCTGGCTGCTGCTGGCTGGTGGACTGGGCCTATCGCTCCTGGTGCGGCTTGCCGTCCCGAGTGCGGGTCGGGAGCGCTACGACCGGGTGGCCCTCGCGCTGGTGGGAGCTTCGCTGCTCGTCGCGGTCAGTTGGCTCACGTTCCTCGTGTACGCCGCCGTGATGCTGGTGACGTACTTCGGTCTCCAGTGGATCACAGCGGCCGAAGGCCATCGACGGAAGTGGGCGATGCCGCTCGTCGCGGTCCAGCTGGCCCCGCTGCTGGTGTACAAGTACGGGCGGTTCGTGACGGCGGACATCTTCGGGCAATCCGACTGGGTGGCGGCGGATCTGGTGATCCCGGTCGGGATCTCGTTCTACACCTTCCAGAAGGTCGCGTTCGTGGTCGACACGCTGCATCGACGGCAACCCCTTCCGGGCTTCCTCGACTACGCGAACTTCGCGGGCTTCTTTCCTCAGATCGTCGCCGGCCCGATCGAGCGACGGGAAGATCTGCTTCCCCAGATGGAACAGTTCCGGTTCCGGTGGAACACGGCCTGGATCAACGAGGGTGTTTCGTGGGTGGTGGTCGGGCTCTTCTACAAGATGTGCCTGGCAGACAACCTGGCGGTCTTCCTGCAGCGGGACGTCGGGCCAAACGCGTATCTGATCTGGCTGAACAACGTCCTGTTCGCGCTGCGGATCTACTTTGATTTCGCGGGTTACAGCCTGGTCGCGCTGGGGCTGGGGCTGTGCCTCGGGGTCCGGTTGACGCTCAATTTCGCCAGTCCCTACCTCGCGACCAGTCCGGGTGAGTTCTGGCGCCGCTGGCACATCACGCTCAGTCAGTGGTTCCGCGACTACGTCTACATCCCGATGGGAGGAAACCGGGTGCGGACATGGGCCTTGAACATCCTGGTCGTGTTTGCGGTTTCCGGGTTGTGGCACGGTGCAGGCTGGAACTTCATCGCGTGGGGCCTGTTTCACGGCGTGCTCCTGGTCATCGCGTCTCGTTGGTGGCCCAAGGATCGGTTCGCGTGGATCGGCCGCCTGCTGATGCTCGTCGCGGTGTTGTTCTCGTGGATGCTCTTCTACGAAACCCAAACGGCGGTGCTATGGCAGGACATCCGGGCCGTGCTGAGCCCGGTTGGGTATTCGCGTGCGTCACTGGACGGGCTGAAGTGGTGGCTCGGATCGGCAAATGGCATCGTGGCGATGGCGTTCCTCGGCCTCTCCGGATTGACGCTCCTGATGGAGGCGCGGTCGCTGGGGAAATCGCAGGCCTACGGGGAACTGCGTCGACCGTGGGTGCAGGGGGTATTGGTGGTTTTGACGGTCTGGCTGTCACCGGGAGCGAGCAATGGATTCATCTACTTCGCATTCTGAGCGCTGGCCGAAGCGCGTGTTGGGGCTGGGCCTGGTGCTGCTCCTCGCCTGGGCGGCCGGCGCGGCCTACACGCTGTACTTCAATGTCGAGATGCGGCTCACCCGGTTCATGTTCGACCGGAAGCTCTCCTGGATGGAACGCCGGTTGCCGGCCACCAACCGGGTCATCGTCTTCGGCGGGAGCAGTTCGAGCTTTTCCATCTCGCCCGCCTTTGCCCTCGAACAGGGCGTTCCCATGGTGAATCTCGGCATGGGCGCGGGTATCGGCGCCAGGGTCCTGACCCGGATGACCCTCGCCCAGTCGCGGCCCGGCGACACGCTGGTCATGGCCCTGGAGCCGGACCTCCTTTCGACGGACACCGCGGTTACGCTGATCGGGGCGCAGTCGGCCGTGGTCCTTGGCCACCCGGGCTGGGCCAACGAATCCGTGGATCCGGACCCCGACGCCCACGGCACGATCGCGCCGTATGGGTGGGCGCTGCGCCCCGGTGGATCCCACGCGGTGACGATGCTCGGGAAGCTCATTCAACGCCGTCCGCTGTACCGGTATCAGGCGGACGATTTCTTCGAGGATGGCCAACAGCAGACGGAAGTCCGCGGCGAACTGGGCGGGTTCCGTGGACACCCGGCGCCCCGCCTGTCTCCGGATGGCAGGGCCTGGGTTCGGGCCACCCGGGCGTACTGCGAGCGGAAGGGGCTGAAGCTGGTCTATGCGTTGCCCTGGACGCTGACGGAGTCCGCGTCTGAAGCCGATGTGCGACGCCTTCATGCGGGCTTCCTCGCGGACCTCGCCCAGGAGGTCGACGTCCTGCGGGACGAGCGCCTGGGCTGCATCACCGACCGCTCGTGGTACTGCGACACCCGGTTCCACATGACGCTCGCCGGTTCGCGGGAACGGACAGGAGCCATGGTCTCCTCTCTGAAATCGGGATTGCGCTGGACAGAATCCGAGCTGCGGGCACTGGCTGCGACCCGCTGAAAAAGGGCGGATTCAGGCCCGTATTGGAATCATCTCCTTGCCGCTTGTATCGCCCCGGGTTGGGGCGTAGTTGCGATGGATGTCGTGGAGGACGGTCCAGGTTGGGGTCATGGTGTTGGTCTTGCTGGCGGCGGGGTGCAGCGCGCCGCCGGAGCGGTTTGCCAACCTGCCGCAAGGTCGCTTGCCCACGATCCCCTCCAATCCCCCCGTCCCGTCGTCACCGTCCCTCGAAGTGCGTCCCGTGGAGCCGCCGACTCCTCCGCCTCGGCTGGCCGTCGATGTCCGGGGAGCCACCGAGGTTTTTACGGAGCCTTCGCCTGGTCAACTTGCCACGCCCCAGATCGAGATCGAGCCGGAGCCTTCGCCACTGCCGAACCGAACCGGGGATCCCGTCCTGCCGAAGGCCCCTGCGTTGGCGACATCCACGGCCGACTGGGTCGACTTCAATGGTTGGCTCCAGCAGGAGGGATGGTCCGCGTTGCATCCGGTTCCCTCAGGCAAGGATCAGCGGCACGAGACGGACGGCCCCGCGGGCACCCTTTCGATGCTCGTTGGCCAACGGAAGGCGTGGTGGAACGGCATGCAGATCTGGACCGGATTTCCGCCCCGGATGGAGAAGGGCCGGCTCAAGGTTCACCGCCTCGATATTGAGTCCCACTTCGGCCCGCTGATGAAGGGGCAACCCGCCGTGACGGTTCCGGACCGGAGCATCGTCATCGATGCCGGCCACGGCGGGCGCAACGCCGGCACCCGCAGCATTGCCGGCAATCGCTTCGAGAAGGAGTTCACCCTCGACTGGGCGATCCGGCTCCGGAACATCCTGGAAGCACGGGGTTGGAAGGTGACGCTGACGCGGACGAATGACGTCGACCTGACGCTCGCCGAGCGTGTGGACGTGGCCGAGACCTCCGGTGCAGCGCTGTTCCTCAGCCTCCACTTCAACTCGGCTTTTCCGAACCGCGAGGCGGCTGGGCTGGAAACCTACACCGTCACGCCCCGGGGAATGGCGTCGCATGTCGTCCGGGACTTCGCCGACGAACCCGCGAAGGCCTACCCGAACAATGCGCAGGACGCGGCCAATCTCCGGCTGGCAGCTGCCGTCCATCGCTCGATGCTCGCGACAACCGGGCTGCAGGACCGCGGGGTCCGGCGGGCGCGCTTCATGGATGTCCTGCGTTGGCAAAACCGGCCGTCGATCCTCGTGGAAGGGGGCTACCTATCGAATCCCCCGGAGGCGGCGCGGATCCAGCAACCCGAGTTCCGACAGAAGCTCGCCGAAGCCGTCGCTGCGGCGTTGCCGTGATCGGATGCATCTCGGCACTGCCCCCCGGAAACTGGGTGGGGCGAGACTCTGTCGAGCTGGTTCAGTATTGGCTCGTTAGGACACTCGCCCCACCGCCCGAGGATTGGGGGCAGGGTCAAGCTGCTGACCAGGTGGCAAAGATCCCCGCTGAATGAACCCAGATACAGCGGTTGAATCCACAGATTGCCGATTGCACGGATTGGAAGTCGGTTGAGAGAGGCTGTGGTTTTAACCCGCGGGTGAGATTGGGACAGCGATGCGGTGGGGCCTCTGGTCTCGGTCCATCTGTGAAATCTGTGAAATCGTTGGATGACCCAACCGCTGCTTTAGGTTGAACCGATCACGGCCGGAGTCGTCTGAGGACCGTTGCTGCGATGAAGATCCCGAACCGTAAAAGAACCCCCGGTAACTTTCCCCTGACAGGTCGTGTCTTGCCTGACATGCGCGCGTGGCAAGGCAAGGGGGGGAGGGGCTCTTGGGGGGCGTTCACCCTGATCGAACTCCTCGTGGTGATCGCCATCATCGCGATCCTGGCGGGCATGCTCCTGCCCTCGTTGGCCAAGGCCAAGGATGCCGCGCGCCGGATCTCGTGCGTGAACAACATCCGGCAACTGGGCCTCGCGGTCCGCATGTACGGCGACGACAACCGCGAATCCTTTCCCGATCGGGTGATCACGAACCGTTGGCCCACGTCCCTCCGGACCTACTACAAGGATCTCAAGCTGCTCCGGTGCCCGTCGGACCCGGCCAACCTCAAGGCCCCCAACAGCGGCACCGGCTTCGGTATCTCGTCGAATACCCATCCCGCAGACTTCTATCCGCGGACGTACCTGATCAACGGCTGGAACGACTATTACAAGCGGACCCTGACGGCCGCCGAGTTGACGTTCTTCCGCATTCTGGGAGCCGGGGAAAAGTCGATGCGGGAGAACGAACTCCGGGAACCGACCGAGACGGTCCTGTTCGGCGAGAAGGAGGCGGACTCCCAGCACTTCCACATGGATTTCGATCAGTTCGACGACATCCTCCAACTCAACCAGAACCGGCACGCCAACTCCGCCAAGAGTGGCCGCGGCGGTGGCTCGGACTACGCCATGGCCGATGGTTCGGTCCGGTTCATGAAGTTCGGCCGCTCGCTCGCGCCGCTGAACCTGTGGGCCGTCTCCGAAGAAGCCCGCCAACTCGGGCTGACGGTTCCCTGAGCCCAATCCAGTTCCCTCCATTCCTGCACCGCCCATGAACCCGAAGTCCTGGATCCTGCTCGGAGTCACCGTCGTCCTCGGCATCTGCTACGTCGTCTTCAACACCGAATGGCTCAACCCGGATCCCATCCAGATCCAGGCTCAGGTGCGGGAGATCTCCGGCCGCGCCAGCCTGGAACCCAGGTCCGCCCGCCCGCCCCGCGGCACCAACAACGCCACCCGGGGCGAAGCGGCCAAAGCCCGGAAGCTCGAGGCCGCGGCGGCGGTCGCCGAATCGGGCAAGTTCAACGGCATGTACCCGGTGGTCTTTGCGCTCGACGGCGAGTACCAGTTGACGTCGGTCCTCGTGATCGAGGACACGCCGCCCGTTCCGGGGAAGGGAGCGTTGATCGTCTGGCAGTTGACCACATCCAGCAATTCGGTCCCCACCAAGGCGCTCCTCTACGGCAAGACCCCGCGCGGCATGCAGCTGAAGGACGACCGCAACAAGGCGGCGAAACTCAAGCCCGGGGTCACGTACCGGCTCGAAGTCCGGGCCGGACGGTACAAGGGCCAGACGACCTTCCAGGCGAAGGAGAACACGCCGGTGGATGCGCCCGAGGCGAATTGAGTGCAAGATGGTCGCATGCGTTTCCTGATCGCGGTCACGGGAGCGAGCGGTTCGCTGTACGCGCAGCGCCTGCTCGACCAGATCGATCCCGCCGAGCATGAGGTCCACCTTATGCTCAGCTCCTACGCCCCACAGGTCATCGCCGAGGAACTTCCCGGCGGACTCCAGCTCCGGGAGGGCGTCCAGTCCCACAGCGTCCGTTCGATGCACCTGCCCTTCGCCAGCGGATCCAATCCGCCCGATGTCATGGTGGTGATCCCGTGCAGCATGGGCACCCTCGGGCGCATCGCGCACGGGTTGAGCTCCGACTCCCTGCTTCGCTGTGCCGACGTGATTCTGAAGGAACGGAAGAAGCTGATCCTCGTTCCGCGCGAGATGCCGATCTCGTTGGTCCACGTTCGGAACTTCGAGCTCCTCCTCCAGGCCGGAGCGCAATTGATCCCGGCCAATCCAACTTTCTACACGCGGCCCGCCACCGTCGAAGCCGTCGTCGACACCGTCGTCGCCCGCGTCCTCGATCACATGGGCGTCCGCCATTCCCTGGGTCATCGCTGGAAGGAAGAGCCCGAATAGGAGATAACGGCCCATGGCCTTCCTTGTCCTGATCTTCATGGTGGCTGCCGGTGCAGTCGGGATCGCGGTGCTGGGGATCGTGATCTTCATGCTGTTCCGGACGGTGCGATGGGTCCGGGATTCCCGGCCCCGGGATACTTCGCTTCCTACGGATTCCCATACCCCCATCCTTTCGGCGGACTCCTTCGATGCCTCGGTCGGGCCACCGCCGTTGCCGGGTCAGGATGCTGACGATGATTCGATCCTGCGTCGGGGGAGCCTGGGGCACGACGTCCTGCATCCGTCGTCGTCCCATCCGCACTTGCACGCGACGGATCCGGGCACCTGCGCGGATCCGGCGGCCAGTTCCAGTGACTCCTCCAGCTGGAGCGATCCGAGTCCGTCGTGCGGTGGATCGGATTCGGGTGGTGGTGGAAGCAGTGGCAGCAGTGACTGAGCCGCGTCCATTCAGCAAGGATCTCACGCGGAGCCGCGGAGCCCGCGGAGAAATCAGGGGCGGAACATTTCGACACCAGCAATGGTTCACCAACCGGTGACTGGCCGGCGTGCCTTCCAAGGGTCGATTCTCCGCGCCTCCGCGTCTCCGCGTGAACCTGTCCCCGCTCTCGACCGCATGGATACGGCTGAGGTGAGGGCGCGGTGCGGAGGGGCTTGAAACTTGGGACTCCCAAGCGGCTCGTGGGGACACTCGCCCCACCGGAGGGGTGGAGATTTCGGGGGCGGAAATGGGGTTTGCTGGTAGGCTGACCGGGCATGGATATCGATCCATTGGAAGCGATCCGGGCGTTGGCGGCGAAGCTTGGGGGCAGCAACGCCTGGGGGCAGGTCCGCGTCGAGCGCGTCGGGGAGGAGCATTGGCGGCTATTGCATGCATCCGACGACTTGGCCCACTGGGCGAGCTTCCAATCCCTGAGCGTTGCCGAGTTGCGGGAGTGGGGTGATCGGACCGAGCACGGCAAGTTCCGCGCGTTGCGATCGGCGCCGAATCTGCGGCGCGGTTGGCGGTGCGAGGTGTCGGGACTGGCTTCGCTGGAAGATGCATTGAACCGGCTGTATCCGGGGTCCGTGGCGGACTGGTGGGCCTGGGAGAAGCACGGGGCAGCCGCGACGACCGGGTTTCGCGAGTTTGTTGGGCGCCAGACTGGAATGTACCGCACAGCACAGCGCCTTTCGGAGCGCGGGGCTAAGGATTTGGGGCATGCCTGCTGCGGGATGGCGCTCTGCTGCAAGTTGCGGGCGTGGACGGTGGATTCGTCGGGGACTTCGGGGACGACGGATGCCCTTCGGATCCCGTGTCTCGAGCCCTGTGCAGTGGCGTTGGAATTCGCGCGGCAGGCGGCAAAACTGGAGTCGGGTCCCCAGATGACGCTGACGATTCCGGAGGCCGAGTTTCAAACCCTGATGGCCGGATTGAAGATCGCGCTCTCCGGGCTGACGCAGCCAGGGGAAGACCTTGCGGAAGGCGCGTTGGGCGACCCCGGCAACCCCCGGAGAATCGAGTTGCTTCTGCAGCGGATTCGGCCGGAATTGCAGGAGATTGCGCGTGCTTCGTCGGAGTGAGCCGAGTTTTTGAACGGGATTCCCCGGAGTTTGCCCAAGTAGCCGATTCAACATTTCATGAAATCAACCGTGTTCCCATTGCTGGCGGCGATGAGCCTGCTGGCCCCGGCTGCGCTGCCGTTGCGTGCGCAGGACGCACCGAAGCCGGCCGCCGCTGCCGCCGCCAACCTCCTTCCGGACGACGCCGAGGCGGCGTGGAAGGAAGTCGAGAAGGCGTTGACGCCTCCGTCGCCGCCGAAGGAGTGGAACGAGAAGGCGCCCTCGCAGGAGGAGATCACCAAGTTCCGGACGGACATGGGCAAGGCGGCTGGGGTTTCGGCGGACAAGGCGCGTGAGTTCTACACCCGTTTCCCGAAGCACGAGAAGGCGGGCACCGCGAAGGACTATGAGCGTCGCATGCTCACCGCCGCGGTGAACCTGGGCGTGAAGGACCGCGAAGCCGCGCTGAAGGCCGCCGGCGGTCCGCCGGAACCCGAGAATCGGGGGCCCCAGGACGAGTTGCAGAAGAAGCTGCAGGAGGCGGCGCAGTCGGCGATGCAGAAGCAGTCCGAGGGATTGCCGGCCGTGTTCGCCGAGTTCGAGAAGGGCGTGCGCGCCTTGCAGAAGGACCATCCGGACCGGCCTGAGATTTTTGCCGCGCTTCTGGAAATCGCCGAAGGCCTGCCAGCCGAGAAGGCCTTGGCCATCGCCAAGGAGATCGAGGCGGCCAAGACCGAGCCCGCGATGAAGCAGCAGGCCGCTGGGATCCGCAAGAAGCTGGAGCGCGTCGGCAAGCCCGTGGCCATGGCGTTCACTTCGACGGATGGCCGCAAGATCGACCTGCTCGAAATGAAGGGGAAGGTCGTGCTCGTGGACTTCTGGGCGACCTGGTGCGGTCCCTGCGTGAAGGAGATCCCCAACGTGAAGGCCGCCTACGCGAAGCTCCACGACAAGGGCTTCGAGATCGTCGGCATCAGCTTTGACGAGGACAAGGACGCGCTCACCAAGTTCGTGAAGAACAAGGAAATGCCGTGGGCCCAGTACTTCGATGGCGAAGGCTGGGGCAACAAGTACGGCAAGGAATTCGGCATCCAGTCGATCCCCGCCATGTGGCTGATCGACAAGCAGGGCAACCTGCGCGACCTCAACGCCCGCGAGGACCTCGTCGGCAAGGTCGAGAAACTCCTCGCCGAGAAGTAAACGCTTAGCCGCAACCATGCGGTTGAGAGCGGGGACAGGTTCACGCGGAGGCGCGGAGGCGCGGAGAATGGACGTTTGGAGGGTAAGCCGGACAGTCACCGTTTGGTGAACCGTTGCTGGCGTCCAAATGTTCCGCCCCCATTTCTCCGCGGGCTCCGCGGCTCCGCGTGAGACTACTATTGCATGGATACGGCTTAGCGCCGGGCTCAGCCCCGGCGACGGCGCTTCCCTTGGTTCCGGGCCGTTTGGGGTCCGGGACCAGGGGATTCCTGTTTTTCGGGGGGGCGTTGCGGTGCGGCAGGCGTCGGCCGGGACGTCGGCGGCTGGGGGCGTGGCTTGGCCGGCGTTGGCTTGCGGTTCGAGTGCGATGGAGCGACGGGGCGCTGCGGTGCGGGCGGACGGTTTGCAGGCTTTGCCGCAGCGGCCGGCCGGTGAGCCACGGGACGCGTGGTCACGGGACGAGGCGGCGCCGAAGGCGGTGCGGGCCGTGGAGCAGATACCGCCGGCACGGGTTTCGGGGGAGCCGGGACGGCGGCGCCGTCGATTGTCGGTGGCGTCGCCGGTGTCTGGCTGACGGGCACGGGACCAAAGCCGAAGGCCTTCTCGAACTCGGGCCGTTCCGCGCGGATGCGGATGGGGCGGTGCGTGAAAGGGTCCGGGTAGGCGAGTTCAACGGCGCGCAGGCCGAGCCCGGCGGGGTGGGGTTTTCCGTAGAGGATGTCGCCGGCAACCGGGCAACCCGCGGCGAGAAGGTGAAGGCGGATCTGGTGGGTGCGACCGGTGTGGGGATACGCCTCGACGAGGGCGCGGCCGTTGCGGGTTTCGAGGACGCGGAACCGCGTCTCGGATTCCTTGCCGTCCTCGTGGTCGACGCGGTGTTTGCCTGGAACGGCGGGGTCGGCCCCGAGGGGCAACGTGCAGGTCCACTCCTTCTCCTTCGGAATGCCATCGGTGACCGCGAGGTAGGTCTTCTCGACGAGGCGTCCGGAGAAAAGCTTCCCGAACGGCGCGAGGGCACCGCGGCTCTTGGCGAGCAGCAGGACGCCGGTGGTGGGGGCGTCGAGACGGTGGATGAACCGCACGAACTTCAGCCCGCGGCAGCGTGCCCACCAGAGCCCGGCCTCGATGCCGAGCGTGAGCGCGATGTGCAGGTTGCGCCGCACGTGCTCCTCATCCTCGGGGCCCAGCATCCAGCCGGGCGGCTTGTCGATCGCCAGCACGCTCCGATCCTCATGGAGGATCTTCACCTGCGAGCCATCGGGCAGTTCCACATAGTCCGTCTTCGCCATGCGCGTAGGTTGGGTGTCGCGGGCCGATTCAACAATGTCGAAGCGGCTACTTCGACTGGATGGCGTGGAGTGCGGTCAGACGGTCCCATTCGGCGGCCATGGTCCGGACGCGTTCGGGTTCGGCGGCCGAAAGGTCCTGCTGTTCGCCGCGGTCGCGTCCGACGTGGTAGAGGGCCCATTCGTTGGTGGCCGGTCTACGGGTGACCGCCTTCCAGTCGCCGATGCGCAGGGCGCGGTTGTGTTCGTGGTGGAAGTAGAGGGAATCGCGAGGGACGGCGACATCGGCAGCGAAGGCGGGCACGAGGCTTCGGCCGGAGAACGGCGGTGCGTTCGTCGGGAGGACCGAGGTGGCGCCGGCGAGTTCGAGCAGCGTGGGAACGACGTCGATGAGGTGGGCGGGCGTGTGTCGGAGGGCGCCGCCGGAGGAGATCGCCGCGGGCCAGTGGACGATGAGTGGCGTGGCGATGCCGCCTTCGTGAACCCAGGATTTGTGCAGGCGGAACGGGGTGTTGGCTGCCGTGGACCATCCGGGGCCGAGGCAGAGAAAGGAGTTGCTGGAACCGGCCGGGGCTTCCGGGTGGTGCAGATCCCCGCGGTTGAGAAGTTCGGCGCTGGCTCCGTTGTCCGAGCCGAACAGGATCACGGTGTTGTCGAAGGTTCCCATCCGACGAAGTTCCTCCACGACCCGGCCAATCTCGCGGTCCATCCGCTCCACCATCGCGGCGTGGATGGCCATCTTGACCGACTGGAACCGCTTCTGCGACGCCGTGAGCGAATCCCAGGGGCGTCCGTCGACGAGTTCATCGGGGCCGATCTGTTCCCGCAATTCCGCCGCCTTCATGTTCCAGTGCGGAAGCACCAGCGGCTCTGGCGGGGCGGGAGGCGTGCGGACGAGTCCGAGTTCGTTCACCCGACGCGCCCGCTGTTCCCGGATGCGGTCCCATCCGATGGAATATCGATCGGCGATCCGGGCGATGTCCTCGGCGGGGGCGTGGAGCGGGAAGTGAGGGGCGGTGAAGGCCAGGTAGGCGAGGAACGGTTTGCCGGCGTGTTCCGTCGAGTGCTGGCGCAGGTAGCCAATCAGTCGGTTGGCGTACTCGGTGGACGTGTAGTAGTCGGTGCCCTGCGGAACCCGCGGAAGCGGGCGATCGTCCTCGGCGTGGTTGCGGGGGGCGAAATTTCGGTCGGTGTCCTGGATCAGGTAGGAGCGGTCGAATCCGCCCTGGGCGACCACCTTCGGCGCGCCCATGACGTGCCACTTGCCGGAGTGGTAGGCCCGATAGCCGCGCGGCTTCAGGTGATGCGGCAGTAGCCGGGCCCAGGCGGGCAGGGGTCCCGAGGGCGGATCCATCCGGATCTGTTGCGGGTAGTGTCCGGTCATCAGGGCCGACCGCGACGGCCAGCACCGGCCGGTGTTGTAGAACTGCGTGAACCGCAGGCCGCCGGCAGCAAGCCGGTCGAGATTCGGCGTGGCGATCTCACCACCGTAGCAGCCCAGGTCGCTGTACCCGAGATCGTCCGCGAGGATGACGAGGAAGTTGGGCGGGTTCGTCGCGGCGGCGGTCATCCGGCCCGACGCGCCGGCGATCAGGCCGAGCACCAGGAGCAGGAAAGTGAGGCAACGCGTCAACGTCCGGGGGATCGGGGCGTCCATGGCGGTTTTGGGTGCGGTGGCTACTTCCGCAATTCCTTGAGCTTGGCGTGCAGCCCGGTGAGGAGGGTTCCCCCGATGAAAAGTCTGCGTCGCATCCCGGCAGAGTGCCCGATCTGTCTCCCGAGGCAATGCGGGTGTCGGGGATGGGGCGGGCTGGGGCTGTAGGCCGCGTGCCCCCACGCGGCGTGGATCGTGAATCGCCGCGTGGGG
>CAIMMI010000106.1 GCA_903842505.1 uncultured Verrucomicrobiota bacterium | reverse complement strand
CCAGCGGATGCCCACGACCCGACGCCGCCTTCGGGTCGACTCCCTCCTCACGAAACAGGAATCGCGGGGAAGCCAACACCGCGACCATCGCCTGCGAAATCCCGGCTTCGAACGTCGCCCCCTTCCGGGAATACGTCTGCTCGGCCAACTCCACCAAACGGTCCAACGTCTCGAGTTCCACCGGACGCCGGTACGCGCGTTCCACGAACGAACCCAACAACTCGCGGGCGTACGTCCGTCGCGCCTTGCGGTCCTTCGGCGGATCCTTCGGAAAGAATCGGGCGTAGTCCTTCGGCCGGACGAAGTGCTTCTCGTCCATCGGGCCGCGGACGGTCACCGAATCGATGCGGAACGCCAGCGACCGGATCCGCTTCTCGTCTGGCGTCAACGGCTCGACCGAAAACGCCAACTCGTGCTCGCCCGCCTTCCAGGTGCGGTCGAATTCATACCGGAGCACCCGACCGTTCTCGCGCGTGAATTCCTGCGAGACGAGCGACTCGCCATCGACCTGAAAGCCCAGCTTCGCCTTGTTATAGTCGAACTGGTTGTCCACGAACTTCTCGATCGCGGTCACCTGCACCACCAGTTGGTAACGACCCGGCTTCGTCACCGGCAACCGGTGCGTCGCGCGGTTCGTCTCGTAGTAGGAAAGGCTCAGGGCGTTGCCATTCGCAACCAATCCTTCCCGCGCGAACCGCTTCCCTGGAATCTCCTCTTCGACCGGCACCCGCGGTACTGCCGGTACCGCCCGGGTCACGATCGTCCGCGCCGCCGCCAGGTACTTCTCCAGCAGCATCGGCGACACCGTCAGCACGTCCCCGATGTTGTCGAACCCGTGCCCCGTGTCGTCGGCCGGAAATTCCGCCTGGGTGTCGAACTCGATCCCCATCAGGTCGCGGATCGTGTTGCGGTACTCGACCCGGTTCAAACGCCGGACCGTGACGCGGCCCGGATCCGGATCCGCTGGATCCACGCGGAACACCGCCTCCTTGATCCACGCCTCCAACTGCTGCTTCTGCTCCGCCGTCGGCTGCCTCTTCTTCGCCGGCGGCATCAGCCCCGCCCGGACGTTCTTCAACACATGCAGCCACAGGTCCTGGTTGCCCAGCAGCGCCTCGTCCGACTGGAACTGGTCGAGCGTCACCCGCCCCTTGTCCATGCCGTCGCCGTGGCAGTCGTAGCAGTACTCCTTCAATACCGGTTCAATCCCGGCCCGATACCGCGCCACGTCGGCCGGTGCGGCCTGTCCAGAAGCCACCGATGCCACCGCGAAGCTCAACGCCGCCCACCATGAAACCGCTCCGGATCGGGGCACGACAGGAACAGGGCTGGAGGATGGCAGCGGCATCGGTGGTACTTCCGCCAGATCGTGCCGCAACATGGGACAATCACAAGCCCCGGGGCAGTGGGGTTCCCAGAAGGCTGCGTGCCCCCACGCGGCGGTTCGCGAGCCACGCCGGGTGAGGGCACCCGGGCCTACAAGGTCGCAGGCTGTAGGCTGCGTGCCCCCACGCGGCGGATCACGAGCCGCGCCGGGTGAGGGCACCCGGGCCTACAATGTCGCAGGCTGTAGGCTGCGTGCCCCCACGCGGCGATTCACGATCCACGCCGGGTGAGGGCACCCGGGCCTACAAGGTCGCAGGCTGTAGGCTGCGTGCCCCCACGCGGCGGATCACGAGCCGCGCCGGGTGAGGGCACCCGGGCCT
>CAIMMI010000105.1 GCA_903842505.1 uncultured Verrucomicrobiota bacterium | reverse complement strand
GGCCAGGTAGGCCGACTGGCCGAACTCGCCGTGGATGGCGAGCGACACAGCCCGGTGGGCAATGCCGGCAGTGGAAAGCGCGTGCGACACCTGCGCGCCCATGCCGCAGATCAACTGATGATCCTCGATGGTCACGAGACGGCCGCCACACTGCTTCACCGCAGCACCGATCGTCTCGACATCGACGAGGTTCACGAACGGGTTGTTGATGACCGTGGCCGAACGTCCCTGCGCCGCCAGGATCTTCGCCGCCTCCAGCGCCTTGTTGAACAGCACCCCGGATCCCACCAGCACGACATCCGTGCCTTCCTGGATCACCTGCGCCTTGCCCCACGCGTAGTTGGAACCTTCCACCCAGCGCACGGGATAGTTCTCACGACCCACAAAGAAGATCGCGGACTCGCCATCCCGGCCGGCGGTGCGCTCGTCCGCAATCCGTCGGATCGCCTGGTACATGAAGGCCTCGGCCTCCTCCGCGCAACTCGGCGCCACCACCACCGTGTGCGGAATCGCGCTCACGGCAGCAAAGTAGGTCGTCGCCTGGTGGGACGCGCCATCCGCGGCATCCTGGAACCCGACGTGCGAGAACATCGCGATCACCGGAGCCTGCGACAGCGCCGCCATCGTCAGCGGCAAGTTGCCCTTCGTGACGCCGAACTGACCGAACGTATCCACGATCGGAATGAAACCGACCTTCGAAAGTCCCGCGGCAACCGAGATCATGTTCGATTCCGCGATGCCGACCTCAATGAAGCGGCCTGTCGCCTTCTGGAACGTGCTGATGCCGGTCGATCCCTGGACGTCCGAGGACACCGAGTAGACCGGATACCCTTCCATCGCGGCCTTGATCGCGCCCGCCGCCAGACCGGCCTGGACCTTGTCCTTCTTCACCGCGGGCACGGCCGGAGCGGGATTCGCCGCAGCGGCGGCGGCCTTCGCCTGCTTCGCCGCCTCCTTCTGCTCCCAATCCGTCCGCAAGGACTGGGCCCAGTCCTTGAACTCGGCCGGAGTCTGACCGCTGAAGATCTCGTCCACGAACTCGACGATCTTCTCGCCATTCGCCAACGGGAACCCGTGGCCGCCCGCGGCGTTCTCGACCGTCGCCTTCACGCCATAACCCTTGATGGTCTTGATCCACAGGCAAACCGCCTTCGTCGGGTTCGCCTTCGTGTCGGCCACGGCCTTCTCCACCGCGAGGTACACCGCCTGGAGGTCGTGTCCTTGCTCGATCTTCCGGACATCCCATCCGAGGTCATCCATGGCTTCGAAGGAAGGCTGCATCGAGAACGAGTCCTTCGTGATGCGGCCGGAGAGCTTGGTGTCGTTGTCCGACACCACCATGACGAACGGGTTCACGCGCCCCTTGGCGGCCAGGCCCGGAATCGCAGCAAACGCCTCCTTCGCCTCACCTTCCATCGACGCCCCATCCGACACGACGGCGATCGTCACGCGATCGTTCCCCGCCAGATGGTCCGCGATCGCCAACCCCTGCGCCTGCGGCAAGGCCGAGCCGAGCGGCCCATTCGAAAGCAGCACACCCTCCGGGTTCAGGTGCGATTCGCCATGCCCGGTCAGCTTCGACTGGATTGAACGGAAGCCCTTGAGCGAATCAAAGTTCGTCCCGTCAAAACCGTAGTTTGCCCGGAGCGCATAGATGCCGTTCTCGGCGTGCCCGGCATCATTGACGTAGTTGAACGCCTCAAACCACGGCCGACCGGTCGTGGAAAACATCAAGCCGTGGATCGCCGAATTGATCTCCGCGAAGGCCGCCGGGCCACCCCAGTGGCAGGCCGCTCCACCGTTCACCGCGTGGACGTCCATCAACGCCACCAAGCCGCGCGTCGCCTTCGGACAACCCAGCACCACCTCGGCACCCTGCGCATTGTGGACCGTCGTCGAGTACTTCGGCGCCTGCGCAGGAGTCGCCGCCAGACGTGACTTCACGGACTGGGGCTTGAGGGCGGGCAGTTCAACTTTCGCTACAACGGAATTGTCGGCAGCCATGGCGGGTCAGAAATATTTGATTCCGTGGCCTCCATTGGCCACGGGTCCCGCAAGCTACGGACGACCTGCCTCATTGAAAACCCGTTTTTTGGAGCGTCTCACGTGGACAGATCCTGAGACTGCCCCGGATCAAGCCTGGACAGGGACGGCGATGTCCTCATCGCCTGGCAACGGGGCCTGAAAGGACAACGAAGACGTTGCCGCCCCCACCTGTCGTGCTTGTCACCATTGCGTCATACACGCCTTAGACCCGCCGCGGGTTCGTTTCCGGTTTGTTCACGTGCCGCTACCGGAACGAAGGAAGCCTGATTCCAAGATGAAGTTGTGAATCTCAACCAATCCAGCCGCCGGGAACGGGCATTCACCCTGATCGAGTTGCTGGTCGTCATCGCCATCATCGCAATTCTCGCAGGCATGCTCCTGCCGGCACTGGCATCGGCCAAGGAGAAGGGACGCCAAGCCGCGTGCATTTCGAACCTTCGCCAGATCGGCCTTGGAACCTCGATGTACGCCCAGGATTTCCGCGACTCCTACCACAGCTTCCTCAATGCGGACCGCGTCCCGAGCGTTCCCAACAACGGCCAGTGGACACTCACACCGCGGCACACCGAGATGCTGGATATCCGGAACCCGAACCACATGGCGATTGCCTACTGGGGCGTTGCCTACGCGCCGTACTTCGGGGGGACGCGCAAGGCGTTCCGGTGTCCGTCGGCCAAGGTCGTGGACGAGTGGCGGGAACTCGGTCTGGCGTTCCCCTCCGAGTACTGGCTGAACAGCAGCTACGGCATCAACCGGTTCGTCGCCTTGGCACCCCCCTCTCCCCTCACGGGCGAACCCGTGGCCTCCCGCAGGATCTCGGACATCGAAAGTCCCCAGACCACGATCTTCGCCCAGGACTCCGCTGAACAACGCATGGAAGGACCCGAGGATTCGCTCGGAATCTTCCCCGGCTACACGGAGTGCTTGGTCCAGTGGAAGTACAAGCTCTCGGCCTACTATCCCGGCCGCAAGATGGAGTTCGAATGGTTCCGCCATGCCAAGCGTGGCGACATCCTGTGGGCGGGGGGCCATGTCTCCTCCGTCCGCCATTCACCGGGCGTCGACTACCGCTGGTACACCGGACAAAGCCCCCAGCAGGCCCCGTGACCCAGATGCGATCGGTCTCCTCACCCACCGGCATCCCTTCGTTTTCCTCCGCTCCGAAACCTCCTGTCTGAACTCATGAATCCTATACCCAGATACCCATCGGGCCGGATCGCGCGATCCAGCATCCTCCCTCGGGCCGCCCTCCTGGCTGGCTCTCTCGCCATGGCAGCTGCCTGCTCCCAGTCGCATGCCGCCATCACCGACCACCTGGTCCTCCACCTGCCGTTCGACTCGAACCTGAACGACGGTTCCGGCCTCGGAAACCACGGCACCGCCGTCGGCACGGTGACGTTCGGCGCCGGCAAGGTCGGGTCCGGCGCGGCCAACCTGTCCTTCTCCAAGTCGGGCACCAATTTCAACTACGTTACCCTCGGAGCCCCCGCTCCGCTCCAGTTCGGCACCACGACGGACTTCTCAGTCTCGTTCTGGGTAAAGTTCAGCAGCTTTGTTTTCGACCCTCCCTTCATTGGCAACAAGGACTGGCTCAGCGGTCAGTTCCAGGGCTGGATGATCGCCACCGGCACCGATGGACGTCTCCAATGGAACTACGGCGGCAACCCGGGCCAGCGGAAGGACTACGACGGTCCCGGCGGAACCGTCTCGGACGGCCAATGGCACCACGTCGCCATCACCTTCCTGCGCGCCGGCGAAGTCGTGACCTACCTCGACGGTATCAACGTCGATGAACGCGATGTCTCCGTCAGCCTCAACAACGTTTCCACCCCTCAGGGTCTCGCCCTCAATATCGGTCAGGACGGCACGGGTCGATACACCGACGGAAACAGCGTTGAGATCAACGACCTGACGATGGACGATGTCGGTATCTGGCGCCGCGTCCTCACCGCGACCGAGGTTGGCCAGATCCGCCAGGCCGGACTCAGCGGGCAACCGTTCACCACGGTCGTGTCGACCCCCGAGGCCCCGCTCCTCGTCAAGCAACCCGTTCCTCAGGACGCCCTCGCCGGCGGCAACGTCGCCTTCCGTGTCCTCCCGCGCGGCACGTCGCCGTTCCAGTTCCAGTGGTTCCGGAACAATTCCCCGGTTGCCGGCGCCACCAACGCCCTGCTCAGCCTCCAAAACGTCCAGGGCGCCGCTGCCGGCCAATACCGGTGCGATGTCTCCAACGTCGCCGGATCGGTCTCCAGTGACCTGGCTGACCTGACGGTCGACAGCTCCCAAGCTCCGATCATCTCCGAGCAACCGATCGCCACCAGCATCCCGGCAGGTTCCCGGGCCCGGTTTTCGGTCGCGGCCTCCGGCGTTGTCCCGCTCGCCTTCCAGTGGTTCAAGGATGGCGCCCCGATTCCGGGAGCTACCCAACCCTCCTTCGAAATCAACCGCGTCGTCGCCTCGGATGCCGGTTCGTATCAGGCTCGCGTCAATGCCGGAAATGGGCAGTTCACCCTGTCCAACCCGGTCCGGCTCGACATCATCAGCGACCTGCGTCAGGGCCTCGTGGCGCACCTGACCTTCGACACCGACTTCAACGACGCCTCCGGGCGCGGCAATCACGGCGCCGCCGTCGGCGCCCCGTCGCTCGTGGACGGGCTCGTGGGCGGCAAGGCGCTCCGGTACTCGCACACGGCCTCCGAGTTCAACTTCGTCACCCTCGGCCAGGCCGAGGACCTCGAGTTCAGCACCGATGCCGACTTCTCCTTCTCGTTCTGGACCCGGTTCACCACCTGGACGCGCGATCCCCTCTTCATCTCCAACAAGCGCTGGAGCAGCGGCGGCAACGTCGGCTACGCCCTCGCCACCGGCGCCGATGGCCGGTTCCAGTGGAACTACGCCGAGCAGGTCGGTGAACGCCGCGACTACGACTCCGAAGGCGGCCGCGTCAGCGACGGCCGTTGGCACCACGTCGCCGTCACCTTCCGCCGCGGCGGCGAGGCCGTCGCCTACATCGACGGCGTCGAGGTGAACCGCCAACCGCTTCCCACCACCGGCACCACCATCAGCCCGGGATTGCCCACCAACATCGGTCAGGACGGCTCCGGCTCGTACACCGACGGCGGCACCGTGACGATCTCCGACGGCACCATCGACGACGTCGGCATCTGGCGCCGGGCGATCTCCACCGAGGAGGTTCAGGAGATCTTCCGGAAGGGCCTCGCGGGCGCCAACATCCAGCAACCGGATCCGACCGCGGGACTGGTGCTGTATCTGCCCTTCGACGGTGACTCCTGGGATCGCTCCGGCCTGGGCAACCACGGCCGCCGCGTCGGCAACCCGAACTACACCGCCGGCCGCATCGGCGACGGTATTGCCGTCTCCTCGCTCAAGGACGGCACCTCGTTCAACTACGTCACCGTCGGCAATCCGGCGGACCTCCAGTTTGACGCCGCCACCTCGTTCACGGTCTCGCTCTGGACCCGTATCACCAACTGGACAGGCGACCCCGTCCTCATCGGCAACAAGAACTGGTCCTCGGGCGGCAACCAGGGCTGGGTCATCGCGACCGCCAGCAACGGACGTTACCAGTGGAACCTCGGGGACGGCGACGCCGGCGGCCGCACGCGCGTCGACTACGACGGCCCGGGCAACACCCTTACGGACGGCGCTTGGCACCATCTCGCCACCGTGTTCAACCGGACCGGCCTGAGCCTGACCTACCTCGACGGCCAGCTGGTCTCCTCGAACACGATCACCGCGGAGCTTGGCTCCCTCGCCACACCCGATGGACTCGCCCTCAACATCGGTCAGGACGGACGCGGAGCCTACACCGACAACGGTGCCGTCGGAATCCTTCAGGCCGGCATCGACGACGTCGCCGTCTGGCGCCGCGCCCTCACCGGCGCCGAACTCACCGCCATCCACGCCCGCGGCCTCGCGGGCCGCGGCGTCCTCGGTCAGGGCGCCCTTCCCGGAACCCTTCCTCAAGGCGTCGCTTCCGGCGACGTGACCCCGAACTCGGCCGTCCTCTGGACCCGTACCACCGCACGCGGTGCCGTCCGGTTCGAAGTCTCGACCTCGCGGAACTTCTCGTCCCCGGTCACCTCCGGCGTGGTCCAGGTCACCGATACCGAGGTTCCCGCCAAGTGGACCGTCACCGGCCTCCAACCGGCTACGACCTACTCCTATCGCGCCGTTGATGCCGCAGGTTCCTCCGCCTTCGGCACCTTCCGCACCGCCGCGGCTGCCGGCCAACGCCCCGGCATCCGGTTCGGTGTCTCCGGCGATTCCCGCGGGGAACTCGCTCCCTTCCCGGCCATCGCCAACGCCGCCGGCCAGGGCCTCGACTTCTTCGTCAACCTCGGTGACACGATCTACGCGGACTATCCCTCCCCCGCGGTCGCCCTGCCCCGGCTCTCCGAACTCGCCGACTTCCGCAGGAAGCACGCCGAGGTCTACGGCGCACGTCTCGGCGTCCCGTCGCTGGCCGACCTCCGCGCCTCCACGGCGTTCTTCACGACCATCGACGACCACGAGGTCATCAACGACTTCGCAGGCGGCGCCCCGGTCGGTTCGGACAACCGGTTCGACACCAACGGCACGTTCCTCAACCAGACGCAGCTGTACCGGAATGGCCTCCAGGCGTTCGTCGAGTACAACCCGATGGCCGACGCCCGCTGGTCCGCCCCCGCCGATCCCCGCACCGACGGTCGCCCCAAGCTCTACCGCGCTGCCCGGTTCGGATCCGACGCCGCTCTCTTCCTGATCGATGCGCGCTCGTTCCGCGACGCGGAGCTCCCCGGGGTCAGCGACCCCACCAACCCCGCCGCCATCGGGGCGTTCATCGCGCGTTCGTTTGACATCAATCCGGCCAACGGCCAACCGCTGCCCCGCCGCACGATGCTGGGCCGCGCGCAGCTCGACGCCCTCAAGCAGGACCTGCTCGACGCCGAGGCCGCCGGGGTGACCTGGAAATTCGTCATGGTCCCCGAGCCCGTCCAGAACCTGGGAGTGCTCGCCGCCGCCGACCGCTTCGAAGGCTACGCCGCCGAACGGACCGAACTCCTCGCCTTCATCCGCGAGCGCGGCCTCCGAAACGTGGTCTTCGTCGCCGCGGACATTCACGGGAACCTGGTCAACAACCTGACCTACCAACTGGGGCCCGGCGCCCCGCAGATCCCTGTGGATGCCTGGGAAATCTCGACCGGTGCCATCGCATTCGATGCTCCATTCGGCCCGACCGTCCTGGATCTGGCGTCGGCCGTTCCCGCAGCCGCCGGCAAGACCCTGCTGGACGTGTTCCTCGCGGGACTCGGTCTCCCGAATCGCGCCGCGTTCGACGCGTTCCTCACGCCCGCCCAGAAGAACACCGCGATCGGCGCGCTCGTCAACGGCCAGATCCAGCCGCTCGGCTACACGACGCTCGGCCTGGATGACTCCGGGCTCGCCACCACCACCACCGTCGGCGGGCCGGTCGCCACGTTCACGTACGGTTGGACCGAGTTCGACATCGCGCCCGGCGGAGGCCGTCTCACGGTGTCGACCTTTGGAATTCCCGCGTACAGCCAGAGCGAGATCGGCCTCCCGCTCCTGCTCCGCCAACCGGCCCTCGTGCAGCGATTCACCGTCGACGCCCAACGCCCCGTCCTGACGGCGCGTCTGGTTGGATCGGACGTCGTGGTCCGCTGGCCCAAGGGCTTCGTCGGCTTCGTCCTCGAACAGGCGTCTGAATTCAACGCCACGTCCTGGTCTGCCGTATCGGCGTCGCCGACTGCCGACGGTTTCGAGGCACGCATTCCGGCTGCCGGATCCGCGTTCCTCCGGCTGCGGGCTCTCTGAAGAACGCCCCGCTCAGACTCCCTGACCTGCTGGCCCCCGGTGTGCATCCGCCACCGGGGGCCAGCCATTTCTGGACTCCGCCTCTTCCTTGGACGGATCACCGATCCCCGGTAAGGATCGGCTCCAGCATGGATCAGGGAGAACTCTCCTTCAGCAAGCCCGGGCCTGATGGACTCCAGGCCTGGTACGACCAACGGGACGCCGACCGCCGCCAACTCGCACGCGACGTTGGCCTTCCCATTGGGCACCCCGTCGAGTGCGAGCTCAACGACGGCGCGATCCTGAAAGGGAAACTCGAACTCGCCGAAAACCTCCTCTCGATCGAACCCGACCGGCGGCTCGACCTCGAACTCCGGATCGGCCGATGCGGTTTCCGCGTCCGCGACATCGCCCGCTGCGTCCGGCAGGATCCTCCCATCCAGTGAGCCGTGGGACCTCACGAACCCCTCGAAAGGTCCATTCCTCCGCAATCTGCCTTCAACCTAGAAACAGCGGTTGAATCCACAGATTGCACCGATTACACGGATTGGAAGCCGGTTGAGAGAGGCTGTGGCTTCGCCCCGCGGGTCACATGGGAACAGCGATGCGGTGGGGCGTCTCGTCCCGGTCCATCTGTGAAATCTGTGAAATCGGTGGACAACCCAACTGCCGGTTTCAGGTTCAAACTCCGTATGCCGTCCAACGACACGTCCGTGACGCAACCCTCGTGCGACCGCTGTGGGTCGGACGAAGCCCACCCGGTCGACTCAGGCCACCTCTGCGCTGACTGTTTTCAACTCGCCGGTGCCTGCTGTGCCGATTGCGACGACGCTGGCGGGGAGGCCCCAGCCTCGTGCGCATCTTGACACTGCCCCCAACAACGGGTGGGGGCGATTGTCCTCACGAGCCGCTGTCGAGTTCCAGGTCTCAAGATTCAAGTTTCAGGTCCACGAGCTGAGCCTTGCCAGCTCCAAACTTGAAACTGAGAGCATCAATCTCCCAAGCGGCTCGACGGAGTCTCGCCCCACCGGCTTCCGGGCAGTGCTAGTCGCAAGAATTCCCCCAAGGCATCTTCCTCTGGTACGTTGTCGGGGCATGCGACGCTTCATTGCAACCACAGCAACCGTGTCAGCAACCCTCGCCGCCACGGGCCTGATCTTGGGCACCTCCCTCCACGCCGACCCCATCGTGTCCCCCGAAGCCTCTCCCACGTTCCAGGCCTCCCGGGCCATCAACCTGCTGGGACTCGACCTCTACCGCCAGATCACCGGCACCGGACAAGGCGGCAACCTCGTGCTGTCGCCCTATTCGATCCAGACGGCCCTCGCGATGACCTACGCGGGCGCCGCCGGAAAGACCCGCTCGGAAATGGCCCGCGTCCTCCACTTCGAAGGAGACGAGACCACGCTCCACTCCAGCTTCCAGGCCCTGGCCCAGTCCCTGGCCCTCAGCGCCACCCATTCCAACGGGAACTTCTCCTTCAACGTCGCCAACCGTCTCTTTGGCCATTCCGGATTTGAATTCGAGAAACCCTTCCTCCAGACGGTCGCAACCTTCCACGGCGCCCCGCTGGAACCCATCGATTTCGCCCACTCCGCCGTCGCGACCCGCCACATCAACGGATGGGTCGAGGATCAGACCCGCAAACGCATCCAGAACCTGATTCCAGACGGCCTGCTGAGCGGCGACACCCGGCTGGTCCTCGTCAACGCGCTGCACCTCAAGGCGGCCTGGCAGAAGGAATTCGCCTCGCACCGGACCCAGCCCGAGGCCTTTCACCTCACGGTTGGCACCCAGGCGAATGTTTCCACCATGCACGATGTCGGCTCCTTCGGATTCCGACAGTTCACCGGGTTCCGCGCCGTGTCCCTCGCCTACCGGGGCACGGACCTCCAGATGCTCCTGTTGGTTCCGGACGCGGTCGACGGCCTCGCGGCGACGCGGACTGGGCTCACATCCGAAATCCTGGACGCGTGCCGCCACCTCCAGCCTACCGAGGTCGACCTCGCGATCCCCAGGTTCAAGCTTTCACCCCCATCCATCCAACTCGCCAGCAACCTGCGCGCCCTCGGTCTCCTGTCTGCCTTCGACGTGCCCCGGGGCTCCGCGGACTTCAGCCGGATGGCCCATCCTTCCAAGGATCAGCTCATGATCTCGGAGGTCGTCCACAAGACCTTCCTCGAAGTCGACGAAAAGGGCACCGAAGCCGCCGCCGCGACCGCGGTGATCATGATGCGCACAGCGGCCATTCCCACCCAGAAGCCCAAGCCCATCATCGTCCGCGTGGATCGCCCCTTCCTCCTCGCCATCCAGCACAAGACCTCCGGCGCCTGCCTCTTCCTCGGTCAGATCACCGATCCCCGTTAGCCGCGGCGGTGGGGCGAGTGTCCCCACGAGCCGCGCGATTCAACGGCTCATCCAGAGTCTCGCCCCGCCCCTCGATGCCCATTGGCGTCAGGGCGAGACGCACTCGTCTGGAATCCGGAAACTGGCGACTCGGAACTTCCTGACGAGGCCTGGCTCCTGAAACTTGGGACTCCCACGCGGCTCGTGTGGACACCCGCACCACCCCTCGGCGGGCGCCGTATCAGGATGAGCCCACTTCCACTGCTTCCCCACCCAGTCGCTTGACGCATCCCGGTCCCCCCCTACTGTGCAGCCCATTGCACATGGACAACGCGTCGTCCCCCGGTCAGCCCCCGCTCCTGCCCGATGCCTCCACCGCACTGAAACAGTTCCGGTCCTCCGGACGCGGTGCGTGGGCTCAGGTACCGGATTCCGACTGGAACGACTGGCGGTGGCAGCTCAAGAACCGCGTCACTCAAGTCGAGCAGTTGACCCGCCTCCTGCCCTCCCTCACCCCCGAGGAACGCGCCGGAGCCATCCTCGCCGGGCAATCCAAGCTCGCCCTGGCCATCACTCCGCACTTCTTCAACCTCATCGATCCCGAGGATCCGGACTGCCCCATCCGCAGACAGGTGATCCCGCGCCTCGAGGAAACCGAGACCGCCCCCTGGGAAATGAGCGATCCCTGCGGTGAGGACGGTCATTCGCCGGTTCCCGGGCTCGTCCATCGGTACCCGGATCGGGTCCTCTTCCTGGTCACCGACCGGTGCGCCGCCTACTGCCGCTACTGCACCCGGTCCCGCTTGGTGAGCAACGCCAGCGGATACGACTTCCACCCGGAGTTCGATCGCCAGATCGAGTACATCGCCAGCCATCCCGAGATCCGGGACGTGCTCCTCAGCGGCGGTGATCCACTCCTCCTCAGCGACGACAAGCTCGAGCATCTGCTGAGCCGGCTTCGGGCCATCCCGCACCTGGAATTCGTCCGCATCGGCACGCGCATCCCCATTTTCCTTCCGCAGCGGATCACTCCGAATCTCTGCTCGATGCTGAAGCGGTTCCACCCGCTCTTCCTCTCCGTCCATACGAACCACCCCAGGGAGCTCACCACCGAGGTGCGCGACGCCCTAGGCCGTCTGGCTGACGCCGGAATCCAGCTCGGAAACCAGTCCGTTCTCCTCCGGCACGTCAATGATTCGCCGGAGGTCATGAAGGCCCTCGTGCAGAAACTCCTGCTCTGCCGCGTGAAGCCCTACTACCTCTACCAGTGCGACCTCATCGCCGGCAGCGCCCACCTGCGCTCCACGGTCGCACGCGGCCTGGAGATCATGGAATCCCTCCGTGGCCATACCACCGGCTACGCCGTGCCCCAGTTCGTCATCGACGCACCGGGCGGAGGCGGCAAGGTGCCCATCAATCCCGAATACACCCTGGCCCGCCAATCAGGCCGGGTCCTCATCCGAAACTTCGAAGGACGCGTGTTCGAGTATCCGGAGGGCACCCGCCCCGCCGTCCAACTCCCGCGCGGCGAGTCCCGCGCCTCGTTCGACCGGGATTGATCCCTACCGGACAACCTCGATCCGGTAGAAGCGGGGAACATCGGTCACCGTGGGATCGACATACTCGGATCGGATGCCCGTCGCCAATACCCGCCCCACTTCGGTCCATCCCGTGTCCGTCAGACGGTCTTTGCGCATCACGCGATAGGTCGAACCAGAGACGCTTGTCCAACTCACCGCCGGTACCAACCGAACGCTGGATTCAAACCCATCCAGGGGATCCCTCGGGTCCGTCGATGCCCGATACTCCTGCAGGTTGGTCGAACCATCCGCATCGGGATCGGCATCATTCGCTGCCTCAGGCCGGATCGCAAAATCCTCGCCGAAGTATCGGACGCGCCATTCCCGCGGGATCCGGGCGTCAAAGACATAGATCCGTCGATAGGTCCGCGTAATCACGGGCGAAACGGGCTGTGTGCCTTCAAATGCCTGGATCCGGAGCGTCACCGCGGATGTCAGTTCAAAGCCATCGTTGAGCGATGGCGAGTTGGTTGTTGGGTCCGAGGCCACGCCGAAGCGGACCTGAACCCTGGGGTCGGACATCGCAGCCACCCGGAGTGAATTGGTGTAGTCCGAGGAGTCCGGCCAAACGCGGAAGCGTTGCTCCGATGTCCGCGCCACCTGCAACCCGTTGACGCATGCCAGGCCGCCAAGGCCTGGGTCCGCGTAAATCAGCAGGGGTTGCCCGGACGAAACGAACACGTCGGAAAAGCGGACGTACTGCTGTCCCTCCACCCAGTTGGTCTGCATCCATGCAGGGGTGATCGACGTGCTCTTCGTACCAACGAACATTTCCCCGGAGGTCACCGAGAAGGCGGTGTTGTAGGCATCACCAGGTCCCCCGTGCCCGTAGAGGAAAAGGTCATAGGTCCCCGTGGGAAGGTTCGTGAGCGTCAAGGTGATCCGGGAACCCCCTCCCAGCGGATACAGATAGGTCGACATCAACGGATTTGGATGTCCGGACCCCCAGGCTCCTGGCGCGTTGGCGATGGTCAGGCCAGCCACCGTCTGGGCTCCAGAGGCGTTCACCAGCGGCACAACCGATCCCAGTGTCCGGAATCCGCCGGCAACCCCATCCCTCGAATAGAGGTTCCAGAAATCGGAAGGCGACTCCCCGTACGCCGCCGGTCCCGAGATCGACTCGGAGTCCTTCGTGCCGAGTCGCACGTTGAACAATCCCAGACTCGGCGAAGGAGGGCTGAACTGACTCGCCGGCGTGATCGCCAACTCGTCCACCCAAACCTCCTCGGTCGAACTCACAACCCCATCCAGGACGCAACGGATTCCAACCGGCGCAAAGCCCGGAGTGAAGGTCCCATAGACAAACTGCCAACCCGGCCTCGCCGCAGTCACGACCTTGAACCCTCCGACCGCTCCCCAGAGGTCCAGATACACGTTGGCAGACGGAGACGTATTGGTAGAACGCCGCACCCAACCGCTCAGCACATGAGGAGCCTGACTCGCGAGGGTGTAGGTGCGCCCAAGGGTCAGTGCGATCCCAGGACCCGAGTTGATCCCCGGGCGGATCTGGATACCGCGTTGCCCACGATAGGCGGCCACGTCCGTCGCCGCCGCCGTTCCTGTCGTACCCACCGAGGTGAAGAGGTACCAGTAGCCCTGCGTGATGTAAGCGTTGGAAACCAAAAGTGGCCCGCCAAGGCTTTCGAAATTTCCATCCTGAACCGTAAGCCAGTTGCCCGTGCCCGGGCGCACGGCCTCGAAGATCGGACTCTGGGCCCGGGACTTGGCCCCCAGCAACAACGCCATCGCCACCAACTGCGACAGCAACACCACCCGTCCACCCAATGCTCGCAAACACCTAGAAACCGGGTTCATGGGAACACTTCAACCACGAGGACCCGGAGACGCAAGCAAGGCTTTGCACCGCCTGGCGGACCGGGCGCATGTCGACCCTGCCTCCATCGAGGGGTGGGGCGAGTGTCCTCACGAGCCGTTTGGGAGTCCCAAGTTTCAAGTTTCAAGGCCAGTGCTTGAAACTTGAATCTGAAAACTTGCGACTTCAGCAACGGCTCGACGGAGTCTCGCCCCACCAGGTTCGGGGGCAGTGTCAAGATGCGCCCTCTGGGGACCGGCCTCCGACCGATGGATGCCAACCGAGCGCCGCATCACCCGGACCTGGAGATACCGGCCTGACGTGAACGAGGAGTGGAAACGAAAAAGCCGGACACGTTCGCCGGGTCCGGCCTCTTTGTTCTCCCGGAGATCGCTCTCCGGGTATCTGTCCGACGGATCAGCTGCGACGCCGACGCTTCACGTTGAGCTGGGTCAACGAGTGGAGCAGCGCGGCCTGAACCGTTGCCGTCTCCTCGTCGTTCAGCTTCTCGGCGAGCCGGGCCTCCGCCCGCTTCCGGGCCTCTTCGGCCTTCGTCTCGTCGATGTCGTCGGCCTGGATGGCCATGTCCGTCAGGATAGCCACCCGGTCACCGGTGACCTCGACGAACCCCTCGCCAACGGCAAGGAAGAAGTCCTGGCCACCCTTGCGGGCGACGATCTCGCCAGCCGCGATCTGCGTCATCAGCGGAATGTGCATCGGGAAGATGCCCATTTCGCCTTCGACGCCCGGCAGCGTGACCATGTCCACGTCTTCCGAGTAGACCTTGGCCTCGGGCGTGACGATTTCGAGTTTGAGTACAGCCATGGTGCCGTCCAGTCAGGGCGTTGCCGCCGTTGTTGAACCGGAGCCCCGGACTGATTGCCTGCCCTTGCGGGCCGGTCATCAGTCGCGGATCTCGTCGATGCTGCCCTTCATGTAGAAGTTGTTCTCGGGGACTTCGTCGTGCTTGCCCTCAAGGATCTCCTTGAACGCCCGCACCGTCTCCGCCACGGGAACCTGCTTGCCCTCACGACCCGTGAACTGCTGCGCAACCGTGAACGGCTGCGACAGGAACTTCTGGATCTTGCGGGCGCGGGACACCGTCAGCTTGTCCTCCGGCGACAACTCGTCCAGACCCAGGATCGCGATGATGTCCTGCAGGTCCTTGTACCGTTGCAACACCTTCTGCACGCCACGCGCCACCGCGTAGTGCTCAGCCCCAACGAACTCGGGCGCCAACGCACGAGACGTCGAAGCAAGCGGATCAACGGCAGGGAAGATGCCCAACTCGGCGATCGAGCGTTCCAACACGATCGTCGCATCCAGGTGCGCGAACGTCGTTGCCGGAGCCGGGTCGGTCAGGTCGTCCGCAGGCACGTAAACCGCCTGGAAGGACGTGATCGATCCCTTCGTCGTCGAGGTGATCCGCTCCTGCAGATTACCCATCTCCGCCGCCAGCGTGGGCTGGTAACCGACGGCCGACGGCGTGCGTCCCAGAAGCGCCGACACCTCGGATCCCGCCTGCGAGAAACGGAAGATGTTGTCGACGAACAGGAGCACGTCCTGGTTGCGCTCGTCCCGGAAGAACTCGGTGATCGCGAGCCCGGAGAGCGCAACACGGAGACGCGCACCCGGCGGCTCGTTCATCTGGCCGTAAACCAGCGCGATACGCGACTTGTTGAGCTCCTTCAGCTTGATGACCTCGGCCTCGGCCATTTCATGGTAGAGGTCGTTGCCCTCACGGGTTCGCTCACCGACACCAGCGAACACCGATACGCCACCGTGCAGCTTCGCGATGTTGTTGATGAGCTCCATGATGACGACCGTCTTGCCGACGCCTGCGCCACCGAAGGCCCCGACCTTGCCGCCCTTGAGGAAGGGACAGATCAGGTCGATGACCTTGATGCCCGTCGTCAGGATCTGCGGGCTCGTCGACTGGTCGACGAGCAGCGGAGCCTGGCGATGGATCGGGTAGTACTTCTCGGCCACCACCGGACCGCGCTCGTCCACCGGCGAACCGGTGACGTCGAGCACGCGCCCCATGACGCCGTCGCCGACAGGCACGGAGATGGGCTTGCCGGTATCGACAACCTCATAGCCGCGCTTGAGACCTTCGGTCGTCGACATGGCGACCGCGCGCACCCAGTTGTCACCCAGGTGCTGCGAGACCTCGAGGGTCAGGTTCGTCTTCCCCTGGCCCTGCACCTCGTACGAGACGGTCAGGGCGTTATAGATCGCGGGGAGGTTGTCGGGGAACTCAATGTCCACGACGGGACCGATGATCTGAACGATCTTGCCTTTGTTCATTGCGGGAAACTAGTTGCCCATCGCCATCGCGGCGCTGGTGATTTCGAGAAGCTCCTTGGTGATGTTGGCCTGACGCAGCTTGTTGTACTCGAGCGAGAGATCCTTGATGATTCCCTTGGCGTTGTCGGTCGCGTTCTTCATCGCAACCATCCGGGCAGAATGCTCGGACGCCTTCGCCTCCAACAGATACTGGTAAACCTGATAGTTCACGTACTGCGGCAGCAGGTCGCCGAGCAATTTTGCCGGCGCCGGCTCGAACTGATACTCGCGGCCAGTACCCTCCAGGGTCGCCGCTGCGTTCTCCCCACCCACGCCTGCCTCGAGCTTATGCAGCTTGCCGATCGGCAACAGCGGACGCAGCTCGGGACGTTGGTTGATGGTGCTGATGAAGTTGGTGAACAGGACATCAACCCGGTCCACCTTGCCCTCCAGGAAAAGTTGCTGGGCGAACTTCGAGATCGCCCGGGCATCCGCGAAAGCAGGGGTGTCCTTGTAGAGGAACTCGGCTCCGAGTTCCCGCTTCAACCGCGCTGCCCACTGTGCGCCCTTCTTGCCGGCGGTCACGAACACGGTGTTGCCGGCTTCCAACCGACCCGCCTCGCGGAGCAGGTTCGTGTTCAAGGCGCCGCAAAGGCCCTTGTCTGTCGTGATCAGAATCACCGCACGACGACTGCCCTCGCGCTGTTCCATCAGCGGATGCGAGAACTCGCCCGCCCCTGCCGTTGCCGCTGACAGCACCTCATTCATGAGCTGCGCGTACGGGCGTCCGGCAACAGCTGCCATCTGCGCCTTGCGCATCTTCGCCGAGGCCACCATCTGCATGGCCTTGGTGATCTGCGCCGTGTTCTTGATCGATTTGATCCGGCGCCGTAAGTCGCGGAGGCTTGCCATGTTCGTTTATGGGTTGGCAGTCGCCGGTTGATTACCGGTAGGACTGCTTGAACTCGACGATCGCTGCCTTCAATTCGGCCCCCAAGGCGTCGCTGAAGGCCTTTTCCTTCCGGATCTTCTCCACCAACGCGTTCTTACGCGAGTTGAGGAAGTCGGTGAACTTGGCCTGGAAATCCTTGATCTTGTCGACGGCCACGTCGTCCAGTTGGTTATTCTGCATCGCCCACAGCATCGACGCCTGGATTTCCACGGCGATCGGGTTGTATTGGTTCTGCTTGAACAACTCGACGATGCGCTTGCCGCGCTCGAGCGTCGCTTGCGTCTTCGCGTCCAGATCCGATCCGAACTGGGCGAACGCCGCCAATTCCCGGAACTGGGCGAGGTCCAGCTTGATGCGGCCAGCGACCTGCTTCATGGCTTTGATCTGGGCCGAGGAACCGACTCGGGACACGGACAGACCGACCGAGATGGCCGGGCGGATGCCCTGATAAAACAGGTCGGTTTCGAGGTAGATCTGACCGTCGGTGATCGAGATGACGTTCGTCGGGATGTACGCCGAGACGTCGCCGGCCTGGGTTTCGATGATCGGCAGCGCCGTCAGCGATCCATTGCCGCTCTCCTCGTTCACACGGGCGCTGCGCTCGAGCAAGCGGCTGTGCAGGTAGAAAACGTCACCGGGATAAGCCTCACGGCCCGACGGACGCTTCAAGACGAGGGAAACCTGACGGTAAGCCACGGCCTGCTTGGAGAGATCATCAAAGATGATCAACGCATCCATGCCGTTGTCCATGAACCACTCGCCCATCGCTGCACCGGAGAACGGAGCGAG
>CAIMMI010000104.1 GCA_903842505.1 uncultured Verrucomicrobiota bacterium | reverse complement strand
CCCACGGCTGGTTTGGGTGACACCAGCCGCGCATTCATCGCTGATTGATTCATGTCCAATTCTGATTACGGGCGCTTTCCGGTGGCCCTTGGTGGTGTCGTCTCCGAGCAATGGTTCTCAGCAATTCCGTCTGCGGTGCACGCGGTGGAGGTTGCGGTTCGTTGGCGGAGCTTCTGGCAGGCAAACGCGCTGGAGGCGGTATCCGCGGCACAGGAGGGGCTTTCGCGGGACCTGGGCGGATTGACCCGTGCGCTTCAGGCCGTAGACCTGAATCGCCGGTTGGATCCGAGGTTGGTGGCGCGGGTTGCCTCGTTGATGGAGGCCATGTCCCGCGGCGACGGTTACGCGGTCTATGACGGCGTCCAGGCGTGGATTTCGGATCCGGCGGATCTTTGGTACGCGGATCAATGCGTGGTCGAATCAGTCGCCAGCCATGCCTGGGAGGCCTCGATCGTGAAGGAGATCCGCGCGACGCGGATTCCCGGGCAACCCGCGATCCAGTGCCTTCCGTTGCTGACCTCAGACCTGGGACGGATTGCCGCGCATATCGATCGTGCGATGGCGCACATCGCCGAGGTGGACCCGGGGATGCACGGCGAGATCCTGACGCACGTGGCCAGCATCCGGATGCTCGAGGGTAGCGGTATGGAGGGCATGAGCACGCCACGGGCGTTCGGTGCGATCTGGCTGCGGATGCCCGAACCGGGAGGCGAACTCGCCTGGTTCCTGGAGCATCTGGTCCATGAATGTTCCCACCTCCATCTCAACGCGCTGCTGGCGATGGATCCGTTGCTCCTGAACCCGGACGAGATCAACCAGGCGCCGATCCGACCGGATCCCCGACCGATGTTTCAGATCCTGCACGGGACTTTTGTGTTGTTCCGGAACTGCCGCGTTCACGGGCGGTTGTCACTTTACGCTCCGGATTTGGGCCTCGAGCCGATGCTGGAACGCTTTCGGGAGCAGTTTGCCAAAGGCATGGAAGTCCTCCAGAAGCATGCCCGTCCCACCCCCTTGGGCGAGCGTCTGATCCAGTCGATGTTGTCGGGAATGGCCTGAACCCACGGGGTCAACGAGGGCTCGGGTTCGGGAGGATATGGCCGATCCGCTCCGCGCGGGGGCAGGGTCGGGAAGCCTTCGACACGCCGGGACAAATGCCTGTTGCCGGGAAGGATTGGCTGCCCCTAAATCTACGCCTCAGCGAAGTCATCATGCTTGAATGGAACATCCAGTCCCGCGCCCACACCTGTCATCGGACGGGTCACGCCTTCACGCAGGGCGAGCGGTATCACACCGTGCTGATCGAGGGTCGGCAGGGTTTTGAGCGACTGGATCTTTCGGCGGCGGCCTGGCGGGAGCACGGGACGGAGATCAGCACAAAACCCGGGTTTGTCTCGCATTGGGTCGGGACGTACCAGGCACCGGCCGCTGCCCCGCCCGAAGCGATCCGGCGGGACGATGCTGAGAGTCTGCTTCGGGCCCTGTTGGCAAGAGGGGATGCAAGGCATGCCGGGGCAGTCTACATCCTCGCGGTGATGCTGGAGCGGAAGCGGTTGCTGAAGGTGAAGGCGCAGACACGGGAATCGGGGCGCCGGATCACCCTCTACGAACAACCGAAGACGGGCGACGTCTTCGCCGTGGCGGATCCGGAGCTCCAGTTGTCCCAACTGGAATCGGTGCAGCGGGACGTGGCATCCCTGCTGGAACATGGCTTGCCGGCGTTGGAGGTCGAGGCGGCAGCGCCTCCACTGCCCGGCGCGCCCGAGGAGGAGCCGTTCAATGCTCCCAGCGAACTTACGACACTCGCACCAGCCTGAGGTGCCGATTGCGGAAGGCCGACGGTTGGGTGACCGACGACCTTCCGCAATCGGCAGCGGGCGCGAACAGAAGGAATAGGCATGGCTTCCTTGGCCGATCTGGAGGCTGGACTGGGTTACTGTTTCAGGGATCCGGCGCTTTTGCGCCTCGCATTGACGCACCCATCCCTCGCCCACGAAATGGGTGGAGGGCAGCAACACAACCAGCGGTTGGAGTTTCTGGGCGACGCCGTGCTCCAGTTGGTGATCACCACCCGGCTCTACGAGCACTTCCTGGATCTGGGAGAGGGACCGCTCACGCAGGCACGGGCCCAGATGGTCAATCGTTCGATGCTGGCGCATCACGGGCAGGCCTTGGACCTGGGATCGCACCTGGTTCTCAGCCGAGGGGAAGAATCCAGCGGCGGGCGTGTGCGGGTGTCCACGATCGCGGATGCCTTCGAGGCACTGGTCGGTGCCGTGTTCATGGACTCGGACTACCCCACGGCGAAGGAGGTGGTGCTGAGGTTGTACCGGGACGTTCTGGGCGAACTGGAGGCCCTGCCAAACCTGTTGAATCCCAAGGGCGAGCTTCAGGAACTCCTTCAGGCTACTTCACCCGAACCCCCGAGCTACGAGCTGAAGTCGAGCAGCGGCCCTGACCACAACCGGAGCTTTGAGTGCGCGGTGTCACACCGAGGCAAGGAACTCGGCAGGGGGCACGGACGCAGCAAGAAAACCGCGGAAAGTGCGGCGGCGCAGGGGGCGCTGGACCAACTCCGGGCCGCGGCGGCGCAGGAGAATCCTTCTTGAAATCCCCGGCCTCCGGCGGTTGGGCCCGAACCTTTGGCCGGATCGTGGGCAGCGTGGTGTTTGGATATGCGGCTCTGGTCCTCACGGTGGGCTGCGTGCAACGGAAGCTGATCTATCATCCGCCCGGCCTTGCACGAGGTGAGCAGGATGCCGTCGTCGCGCGCGCCCGCCTGCAGCCATGGACCAATGGTGCAGGAATGCGGATCGGTTGGTGGCGGCCAGCCGGTGGTTCGCGGCCCGGTTCGGTGCTCGTGGTGCATGGCAATGCGGGTGCGGCCGCCGAACGAGCCTACCTTCTCGACCCCATCCAGCAGGCTACAGGTCTGGATGTCTTCGTGCTCGAGTATCCCGGATTTGCGGGGCGGCCGGGCAAGCCCTCCCAAGCGACGCTGACGGCCGCGGCGGACGAAGGGCTTGGAATCCTGTCCTCGTCGCGGATGCCCGTGTACGTGGTCGGAGAATCGCTGGGAACCGGGGTGGCGGCGTACCTCGCGGGCCATCATCCCCAAAATGTGCGAGGCGTTGTCCTGCTGACGCCCTTCAATTCCCTGACTGCTGCGGCTGGGCATCATTATCCCTGGTTGCCGGTTCGCTGGCTCCTCATGGATCCCTATCCGTCCGAGACCTGGCTGGCCTCCTATCCAGGGCCGGTGGGTGTCGTGGTGGGGACCTCCGATCGGGTTGTCCCTGCCGAGTTCGGTCAGCGGTTGTACGAGGGATACTCCGGTCGGAAGCGGCTTTGGACCTTCGAGGGCGAGGATCATTGGGAGGCGTCGCACCGTCCGGCGGAATGGTGGGCGGAGGCGTTCGGCTTCCTCCGCGAGGGCGTTAATCCCGTCCTGCCGGTTCCTTGACCTTCGTCGGACCCAATCCTAGCCTGTCGGGCCTTTCGGGCTTTCACCTATGTACGGCTTTTCCATTCCTTACGTCATCGAGCAGACCGGTCGCGGCGAACGTTCCTACGACCTCTACTCCCGGTTGCTGGTGGACCGGATCGTCTTCCTCGGCACCGAGGTCAACGACATGGTGGCAAACGTCATCATCGCCCAGTTGCTGTTCCTGCAGATGACCGATCCCAAGAAGGACATCCATTTCTACATCAACTCTCCCGGCGGAAGCGTGACGGCAGGTCTCGCGATCTATGACACGATGCAGTGGCTCAGTTGCGACGTGAACACCTACTGCGTCGGACAGGCGGCGAGCATGGGCGCGGTGTTGCTGGCCGGCGGCACGAAGGGCAAGCGGTTCTCGCTGCCCAATGCCCGGATCATGATCCATCAGCCGTGGGGCGGGGCCCAAGGTCAGGCCTCCGACATCAGCATCCAAGCCCGCGAGATCCTCCGGTTGCGGGACAAGCTCAACGAGATCCTCGCCCACCATTGCGGACGCACGGTGTCGGACATCGTCAAGGACACGGATCGCGACAATTTCCTCAGCGCGGAAGAGGCGCGGAATTACGGGTTGGTTGATGAGGTGGTCCGAAGTCGGCGTGATTTGCCGGGGGCCGCTGCGGTGCCGGAAGTGAAGGCCTGAGTCGGGCAGGGGATGGAGGGAGAAGGAGGTCTGTCTGGTCTTGAGCCGGACAGGCCATCTTGAGTTGGGAGAGGTGCGGGAAACGGAGTCTGAACATATGGCGCGCGCGAACCAGATCACGATGTGCAGCTTCTGCGGCAAGTCGAAAGCCGAAGTCCGGAAGCTGATTGCCGGCCCGGGTGTATTTATCTGCGACGGTTGTGTTTCCGTATGCAAGGGGGTCCTGGACAAGGAGCTCAGCCAGGAAAGCCGGCGGCAGTTGCGTTCCCTCAACGTGCCGAAACCTGCCGATATCAAGCGTCACCTGGACCAGTTCGTCATCGGTCAGGAGGAGGCCAAGCGGACGTTGAGCGTCGCCGTCTACAATCATTACAAGCGGGTGCTGTCCCACACCGGTGAAACCGCCGCTGCGGACGCCGCCGATGGTGTGGACCTGGAGAAGAGCAACATCCTGATGATCGGCCCCACCGGGTCTGGAAAGACCTTGTTGGCACGGACACTGGCGAAATTGATCGATGTCCCCTTCGCCATCGCGGATGCGACCTCGATTACCGAGGCCGGATATGTCGGGGAAGATGTTGAGAACATCGTCCTGCGCCTCTTGCAGAATGCGGACTTCGACGTGAAGCGGGCCCAGATCGGGATCGTTTACATCGATGAGATCGACAAGATCGCACGCAAGACCGAGAACGTTTCGATCACCCGGGACGTCTCCGGTGAGGGGGTCCAACAGGGGTTGCTGAAGATCCTCGAAGGCACGACCTGCAACGTCCCGCCCCAGGGAGGTCGGAAGCATCCGCAGCAGGAGTACATCCGGGTGGATACGACCAATATCCTCTTCATCTGCGGTGGAGCCTTCGTGGGTTTGGATCGCGTGATCCAACGGCGGATCGGTCGTCAGGTGCTGGGGTTCGGTGGTGGGGAGGCTGCGGAGCGCGCAGCCCGGTTTGCGCCGTCGGAAATCCTCGCTCAGGCGGAACCCGAAGACCTCCTCACTTACGGTTTCATCCCGGAGTTCATTGGCCGGTTGCCGGTCTTGAGCGTGCTCGACGAACTGTCGTGCGAACAGTTGGTTCAGATCCTGACCGAGCCGAAGAACGCTTTGGTGAAGCAGTTTGCCAAGTTGCTCGGGTACGACGGGGTGGAATTGACGTTCACTCCGGATGCCGTGGCGGAGTTGGCTGTGAGGGCTCGGCAGAAGGGGACGGGGGCGCGAGCCTTGCGGGCGATGATCGAGCGGTTGATGCGCGACGTGATGTTTGAGATCCCCGGTACGGAGGATATTGCGGGGGTGACGGTGAATCGGGCGGTGGTGTTGGGAGAGGTCAGGCCGTTGATCCGACGCAAGACGGAGCAGGCAGCCGCTTGAAGCTGGAATTAAGCGTTGACCACCACGAGCTTTTACAGCAATAGATACCCCGGTTGGTTGGAGCATCCATTTTGCCTATGAACTCTGTTAAAAAATTGTCCGTGACGATCGCCGTCCTGTCCGCCTTCGCGGTGGTTTCCGTGAGCGCTGCGACCGCGGTCGAACTGGAAGCCGTCAGCAAGAAGGTCGCTGCGGCCAAGGCTGTCGAAGCCCCCGCCGTTGCCTCGAAGTTGGTCGGCAAGGCGTCCAAGGAAGACAAGGAATCGATCGCCGTTGCCGCTCTGAGCGCTGGCCTTCGTTCGCACCCTGCCTCCCTCACCACCCTTCTCTCGTCCGTCCTCAAGGCGGCCCCTGAGTCGACCGAAGCCTTGGTCAACACGGCTCTCGATATCGTTCCTGACGCGGGTCTGACCGTTGTCCGCGTGGTTTCTGAAGTGAACCCCGCCAAGTCGGATGTTGCCCTGGCTGCTGCCACCAAGCGCACCCCTGCGAAGAAGGTTGCCTTGGAGCGTGAGATGGCGGCTTCCCGCGCTCGCCGTATGGTCGCCACCCCGGCTCCGGCCGCTGCGGCGCTCGGCGGTGGTACCGTGAGCCAGACTCCTCGTCCCACGGTCACTCCTCCGGTTCAGGTCAGCTCCTACGGCGCTGCTGATCCTGGCCGTCCGTGATCGGTTCGGTTGCTCCAATCATCCAACCGCTGGGTCGTTGACCCGGTAACGACAAGGCCTGCCCTGAAAAAGGGCAGGCCTGTTTGTTTGGATGGATTCATGGAGTAAAGACACCCCAGGGATCTTCAGCAGCGAATGGCAGCCAAATCTCAGGTCCGGTCCGGTTCGGGATGGCGTCCCTTGCGCTGGTTGTTGGCCCTTTTGCTGGCGCCGATTGCGCTGGGGGGCAGTTGGGCGGTGGTGGATGTGATCCGGTTGACTGGCCGGGTGGTGGATGTGTGGGTGCCGATGGCGGCCGGTGGCGCGATCTGGATGGTGGTTTTTCTGAGCCTGCCCAAGCCCATGTGGCTGTACGTGGTGGGTCACGAATTGACGCATGCACTGTGGGCCTTGCTCTTCGGGGGGCGGATCAAGGCATTCAAGGCCACCCGGCAGGGTGGGCATGTGGTGCTGACGAAGAGCAACGCCTTGATCGTGCTCGCCCCCTACTTCTTCCCGCTTTACGCGGCGCTTTGGACGGCGGGGTATCTGATCCTTGCCTGGTTCCTGGGTTGGGGTGGCCCGGGCTTCTGGTTTCACCTGGGGTTGGGGGTGGCGTACACGTTCCATGTCACCCTTACGGCGTCGATCCTGCGAACGCGCCAACCGGATCTGGAAGGCGAGGGATGGCTCTTCTCGACGGTAATGATCTGGCTGGTTCACGTGCTGATCCTGCTGCTCGTGTTGCCTTGGTTGTCCGGCAGGGTCGCCCCGGTAACGGCCCTCCTCTGGGCAGGGGATAGGACGCTTCGGATCATCGCCCAGCTTGCCCGCTGGATGGGATGGGCTGGATGAATTTGGAGAATGTGGGGCAGTGATTTTTCCAAATCCGGGTTGAATCAATCCCCGGGTTGCGTCGACCATCCGAAGCGAATTTTTGCAGGCATGAATCTTGGAGACATCCTAACCCCGGCTCAGGTCATCCCTGAACTTGCCGCGTCAGACCGCTGGCAAGCCATCGAGGAGATGGTGGGTCTTCTCATCGATTCCGGCAAACTGCGGGCCGAGGACCGCGAGGCGGTGACGACGGCTGTCAAGAAGCGCGAAGCCTCGATGAGCACGGGTATCGGGTTTGGTATTGGTATTCCTCATGCCTCAACGGAGTTGGTTACGGAGTTGACGGCTGCTTTTGCCCGTTCCCGGAAAGGCGTCCAGTTCGAGGCGCTCGACAGCCAACCGGTTCATCTGGTGACGCTGCTCTTGGTTCCCCAAGGCCAGTTCCAGAAGCATCTTCATACCTTGGCTGGAATCGCGAAGGTCCAACGCAAGGAGGATTTCCTCCGAGCCCTGGATGCCGCCCCGGATGCGGAAGCGATCCTGAAGGTGATCCGCGAGCATTCTGCGCTGCGCTGAACGGTCTGGTCCTGACTGAAAATTGCCGCCGAACCTCTGGCGGTCATCCCTCCTTCCCATGCTCCATCCAGTCCTCGAATCCCGACTCCGCGCAGCCCTGACAGCTGTTCTGCCCGACGCTGACCTGTCCTCCGTCCAGGTTCGTCCCACAGGCGATCCCAAGCTGGGCGACTATCAGGCGAACGCCGTGATGTCGCTGGCGAAGGAGAAGCGCATGAACCCGCGGCAACTGGCTGCCGAGGTCGTTGCGAAGCTCGATCTCACGGACCTCTGCGAGGGAGTGGAGGTGGCGGGTCCCGGATTCCTGAATTTCCGGATCCGGTCGTCGGCCTACGAGGCTGTGCTTCAGGCGGCCCTTCGTGGGGAGCATCTCTTCGTCGACCGGGCCACTGCGCCGCGGACGGTGGTTGTCGACTTCAGTTCCCCGAACGTGGCGAAGCCAATGCACGTCGGGCACATCCGGTCGACCGTGTTGGGTGACGCCTTGTCGCGGACCCTTCGGGTGCTGGGGCATCGGGTCGAGACGGATAATCACATCGGCGATTGGGGCACGCAGTTCGGGATGCTGCTGATCGGTTGGAAGACTCTGTTGGACAGGGAAGCGCTCGAGCGGGACGCCATCGCGGAGTTGGAACGGCTCTACAAGTCGGTGAATGCTGCCTGCGACGCGGATCCCGCGGCGCGGGAGCGCGCGAAGGCGGAGTTGGTCAAGCTGCAGGCCGGGGATGCGGAGAACCTCTCGATCTGGAAGGAGATGATCCGGTTGTCCCAGGTGCAGTTCGACACGATCTACGGTCGGTTGGGGGTGAAGTTCGATCACACCTTGGGCGAGAGCTTCTATAATCCTTGGCTCGGACCGGTGGTTCAGGATCTGGCGAACCTTGGAGTGGCGCGGGACAGTGATGGAGCGAAGGCGGTGTTCTCGGATGGATCGATTCCGCCCAAGGAGGACCCTTTCAAGATCCAGCGAGACGGGGAGTGGCTCGACGCTCCGTTGCTGGTGCAGAAGTCCGACGGGGGGTTCAATTACGCGACGACGGACCTCGCGACGCTGGAGTATCGCCTGAAGACCTGGGCGCCCTCCGAGATCCTCTATGTGACGGACGGTCGCCAGCAGGGGCATTTCCGGCAGGTATTCGCAGCGTTCAAGCTCTGGCAGCCCGAAGCGGCCGCCCGGGTCCGGTTGGTGCACGTCTGGTTTGGTTCGATCCTCGGGGAGGACGGGAAGCCCTTCAAGACCCGCTCTGGCGACACGGTCAAGCTGGCCGATTTGCTGGATGAGGCAGAGGAACGTGCGTTGGCGGTGGTACGGGAGAAGCGGCCTGATCTTCCTGCGGCGGAACAGGCGGAAATCGCGCGGGTCGTCGGGTTGGGTGCGATCAAGTATCAGGACCTGCTGCCGAACCGGCAGAGCGATTACGTCTTCTCCTGGGACAAGATGCTGGCGTTGCAGGGCAATACCGCACCTTACCTCCAGTACCAGTACACCCGGGCGGCGAAGCTCGTGCGGGACGGTGGATTTGATCCCGCGTCCGGAGCTGCCATCCGGATCGAGGCCCCCGAGGAGCGGGCGTTGGCGCGGCAGTTGGTGAACTTCGGGATCGTGCTCGCGGCCGTGGCGGAGGAGTGCCGGCCCAATTACCTCTGCAATTACCTGTACGACCTCGCGGGGCATTCCTCCCGGTTCTATGAGGCGTGCCCCGTCCTCAAGTCGGAGGAACCGCTGCGCAGTTCGCGTCTGGCTCTCTGCCACCTGACAGCCGCCGTCCTCAAGCAAGGGCTCGGCTGCCTCGGTATCGGGGTCAGCGAGAAGATGTGAACCTGAAAACGGCGGTTGGATCGGCAGATGGCGCAGATGGCGCAGGGACTTGGACCGGTATGACCGTGCACCCTGGGAGTGAGGGCTCCCCTTGGTTGAATCCGCTCCCGTCTGCCTCTCTATCTGCGCAATCCGCGCAATCTGCGGATAGATGAACTGCCGGTTCCAGGGTGAACGATGGGCGGGATGGGAAGGTTCCCTCCGCCCCGGGCGTTCAGCGATTCCGGAGCCAGCGGAACAGTTCGATGATCCGAGGTGGCTGACCTGTCCGCAGGATCGCCAGCCGGAATATCCGGCCGCAGCCCCAGAGGATCAGGATGTCGAAGCCAACCAGCACGATCCCGGTGCCGATCACGTCGAAGATCGGTGGCGAACCGGTGATGCGGTTCATCATCACAAATGGAGTGTAGAGCGGGATCCAGGAGAAGATCGTGGCGATGGGGCCATTGGGATCGCGCGGGATGAACGGCATCAGGAAAAGCGGGACCATCAGCACCAGCATCACTGGCCCCATGAAGTTCTGTGCATCCTTGAGCGTGTTGCAGAGCGATCCGATGGTCAGGAAGATCGTGGCGTAGGCGATGTACCCGAGGATGAAGTAGGCGGCGAATCCTGGGAGGAGCCAGGTTGACTGGAAGAGGCTGAGGACGTCCGTGGGGAGGCTTGCGGCCGGGTTGACGGCGCCGGCGGCGGCAGCCGACGAGAAGATGCGGGCCTGGACCAAGGCCATCCCGATGATGCTTCCGAACCACGCAGTCATCATGATGCCACCCGTCATCGCGACTCCGAGGAGTTTGCCCAGCATCAATTCTCCGGGAGTCACGCTCGAGAGCAGGACCTCGATGATCCGGTTGGATTTCTCTTCGATCACCGAGTTCAGGAGCATCTGGGACACGGCGAAGATCGAGACCCAGAGCAGGTATACGAAGAAACTCGGCGCCCATTGGCGTAGGCGATCCGCCATCCCGACCTTCTCCTCCCCCTCGGCTTTCCGGGGATTCAGGTCGGTGATCGGCGCCCGGCGCGCCTCGACGCGCGCGATGATCGCCGGGTCCACACCCAGAGACCGGTACTCGCGCCGACGCAATTCATCGCTCAACTGCCGTTGGATCGAATCGCGGAGACTGGTGTCGGCGGTGTTCTCAGCCCAGTAGCGGAGGCTGGCCGATTCGTTGGTGCCGACGCCATAGCCACGGGGAATGATGACCGCTGCGAAGAGCTTCGGGGAGGGGTTGGCCTCGCTCGGAGGCAGGGTGAATTCGCCACGGAGCCAAGGACGCAACTGCGCTTCGATCGAGGGAACATCGTTCGAGGGGTGGATGCCCTTCGGTACCGGTACCTCCAGCCAGGCGGCCCGTGGAGGATTGAATCCCGAAACGGTCAGATAGTTCGATCCGGCGTGCCGTTTCCATCCGTCCAGGTCGAGGCGGGACAGGGGTTGGTTCGACCCGGATGCCCGGATGAACCGAGCCAGTTCCCGTGGGGCTGGATCGCGGCGGGCGAAGTCGTGGAGGGCATCCTCGACCTCCGTTGTCCGTTGCCGGCCGAGCTCGGTGCGAACCTTGGGAGCAAACTCCCCAGTCTGATCGATCACCACGTAGTGCCGGGTGGATATGCCCTTCTTCGCGAGAAGAATCGGCAGGGCTCCTGAGACCAGGATGATGACGGGGAACAGGAAAATCCCGATCCAGAAACCCTTCGTACGCGCGTTCTCCAGGAACTCGCGCAGGCCGACCAGCCATATGTATCTCATCGGAAGCTCGCCTCCCGGGCCGACGGGCCCACCAGTTTCATGAAGACGTCGTGCAGGCTGGGTTCCGCGGCGTTGAACGTCCGCAACCGGATGGCACGTTCGAAACAGGCGCGAAGGACCAGTTGAGGATCCGCTCCTTCGCTGAGTTCGACCTGCCAGGCGCCTGGTCCGTCCGATATCAGGCCCGTCACCCCGGGCACGCCACGGAGGGGCGCTGGATCGTCGTCTGTGTGCAACCGCACCCGATGGGGCAGGGTCCGGCGGGCTTCGGTCATCGTTCCATCGAACAGCCGTCGGCCGCCTCCGATGATCACGAGCCGATCACAAAGGCGTTCGGCGTGGGCCATGACGTGCGTGCTGAACAGAACCGTGCGTCCACGAGCCCGCAGGTCCGTCACGATCTCCTCCAGCACACCTTGGTTGACGGGGTCGAGACCGGAGAACGGTTCGTCGAGGATCACGAGTTCGGGGTCGTGCGCGATGCTGGCCAGCACCTGGACCTTCTGTCCCATGCCCTTGGAGAGAGCCTCGGTCTTTGCCTGGGCGAAGTCCTTGAGGCCATAACGCTCCAGGAGTTCGAAGGCGCGTCGTCGGGCGTCCCCGCTTGAGAGCCCCTTCAACCCCGCGAAGTAGGCGATGACGGCCCAGGCCTTCATCTTCTTGTAGAGTCCCTTTTCCTCGGGGAGGTACCCGATGCGATGCCGCACGGCCAAGGCCGAAGGAGACCCGAGTACGGAGATGGTGCCCGACGACGGTCGCAGGATATCGAGGATCATGCGGAGCGACGTGGTCTTGCCCGCGCCGTTCGGTCCCAGAAAGCCGTAAATGCAGCCCCTCGGAACGGTCAATGAGAGGTCGTTCACGGCGCAGAACTCTCCATAGTACTTGGAGACATTCCGCAGTTCGAGGGCCGGTTCGGACATGTCCGCACGCTACCCCTGTCAGTCCCGGGGTCAATCCGGCGTCTGCGTGGGGCGGGGGCGAAGGGCCCGGGAGGCACCCAGAAGGACCAGGCCCAGACCCAGGGATCCACCCAGAAACCCGATCCCCGGGCGAAAGACGTGGCGACGCTCATTGGCGACGGCGTGGGCTGCGTCCGCGGCCTGCGGATCCTCGGCCCACTGCGAGGGGCCGGTGTTCATGCCGCCGAAGAACCACAAGGCGAGGCCCAGCCCGCAAACGATCATCGAAGCCAACTGAAGTGCACGCCGCATTGGTCCGCGGAACTTACCACGGGCTGTGCATGGAGCCAACCGCGGTGCACGCACCGGCACCTGTGCAATCCGATGTCGCATATGCGACACGCGGATGCAAATGGGCGGTGGGGCTGGGAAGGCGTGTGGAAGGGCACCTGTGCAATCCGATGTCGCATATGCGACATGCGGATGCAAAAGGGCGGGGGGGCTGGGAAGCCGGAGTTTCTAGCAAGGGGGGAGCCTCCGGACCTCGGTTGCGACGGCTGGAGAGTCAGCGGCCTGTCCCCCTGAAAAGCCGAAGGGTGGCGGCGCCTGGTCGGCGCGGCCACCCTGAGGTTTCGTTTATGGAGCGGCCGGGGGGCTACTCGTAGATGTTGCCGTTGCCGGCGGGACGGGACATGCGGCCCCACTTCTCCCAGCCCTGGATGGGATGTTCCTTCATGATCTCCTCGACCATGTAGAAGTCAGCGCGGGCCTTGGTCTTTTCGCGGACCCTGGCCACCTGGGCCGGGGTGATGAGGGGGAGGTTGTTGCCGAAGGATTGCCGGACGTAGCTGAGCACGGCGGACACTTCCTCGTCGTTCAGGAGTCCGGCGAAGCCGAGCATGGGAGGAACGCCGTTGTTGGGATTGAGACGTTGTCCATTGATCTCGAGGGGGCCCCAGAGTCCCTTGAGGACGACCTTGATCAGGCGGTCGTCGTCGGCGAGCCACGGATTGCCGGCCACGTTGAACGGCGGGTAGATGCCCGGGGTGCCGGTGCCGGAGGACTGATGGCAGGTGGCGCAGTGTGCGTCGCGGTGGAAGACCTCCTTGCCGAGGGCATAGACCTTCTGTTCGGCGGCCGAAAGCGGACGGGTAGGCCCGTATTCCCGTTGGTCGGCGGCCGGCGGTGCATCGCCGAGCTTGAGCTTGCCGGCGAGGTAGTCGGCGGCCCGGGTGTTCGAGGACAGGAGGAGCGGTTCGGCGGCGGTGAGGCGCGTGACGTCGTCCTTGAGGGTGGTTTCCAGGATCTGGCCGGTGACCGGGCTCATCCACTTGTCGAAGGGATGCCGGAGGGCGTCGAGGACGATCCGGGCGCCGTCGGCGTTGTCGAGCCAGGAGGCCGCGACGATGGCTTCGAGTCGGACGCGGCCATTGGGGTCGTTGGCGGCCTGACGGAGGAGGGCGACCGCGCTCGGGATCTGGTGGGTGGAATAGCGGAGGACGTGCGCCGCGGCGGCCCGGGCCTTGTGGGACTTGGCGTTCAGGGCGGCGACGATCAGACCGGCATCGGGCTTGTTCTGCGCCCAGGTTGCCCACATCGCCTCGCAGAGATGGTGTTCATAGGCTGGGTCCGCCTTGTCGAGCTTCGCAGCCCAGGCACGGACGGCGGGGACGACCTTGGCAGCAGGGTGGCCGCGCAGTTCGCGTCGGGTCCGATACCGGGTGCGGTACTCGGGTGACTTCAGGTTCTCGAGCAACTCCGGGACTGTGGCACCGGCGATCTTCGCGGGCTTGACGAGCGGCCGGGCCGGATAGGTGACCCGGTAGATGCGGCCGCGTTCGTGGTCCCGGTTCGGGTCGCGCGCGTTGTGCTGCATGTGCCCGATGAGGGCGTTGTGCCAGTCGAGGAAATAGAGGGAGCCATCCGGGGCGAACTCGAGGTCGACCGGGCGGAAGTTCGGATCGGCGGAGCTGATCAGGTCACCGGCGAGGCTGCCGGTGAAGCCGGAGCCGTCCTCGCGGACGGAGCTGAAGTTGATGCCGAGGAACCCGATGGAATTGCAGGTCATGAAGTGGCCCTGCACTTCATCGGGGAAGTGGCGGGACGACACGAACTCGGATCCGGAGGTCGGGCGGGAACGCTTCGGAACGAACTCGCCGGCGCGGCGGATCTCGACGCCGTAGGGCATCTTGGCCGAGATGGGAAGGGCCCAGTAATTCTCACCGCTGGAGGCATCGGAGAGGACGCCCTGTTCCCAGTCGTCGAAGGCCATGCCCCAGGGGTTGTTGACGTCGGACTGGATGTGGCGTTCGAGGCGGAAGTTCTTCGGATCAAAACGCCACGCGCCGCCGTCATTGCAGCGCTGGGGGCCGTAGGGGGTTTCGACCTGGCTGTGGAGGAAGCGCCCTTCGAGGAGGTAGAAGGCACCGGAGGCATCGGCGCTGTAGGCGGAGATCGCGTGGTGCGTGTCGTGGGTATCGAAGCCGTGCATGAGGATCTCCATGCGGTCGGCCTTGTCGTCCTTGTTGTCGTCGACGAGGAGACAGAGGTTGGGTTCCTGGGAGAGGTAGACGCCTTCGGGGGCGATCTCGAATCCGATGGGGAGGTGAAGGTGGTCGGCGAACACGGTCTGCTTGTCGGCCTTCCCGTCGCCGTCGGTGTCCTCGAAGATCAGGATCTTGTCGTTGGGGCGGGATTCACCGGGCGTATAGTGCGGGTAGGTGGGGGTGATGGCGACCCAGAGGCGGCCGCGGGCATCGAACGACATCTGGACCGGCTTGCGGAGTTCGGGGAACTCCTTCTCGGAGGCGAAGAGTTCGACCTTGTAGCCGGGCATCACGGTCATTTTCCCGATGGCCTGGACGCCGTCGAGGTAGTCGGTGGGGCGCTTGAAGTTGGTGGGGACAGGGGACAGCGGTTGGGTCTTGGAGTCGTCGACGGCGAGTTGCTTGGTGCGGCCGGCGGCGGTGTCGTGGATGAGGGTGTCGCGGAGTGCCATCATCTGGCGGGTCTTCTGGACTTCCTCTGGATAGTTCTGCGGACCGAACGGGTTGTAACGCTGGCCGTGGGTGTGGACGCCGTTGACCAGGTTGTAGTCGTTGTTCCAGAAGTAGTCCTTCTCCTTGACCGCGGCGTTGACGAGGTCGGGCTTCGCCTTGGACTGGTGCTTCTGCTTGCCAAAGGCGCCATCGGCCATGAGCGCGCCGAGTTCCGAGTAGCCGGCTTCGGTGGGAGCGAATCCGTTGATCGTGAGCGCCGGGAGGCCCTTCTTGGCATAGCGCTTCGTCGTCGCTTCAAAGAAGTCCACGAACGTCAGGCGATGCTTCGCGGCGACCTTGCGGATGGCCTCCGAATACAGCCCGAGGTTCGCGTTTTCCTTGGTGCCGTCGGGGAGGTCGCGCTTGGCGGTCAGGTTTTCGAACGCGATGGGCGAGACCAGGACGAGGCGCGGGGCGGCGGTGCCGTTGTAGGCCTTTGAGAGCGTGTGCTGCACCCAGGCGTCGAGTTCGGCCTCGAAGTTGGCGACGCGGGTCGGGCCGTCGAACGATTCGTTGTAGCCGAAGAAGGCGATGATCGTGTCGGCCTTCAGGTGCGTGAGCCACTGGTCGGGCGTGGAGAAGAATCCCTTGCCGAAGTGGGAGTTCAGTTCCGGGTGGAACTTGTCGGCGCCGGGGAACGCCCACTGCGAGACGCGGGCGGGGTGGGGACGGAACCCGGGGGTGTCGCCGGGGCGGCCCATGTTGCGGACGATGAGGTTCCTGGTCGGGTAGCGCAGGTGGAGTTCGGTCTCCATCCGGCTGTAGTAGACATCGCGTTCGGCAAGGCCGTTTCCGATGAAGACGATGCGTTCACCATCGGCGGGCGCCGCCACGGCCTGGGGGCGGGCCTGGGTGGCAGCGGCCGGTTCGGCGGTGGGTGCGTGCGGGCGGTTGTTGGGTTCCTGGCCACTGGCCGTCCAGGCGACGGTCAGGGCAGCGAGCAACGAAGGGACGAGTTTCATCATGTTGGACAAGTGATGGTCCAATGAGTCTGAACCGGATCGTCGGTCCTCGGCAATGGCGGCGGGGTTGGAAGTTGCTTTTGGGAAGGAGGGGGCAAAGGAACGAAGCGGACGGAAAAGGCTCCGGGCTTGAGCGGGGCGGAGAAGGCGGCAACGTTCTGGCAAATGAGTCGGGTGATTGCGAATGGAGAATCGATGCAGGCGGAGTTGCCCTGCACGCTGGAGACTTTCCTGGTGAAGTGCGGGCTGCGGCCACGCTCGGTGGTGGTCGAACACAATGGCGAGGCGGTTTCGCCCTCGGAGTTCCCGACGCGCGCGTTGGCCGACGGCGACCAACTCTGGATCGCGCAGATTTCGTCCGGGGGGTGAACCGATCCCCGTCGTGGATTTGAAACTTCCCCCTTCTGTCGCAATTGCGGGTCCGTGCTACGGTGCGCCGGCTTGAGCACGATCATCCACTGGTTCCGGCGCGACCTGCGCATCTCGGACAACACTTCGCTGCATGAGGCGTTCACGCGTTCATCGCGGGTGATCCCGTTCTTCTGTTGGGACGACGCGATCCTGCGCGCTCCGGACGTTGGCCCGGCGCGGGTCAACTTCCTCCTGAGATCGCTGGAGTCGCTGGCAAAGAACCTCGAGGCGATGGGACACCGGTTGATCGTGCGCCGGGGACTTCCCCACGAGGAACTCGTCCGGTTGGCGAAGGAGACTGGCGCGGAGGCGGTTTTCGCCAACCGCGATTATGAACCGTACGCGCGGGAACGGGACGCCCGGGTTCGGGTGGCGTTGGACTCGGTTGGGGTGGTTTTTTCGTCCTTCAAGGATTCGGTCGTCTGGGAAGAGCGCGAGGTCCTGACGGGGACCGGCGGCGTGTACACGGTCTTCACGCCGTACTCGAAGTCGTGGCGACTGCGGGCTCGTCCCGAGCCACGCCCGCGGTTGGCTCATGCCAAGCAGCCGATCCCGGCGGAAGTGGTGTCGCTGCCGCTGCCGTCCGGCGGCGCCGAACTGGGTCATCCGCTGGGCCACGAACTTTTCCCGGCGGGTGAAAAGGCGGCGCAACAGGCGTTGGATGCCTTCATTGAGCGGCGGGTGTTCGGATACTGCGAAGGACGGGATCATCCGGCGGATGAGCACGGGACTTCCCGCCTCTCGCCGCACCTGCGGTTTGGAACGATCAACGTCCGGACGCTGCTCAAGCGGTTGGCCGAGACGAGAACCCGGGCGGCGACCGACGCCGAACGGAAGGGATGCGATGTGTGGGAATCCGAGTTGATCTGGCGTGAGTTCTACGCGCAGATCCTGGCGAACCATCCGCACGTGGCGCGCGGGAGTTTTCGTCCCGAGTACGACCAGCTCGAATGGTCGGGGAAGGACGAGTGGTTCCAGGCGTGGTGCGTGGGTCAGACGGGATACCCGATCGTGGACGCGGCGATGCGTTGCCTGAATGCGACCGGTTGGATGCACAACCGACTGCGGATGGTGGTCTCGATGTTCCTGACGAAAGACCTGCTGGTGTCCTGGCAGAAGGGTGAGCGTTACTTCATGCAACGCTTGGTGGACGGCGACCTGGCGGCCAACAACGGCGGTTGGCAATGGAGCGCTGGGACGGGCACCGATGCCGCGCCTTACTTCCGCATTTTCAACCCATCCTCGCAGTCGGAGAAGTTCGACGCCGAAGGACGCTTCATCCGGCGATGGGTGCCGGAGCTATCGTCAATGCCGGACGCACTGCTGCATGAGCCGTGGGAGGATCCGCTGTGGCTGGCACGGAGCCGGTATGCGTCGCCGATCGTCAACCACAAGGTCCAACGCGATCGATGCCTCGCGATGTACAAGAAGGTTCGTGGGTCCACTGAATGAGGAGGGATATGGGGAATGGGGGATCCACAGATTACACCGATTGCGGGTGGGCGGGGAGGGGGCGGACCGCAGATTGCTCTCGCCTGCATCCTAAGTCGGACGTCCAGCCCCACGGCGGTGGGAATCGGTGTCCTCTGTGAAATCTGTGGATCCAACGGCTTTGGCGGCGAATGAAGTCTGGAAGATCGGAATTGCCGGGATCGGGTGCGTGGCTGGCGGGCGAGGGGATCCACCTCGATGCCCGGCGCGCGGCGTATCTGTCGGGGCCGGGTATCCTCGCGGTGGCCGACCTGCATCTGGGATATGCGTGGGCGCAACGCCGGCGTGGCCAGCTCCTGCCGTTGGGCGTTGAGGACACGGTTCCGCGACTGCGGGCCCTGTGCGAGGCGTGGAAGCCGCGGACGATTGTCGTGCTGGGGGACTTCGTTCATGCCGCGGCCGGGATTGAGGGCATCCGATCGGCGGTGACCGAGGTCATCCGGGGTGTGCCGGAAGGCATCGGGTGGAGGATCATCCTGGGCAATCACGACCATCGATTGGAACCGTGGCTTCGGGAATGGGGTCTGCCGGTGCCGTGCGAACGGGAGTGCGGTGTGGATGGATTCCGGTTCATCCATGGGGACGTGATGCCGTCGGCTTCGGCGCCGGGGGCATGGACCCTCAGCGGACACGAGCATCCTTGCGTGGTGCTGGGCGATGGCGGGACGACTTCAGCCCGGGTGGCGGCGTTCGTCGTCGGCGAGAATCAGGTCGTCTTGCCGGCGTTCTCGAACTGGGCGGGTGGGTGCGTCCTGGGGCGTCAGCCGTTCCTGGGCGACTGGGCCCGGGGAATTATCCCGCGGCACATCGTGGCGTGCGTGGGCCCCCGGGTGCTGCCGATTCCGTGGGAGCGATGGTTGGCGCGGACGTGAACCGGTCATCCTGGAAAAGCCGGTGGGATCCACAGATTGCACCGATGACACAGATCAACCGGGATTTGGGTTCGGTTCGAGGGACACCTGCGAGGTGAGTGCCCTGGCAGGAGGAAGGCCGCCATTCCAACCCGGCCCATCTGTGAAATCCGTGAAATCTGTGGCTACTCCAACTGCCGCTTTCAGGGTCATTGGCACGCCCACGCCAAGCCGGACAGTGCTCTTATCCGCAGATGGCGCAGATGGCGCAGATGAATAGGCGGAAATGCCCCGATTCGATACGGGCGGCAGGCTCACCTCGCGGGGCCAAGGCCTTCTCGGGTCAGGCCCAGGCTTATCTGCGTCATCTGCGCAATCTGCGGATACAACCGCCTTTTGCGGGTTAAGGCGTGGAAATCGGAACGGCACCCACTTCGCGGAGGGCGGTCCGGCAATACCAGAGGATGGCGTCGGTGGGGCGGGGCACGAGTTGTTCGAGTTCGGATTCGCTGCACCAACGGATGTCGTGGTGCTCGGCTTCCGCGAGGCGGATGGTTCCGGCCTTCGGTCGGGCGAAGTAGATCATCCCGATGTGCTCGTGGGCGTCGGTGATGCGGTGGATGTCGAGGAAGCGGGGAGCAATCAGGGCGCGGGTGCCGGGCTCGGTGGTGGGCGGGCGCTCGCCGATCAGGTCGACGGTCAGGCCGCTTTCCTCGAGGACTTCGCGGTGGGCGGCCTGCTCGGGGTCTTCGTCGAGTTCGATGTGGCCGCCGAGGGGGAGCCACTTGCCGAGGCGGCGGTGCAGGATGAGGAGGATCCGGGAGTCGGAGACGACGAAGACTGCGACCGTGAAATCGATCTTCTCGTGGATGTGCGCCATGGCGGGATGGTTCGCGGGAGTTGGGGTTGGACTCAACCGTGGACTGAGCCAGCAGCCTCCCGACTGGATGCTACGATCAGCAGGGTAGCCGACGACGTGAGGAGGCGGGGTTCGGGAACGGTCTTTGGATCCCCCTCCTGACGTCGGGGGCTACGGAATGGGGGTAGCCGACGACGTGAGGAGGCGGGATACGGGAACGGTCTTTGGAACCCCCTCCTGACGTCGGGGGCTACGGGGTGGGATTGGCCCAGGCGAACTCGCCGT
>CAIMMI010000103.1 GCA_903842505.1 uncultured Verrucomicrobiota bacterium | reverse complement strand
GCAAGGGCGCCGCCGACACCGGTTCGACCCACGTCAGCTTCCGCTGCGTGAAATCTCCCCAGTAGCCGTAACCGACATAGCCGACGTAGCCGCCGAGGTCACGAGGCGGAGTCAATGGGAGTTCCCAATCCCCAGAGCCTCCTCACGTCGTCTCCTACCCGTACTGAACTGGCCCCTGAAAACCGGCAACTCCCCACCCCCACGCAACCGACCACCAAAGAACCGCAACCCGACATTGCCCCCACGGCTTGCCCCTGAAAGCCCCCTGTCACAGGTTCGCCCCACATGAGCAGGATCGTCGGTATCGACCTGGGGACCACCAATTCCCTCGTCGCCATCGTGGACTCCGGGATTCCGTACGTCATTGCCGACCCGGAGGGGCAGCGACTGACGCCCTCGGTCGTGCACGTACCCGGTCCGGGAGCGGCGACCATCGTGGGCCATCCGGCCAACCGCGTCCGCATCCTCAAGCCCGCCGAAACGGTCTATTCCGTGAAGCGTTTCATGGGCCGCCGCGGCAGCGACATCGCCCGCGAGGAAATGCTCGTCACCTACCCCGTCGCCGGTTCGGGCTCTGGCCCGGTGACCCTCCAGTTGCACGGCCGTGCCTGGACGCCCGAGGAAATCTCCGCCGAGATCCTGCGCAAGCTGAAGGCGGATGCGGAAGCCTCCCTCGGCGAACCCGTCACCCGGGCCGTCATCACCGTTCCCGCCTACTTCAACGACGCCCAACGAAACGCCACGATCCGCGCCGGGGAACTCGCCGGCCTGACCGTGGAACGGATCGTCAACGAACCCACCGCCGCCGCGCTCGCCTACGGTCTCGACAAGCTCAAGGACAAGGCCCGCATCGCCGTGTACGACCTCGGCGGCGGCACCTTCGACCTCTCGGTCCTCGAACTCAACCAGGGCGTCTTCCAGGTCCTCTCGACCCACGGCGACACCCGCCTTGGCGGAGACGATCTCGACAAGCGCGTGGTCGCCCATCTCTGCCAGGAGATCCGGTCGGCTGGTGGCCCCGACCTGTCGCCGGCCACCAACACCCCCGACCTGCTGCCGTTGCTGTCCCGCGTCCGTGAAGCCGCCGAACGCGCGAAGATCCGGCTCAGCTCCGAGACCGAGACCGAGGTTTCGCTCCCGTTCCTCACCCCCGACTTCAACTTCACCTGCCGCCTTTCCCGGGCCCGACTGGAGGAACTCACCCGCGACATCGTCGAGCGCACCCGCGCTCATTGCCTGCGTTCGCTCTCCGATGCGAAGCTCGAGGCTTCGGCCCTCGACCAGGTCATCCTCGTGGGCGGCCAGACGCGCATGCCCCTGGTCCGGAAGCTCGTCTCCGAGTGGTTTGGTTGCGTCGAGTTCGGGGAGGTCCGCGGCGACCTCCGCCTGGGCGACGAATACCACAAGGCCAAGGGACCTGAACTGAACACCGGCGTGAACCCGGACGAAGCCGTTGCCCTCGGCGCGGCCATTCAGGGCGAGATCCTCGCCGGCGGATTCCGCAACCTGCTCCTGCTCGACGTCACCCCGCTCTCCCTGGGCATCGAAACGTTCGGAGGTCTGATGAATGTCATCATTCCCCGCAACACCACCATCCCGGTGAAGGCGGGTGAACTCTTCACCACCGCCGTCGACAACCAGCGCTCGATGCTGATCCACGTCCTCCAGGGCGAACGCGAGCGAGCGATGGACAACTGGTCGCTCGGCCGCTTCGAACTCGAGTTTGAAGCCGCTCCCAAGGGCGTTCCGCGCGTCGGTGTCCAGTTCGAGATCGACGCCAACGGCGTCCTCCACGTCCTCGCCCGGGACGTCAAGACCGGCCATCAGAAGGTCGTCCAGATGAAATCCGCCGTCGACGTCGACGACGCCGACGTCCAGAAGATGGTCGAGGAATCCGTCGCCAACGCCTTCGACGACCTCCGCGCCCGCCAGTGGATCGAAGCCAAGATCCGTGCCGGCGAAACGCTCATCGCCACCCGCAAGACGATGGCCGAGTACGACGCCGAACTCGACCCGGACTACCGCACGCAACTGCACCAGGCCCTCGACGAGGTCGAGTCTGTCCTCTCCCTCGAAAACCCGAAGACGAAGACCGGCGACCCGGCCCGACTCAAGGCCGCCACCGCCGCCCTCGACGAGGTCACCAAGCCCCTTGCCGAGTACGCCATGGACAAGGTCATGGAAGCCATGCTCCGCAAGAAGGGCGTCCTCTGAACCTGAAAGCGGCAGTTGGGTTATCCACAGATTTCACAGATTTCACAGATGGACAGGAACAAGAGGCACCACCGCTTCGCAGTTTCCCTGTCACCCGCAGGGTTAAACGACACCCCCTCTCAACCGGCTTCCAATCCGTGGAATCGCTGTAATCTGTGGATCGAACCGCCTTTTCTAGGCTGAATCGAGGCTTGAATCCCGCCCACCGAACCCCGGAACTGCCGGGGTGCGACGCTGGGATCTCAACGGGTGGACGCTGGCCTTCCTCGGGGTGTTGGCCGTGTTCTTCCTCGCCTTCCTGTTCTATCCGCTGAGCTTCATGCTCCGCCGCGGATTCGGGACCGGCGAGGAATTCACCCTCCGCTACTTCATCCTCCTCTTCCAAAGCCCTGTCCAACGCGAGGCCCTCCTCCATTCCGCCGTCCTCGCCACGCTCACGACGCTCGGGTGCTCGCTCGTCACGCTCCCCCTCGCCCACGTCTTCACCCGCTGGAATTTCGCCGGACGCAGCCTCCTGTCCTCTCTCCTGCTCGTCCCCATGATCATGCCGCCGTTCGTCGGTGCCATCGGCCTCCGCCAGGTCATGGCCCGATACGGTTCGCTCAACCTCGGACTCCAGCACCTCGGCCTGTCCGATCCAGCCCATCCCATCGATTGGCTCGGAGCCGGCGGGTTCTGGGGAATCCTGATGCTGCAGGTCCTCAACCTTTACCCGATCCTCTTCCTCAACCTGTCGGCCGCCATGGCCAACGTGGATCCCACGCTCCGCGAAGCCGCCCAGAACCTCGGTGCCACCGGGTGGCGTCTGTTCCGGACGGTCACGCTCCCGCTCATCCTCCCCGGCTGGTTCGCGGGTGCGATCATCGTCTGGATCTGGAGCTTCACCGACCTCGGCACACCGCTGATCTTCGGCTACCCCCGACTGGTTCCGGTCCAGATCTTCGACGCCGTCAACGACCTCAACACCAACCCGCAAGGGTACGCCCTGGTCGTGGTGGTCCTGATGGTGACGGTCCTCCTCTTCACGCTCTCCAAACGCCTCTTTGCACGCCGATCCCACGCCATGATCGCCCGCGGTCACACCGCCGCCGCCGAACAACGCGCCACCCCCGCCCAGACCGCCATCGCCTGGATCGCCGCCGGCGGACTCGTCAGCATCGCTCTCCTTCCCCACTTCGCCGTCATCCTCCAGTCGTTCGCCGCGAAATGGTTCTTCTCGATCCTGCCGCAGGAATGGACCACCGCCCACTACACCGAAGTCTTCGGCCACGGCCTCACCGCGTCGTCCATCCGCAACAGCCTCTTCTATTCTTCCATCAGTGCCTTCGTCGACCTCGTCCTCGGCGTGCTGATCGCCTGGCTCCTGACCCGGCGCCGCCTGCCTTTCGCCGGCCTGATGGATGCCCTGGCCATGCTCCCGCTCGCCGTCCCGGGCCTCGTCCTGGCCTTCGGTTACGTCTCCGGATTCGACATCAACGAGAAGCTCCATCCCACCCTCGACGCCTGGTTCGATCCCCGCACCAATCCCACGCTCCTCCTCATCATCTCGTACTCCGTCCGGCGCCTGCCCTACATCGTCCGGTCCGCCTATGCCGGCTTCCAGCAGACGTCCGTGACCCTGGAGGAAGCCAGCGCGAACCTCGGCGCCTCACCCCTCCGCACGCTCCGCAAGATCACCCTGCCCCTCGTCGCCGCCAACCTCCTCGCCGGCACGATCCTGACCTTCTCGTTCGCCATGCTCGAAGTCAGCGACTCGTTGATCCTCGCCATGCGCGACCAGTATTTCCCGGTCACCAAGCAGATCTGGCAACTCATGGGCCGCATCAATCCGTCCGCCCCCTCCGTCGCCTGCGCGCTCGGCGTGATCGGCATGGCCATCCTCACCACCAGCCTCCTCATCGCCGGCCGCATCCTGGGCAAACGCCTCGGACAACTGTTCCGCGCCTAGTCCCCGGGGAAAAGTCCTTCCTCCACAACCCGCCTTTCCCACGCCATGATCTCCCCCGTGAATCCCGCCGACGTGTACGTGGAACGGGTCGTCGACCTGCTCGACCCATCGCTCAACCGGCTCTTCAACCTGAGCCTCGAGGACGCCCGCGCCCGGGTGCTCTCGGGCGACCCGGATGCCGTGCGCACCATCGATGGCTCCTTCGCGATCCTCGCGCGCCAGGGCAAGACGGTCCGGATGGCCCGCTCGCTCGACCGCCCGATGCGCTACTTCCTGGCCAAGCGCCACGAGGGACCCGCCCTCATCGTCGCCGACCGCATGGACGCCATCCGCACCCAACTCGAACGGGAGGGCCTGGCCGACCAGTTCCACCCTTCCTACACCCGCATGGTGCCGGCCCACTATGTCGTCGAGATCCAACTGCTCGGTTGCCCGGATCCGGACCCCGTCTACACGCGCTACTTCACTCCCGAACGCAACTCGCAACCCGCTGACCTCGACGTCATCGGCGCCCGCTACATCGGCGCCATGGCCGACGAGATCGCCAAGTGGGTCCAATCGGTGCCCGAACGCGAACCGATCGGCGTGGCCTTCAGCGGCGGCATCGATTCCGGTTCCGTCTTCCTCGCCACGTACCACGTCCTCCGGAAGCTCGGAATCAGCCCGTCCCGACTGAAGGCTTTCACCCTCGACTTCGGCGACGGCCCCGACGCCCGGCAGGCCCGCGAGTTCCTCGACGCCCTCGGACTCGGTCTGTTCCTCGAAACGATCCCGGCCAGCCTCGATGACATCGATCCCGCCGAAACCGTCCGGACCATCGAGGACTACAAGCCACTCGACGTCGAATGCGCCGCCATGGGCATGGCCCTGTGCCGCGGCATCCGACGCCGGTATCCGGACTGGCGCCTGTTGCTCGACGGCGATGGCGGTGACGAAAACCTCAAGGACTACCCGATCGAGGAGAATTCCGAACTCACCATCCGGAGCGTCGTCCACAACCTCATGCTCTACCACGAGGGCTGGGGCGTCGGACGCATCAAGCACAGCCTGACCTACAGCGGTGGCCTGAGCCGCGGATACGTCCGCACCTACGCCCCGGCGCGCCAGCATGGCTTCGATTCCTTCAGCCCGTTCACGCGCCCCTCGGTGATCAACGTGAGCGAGGGAATCCCCTTCATCGACCTGACCCAATACGACGTCCCGACCCTCTATTCGCTCAAGGGCGAGGTCGTCCGGCGCGGCATCAAGGCCGTCACCGGGCTCGACATGCCGATCTTCGAGAAACGCCGCTTCCAGCACGGCGCGGTCAGCAAGGAGTCGCTTCGTAATCGCCTGCCGGCCCAGGAAGCCGTTTATCGCCGGCGCTTCCTCTCGCTCTACGCCTGATTGTCCGATCCCACCGCCCCCCAGTGAACGCACTCACCGTCTTCTCCGACCTGGCACTCTCGGGCGCCGCCCTCGATCTCCTCCGCAGCACGGTCCTCCCACACCGCCTCATCGAGGCCCGCCGCCCCACCACTTCCGTGCTCGCCAAGGCCGACGCGGATCCCGCGTTCGCCACCGCCGAGATCGCCTTCGGCCAACCCGACCTCGACCACATCCGCGCGTCCGATCGGCTCCGTTGGATCCACCTGACGAGCGCCGGTTTCACGCGATACGACACCGATTCATTCCGTGGGTTCGCCCGGGAGCGCGGGCTCGTCGTGACCAACAGTTCACGCGTGTTCGCGCAACCCTGCGCCGAGCATGTGTTCTCGTTCCTGATGGCGCAGTCGCGTTGCCTGCCTGCCCAACTGGCCTCCAGGACGCCGAACGGCTCCGCCGAATGGCTCCATCTCCGTGCCATCCCACGGTCCCCGCGCGGCCAGCACGTCCTCATCCTCGGCTTCGGAACGATCGCCCAGTCCCTGCTGCCAATGCTCGCGCCCTTCGACATGAAGGTGACCGCGCTCCGACGCCAACCCCGCGGCGATGAGGGCGTCCAGGTGATTACCCCCGACCAACTCGCGTCGGTCCTGCCCACCGTCGACCACGTCATCAACCTCCTGCCCGACAACCCCGCCTCCCGTGGTTTCGTCGACGCCACCTTCCTCGCCGCACTGAAGCCGGGGTGCGTGTTCTACAACATCGGCCGCGGCACCACCGCCGACCAGGCCGCCCTCGACGCCTCCCTCCGCTCCGGTCACCTCGCCGCCGCCTGGCTCGACGTCACCGATCCCGAGCCCCTCCCGGATTCCCATCCGCTCCGATCCGCCCCCAACTGCTTCATCACGCCCCACACCGCCGGCGGCCACCATCGCGAAGCCGAGTCCCTCGTCCGTCATTTCCTCGGCAACCTCGAACGCTTCACCACCGGCCGCTCCCTCCTCGACCGGGTGATCTGATCCCCCGTAGCCGACGAGGTAACGAGGCGGGTCCAAGGGGGAGTTGCCAGTTGCCAGATTCCAGCTTCCAGAACTGGGAACTGGCCCCAGCCTCCTCACGTCGTCTGCTACCACACAAAGCGTAGCCGACGAGGTCACGAGGCGGGACTGAGGGGGAGTTGCCAGTCGCCAGTTGCCAGTTTCCAGATTCCAGAACTGGGAACTGGCCCCAGCCTCCTCACGTCGTCTGCTACGTCGCTCACGAGACGGCCCCTCCGGCCAACACCCCATCCCTTTCCGCCCGCTGCCGGGCTCAGGATCGACATCGGAAATCACGGGAGCCAGCGCCCATCCCGGACTCCGCCACGATGAACTTCCTGCCCCCAAACGACGTATTCGGCTTCTCGGATTCCCACCCGTTCCGTCGCCTTCGCGCCTGACCCATGCAAGGTCTCGCTTCCAGCGTGGTTTCGGCGTTCCCGGTCCCGCGACTCCGCCAGTGGGTGCTGCTCCTGGCCACCGCACTTGGCATCTATCTGTGCGGCCGGTTGGCCCTGCCCTTCCTCCCGCCTCTGGTCTGGGCCGGTTCCCTCGCCGTCCTCTTTGCCCCCGGCCAGGGCTGGCTGGAGCGACACCTCCGACACCGAGGACTCGCAGCATTGGTGGCGGTGGTCGGGATCGGATGCCTGGTCGTGATCCCGGGCGTATTCGTGGGGCAACGCCTCGTCCTCCAGGCGACCCAGGGAGCACAAGCCATCGAGACCCGCATGGCTACGGGCGAGTGGCGTCGCAGGCTCGAAGCGCAGCCCCGGCTGGCCCGGATGGTCCAACACATGGAACAGAACTTCGATATTCCCGGACTCGCCAAGTCCATCACGTCGTGGCTCACCACCACCGTGGGAAGCCTCGTACGGGGATCGTTCCTGCAGGCTGTCGACTTCTGCCTGACCTTCTACATCCTGTTCTTTTTCCTGCGGGACCGCGCCGCAGCCCTCGCCTTCGTCCGATCGGTTTCCCCCTTGCCCGACGCCGCCACACTCCGGCTCGTTGCCCGCGTCAACGACACCATCCATGCCGGCGTCTATGGCACGCTGACCGTGGCTGCGGCGCAGGGCTTGCTCGGCGGTTTGATGTTCTGGTGGCTGGGACTGCCCGCTCCCTTGCTCTGGGGCGTCGTCATGGCCGTGTTGGCGGTGCTGCCCGTCCTGGGCGCCTTCGTGGTCTGGATTCCCGCAACGCTCTGCCTCGCCCTCGAAGGCAGTTGGGGCAAGGCCGCCATCCTCACCGCCTGGGGGATGTTCGTCGTCGGCACGATCGACAACCTCCTCCGCCCCGTCCTCGTCGGCAACCGCCTCAAGCTCCACACCGTCCTCGCCTTCCTCTCCGTGGTGGGGGGAATCATGCTCTTTGGTCCGGTGGGAATCCTTCTCGGTCCCGTCACCCTCACCCTCACCACCACCCTCCTCGAAGCGTGGCCCCGGCACGGTCCGCCGCACCCGTTGGATTCCGGCCCGGCCAACGCTCCCCCTCCGCCCAGCACCCCCCCCTCCGCCGAAGCCGTCGCCCTCGGCCGTTTTGAAACCGACGGCGGGCCGGCCCGACGCTGATCCGTCCCCCTTCGCCTTCCTGCCGTGAGGCCCTCCCTCCAGACCCTCCCAGCACCCCGGCCGACGCCGGTGTGGCACGTGCTCTCACGCGAAGAACTCCTGGCGCACTTCTCCACCAGCCCCGACGGCTTGACGTCCCAGGAAGCCGCCTCCCGCCTCGCCTCCCAAGGTCCAAACTCACTCCAACGAAAACGACGGGCCCATCCACTCCGGATCCTCGCCCGACAGTTCCAGAGCGTGATCGTCTGGGTCCTCATCGCCGCCGGACTCGTCTCCGGGTTTCTGGGCGAGTCGGTCGACTTCACCGCGATCCTCGTCATCCTCGCCCTCAACGCCTTCGTCGGAGCCTGGCAGGAGTTCAAGGCCGAACGTTCCATCGAGGCGCTCCAGCAGCTCAATGCCCCCCGCGCCCGGATCCGACGCGACGGTCAGTCCCTCTCGATCCCCGCCACTGACGTCGTCACCGGCGACCTGCTCCTCCTGGAACCGGGGGATCTCGTCGCCGCCGATGCCCGTCTCCTCGAAACCGCCTCCCTCACCTGCGTCGAGGCGGCGCTCACCGGTGAGGCCGAAGCCGCCAACAAGCACCATCGCCCCCTGGAATCCGCCAACGTTCCCCTCGGCGATCGCGACAACCTCGTCTTCCTCGGCACCAGCGTCGCCGCCGGGACCGGCTCCGCCGTGGTCGTCGCCACCGCCATGCAGACCGAACTCGGCCGCATCGCTCAACTGCTCGCCGAGACCCACGAGGAGAAAAGCACGCCCATCCAGCAACATCTCGATTCGTTCGGTCGCATCCTGATCTTCGCCACCCTCGGCATCGTCGCCCTCACCTTCGTCCTCGGTCTCTGGCGCGGAACCCCGCTCATCGACCTCCTCGTCAGCTCCGTCAGCCTCGCCGTCGCGGCCGTTCCTGAGGGCCTTCCCGCCGTGGTCACCGTCGCCCTTTCCGTTGGCGTCCTCCGCATGGCGCGCCGCCACGCGCTCGTGCGGCGCCTTTCCGCCATCGAAACGCTCGGCTGCACCGGCGTGATCTGCACCGACAAGACCGGCACCCTGACCCTGGGCCAGATGACCGTGCGGACGTTGCACGTCGCCGGTCATGACTTCGAGGTCACCGGCGAAGGCTACAGCCCCGACGGCGAGATCCGCCTCGCCGGTCGCCCGCCCGATCCCATCCAGCGATCCCACCTCCTCGATCTCGGCTCGGTCCTCGTCGGCGGATCCCTCGCCCGACTCGAATCCAAGGGTGCAGCGTGGAAGCTCGTCGGCGACCCCACCGAAGGCGCCCTGTTCGCCGCCGGACTCAAGACCGGCACCACCCTCGCCCAACTCGATCAGGAACTTCCCCAGGTCCTCACCCTCCCCTTCGATTCCGACCGCAAGCGCAGTTCCATCCTTCGCCTCCAACCCGATGGCCGACTGCGCATCTTCTGCAACGGTGCCCCCGGATCCCTTCTCTCCTGCTGCAATCGGATCGCCGCCTACGACGGCGTCCGCCCCCTGACCGACGCCGACCGCTCCACCATCCTCGCCCAAGCCGGTTCCCTCGCCGACCAGACCCTGCGCGTCCTCGCCTCCGCCCGCGGCGACATCGACCACCGTCCCCACGAGGCCCTCACTCACGCCGTCGTCGAAAAGGACCTGATCTACGTCGGCCTCGCCGGCATGTACGATCCACCCCGCCCCGAGGCCCGCGACGCCATCGCCCGATGCCGCTCGGCCGGCATCCGCGTCATCATGATCACCGGCGATCATCCCAAGACCGCCACCGCCATCGCCCGGGAACTCGGCATCGATTCCGATACCGCCCCGGTCACCGGCGCCGAACTCGATCGCCTGTCCGAATCGGACCTCCACCAACGCGCCGCCACGGTCTCCGTTTACGCCCGGGTCACCGCCGAACACAAACTCCACATCGTCCGCGCCTTGCGTGCCGGTGGCGCCGTCGTCGCCATGACCGGCGACGGCGTCAACGACGCCCCCGCCCTCCAGGGATCCGACATCGGCATCGCCCTCGGCCGCACGGGCACCGAGGTCACCAAGCAGGCCGCCGACATGGTCATCACCGACGACAACTTCGCCACCATCGTCGCCGCCGTGGAGGAAGGTCGCGGGACCTACGACAACATCCGCAAGACCCTCCAGTACCTGCTCGCCGGCAACACGGGCGAACTCCTGCTCGTCACCGGGTGCGTCCTCGCGGGCATGCCCATGCCCCTCCTTCCGATCCATCTCCTCTGGATCAACCTGCTCACCGACGGCCTGCCCGCCATGTGCCTCGTCACCGACCCCGTCGACCCCAGCGTCATGGAACGCCAACCCAGGCCGCGATCGAGCCACATCGCGAACCACCCGTTTCTCCGGATGATGTTCCTGACCGGATTCCTGACTGCTGGCGTGGCCTTCGCCACCTACGCCTGGGTTCTTCGGACGGGCACCCTCGAACAGGCCCATGCCGCCGCCTTCGCTGTGCTCGTCTATGCCGAACTCCTGCGCTCCTTCGGAGTCCGCAGCGCGACCTTGCCCATCTGGCGGATCCCGCTCCTCACCAACGTGAGCCTCCTCGTCGTGGTCATCGGCTCCTTCGCACTCCAGGTCTTCAGCCAGCAGAACGACACCGTCGGCCGACTCCTCAAAACCGCACCCGTTCCTTTCCAGCTCGGACTCCTCTACCTCGCCATCGGAGCCGTCCCGCTCATCGTCCTCGAACTCCTGAAGCTCCTCCGCAAACCCGCTCCCACCCAGTAGCCCGGACGACCTCTCCAAATCGCCCACTTGCAGAGAATTCCCGAAATGGATCTTGCCCTCACCCCCCTGAATCCCTATCTCTAAACCCATCAATCGCGGGGTGGAGCAGCCCGGTAGCTCGTCAGGCTCATAACCTGAAGGTCCTAGGTTCAAATCCTAGCCCCGCAACCAATTTCAGGCCGTCCCCATGGGACGGCCTTTTTGGTTTTTGGGAGGCCCCGTCACCCCGGAGGGGTGCGAGCCGTTAGCCCGGGGTCGCGAAGCGCCACCCCGGGTAAGCCGGGAGATGGAGTTCCAACCCTGGAAGGGTTGCAGAGGCCCGGACCCTTCGCACCGCCTTCGGGGTGCGGATCCTACTTCACGCTGTTTCCCCGCGCAGGCGCGTTCGCGCCAACCCGTACCGGCTTCAACGCCTCCGGCGTTGGGGACATGGCGGGCGGAAATGCGGGTCCCTTCGCCATGGATGTGCGAGGCGGGGTACTCGTACTCGTACTCGTACTCGAGCCAATGGGAACCTGAAATGGAGTCGAGGGTAGGACACAGTGGTTCGAGTACGAGTACCGCCCTTCGGGCTGAGTACGAGTACGAGTACGAACGGGAGTCGAAGGCCT
>CAIMMI010000102.1 GCA_903842505.1 uncultured Verrucomicrobiota bacterium | reverse complement strand
TCATGCTCCTTGCGCTTGTGCTCCACCCACATGTTCAGGAAGTCCTTCGTGAACACGTCGCCCCGCAGCAGGAACTCATGGTCTTCCTCCAGGCAATCCAGCGCCTCGCCCAGACTCGACGGCACCTTCGGCACCCGACCCGCCTCTTCCGGTGGCAGTTCGTAGATGTTCTTGTCCAGCGGCTCTCCCGGATCGATCCGGTTCAAAACGCCGTCCAACCCCGCCATCAGCAACGCCGAGTAGGCCAGATACGGATTCGCCGCCGGATCCGGTGGCCGATACTCAATGCGCTTCGACTTCGGCGAATCACTGAAGGTCGGGATCCGGATGGCCGCCGAGCGGTTTCGCGCGCTGTAAGCCAGGTTCACCGGCGCCTCATACCCCGGGACCAGCCGCTTGTAGGAATTCGTCGTCGGATTGCACAGCGCGCACAGGGCCCGCGCATGCTTCAGGATCCCGCCCACGTAATGCAGGGCCATCGGGCTCAGGCCCGCGTACTCCTTCCCTGCGAACAGGGGCTTGCCCTTGCTCCACAGCGACTGATGCGTGTGCATCCCCGAGCCATTGTCGCCGAACAACGGCTTCGGCATGAACGTGACCGTCTTCCCATGCTTCCGGGCCACGTTCTTGATGATGTACTTGTACAGCATCATCGTGTCCGCGGTCTTCACCAGCGTCCCGAACCGGAAGTCGATCTCGGCCTGCCCGGCCGTGGCCACCTCATGGTGCTGGCGCTCCACCACGATCCCCAACTGCTCCATCACCAGGCACATCTCCGTCCGGAGATCCTGCTGCGTATCCAGCGGCGCCACCGGGAAGTATCCCTCCTTGTGGCGGATCTTGTAGCCCAGGTTGCCGCTGCCCGGCCCCGAAACCTCGTCCCGACCGCTGTTCCAGGGCGCTTCCCCACTGTCCACCTCGTAGAAGCAACCATTCGCCCGCTGGTCGAACCGGACGCTGTCGAAGATGAAGAACTCCGCCTCCGGCCCGAAGACCGCCGTGTCTGCCACCCCGGTCCCACGCAGGTACTGCTCCGCGCGCTGGGCAATTCCCCGCGGATCCCGCGCATACGCCTCTTTCGTCCCCGTCTCCGCGATCGTGGACGTGATCGACAGCGTCGGCACCGCACAGAAGGGATCCAGGAAGGCCGTCGTCGGATCCGGCATCGCCAGCATGTCCGACGCCTCGATCGACTTCCACCCGCGGATCGACGACCCGTCGAACCCGAATCCCTCCTCGAACACCTCCTCGGTCAACTCGCCAACCGGCACGCTGAAATGCTGCCAGCTGCCAAAAGTGTCGACGAACTTCACGTCGACCATCCTCGCCCCGGCCTTCTTGGCCAGGGCGATGACCTCCTTGGGGGTGCTCATGATCTGCCGTTCAATTCACATATTCCCGCGGATCCGTGATCCGACCCGCAACAGCACTCGCCGCCACGGTCGCCGGACTCGCCAGGAACACCTGCGACTCCTTGTGACCCATCCGCCCGGGGAAGTTCCGGTTCGTCGCGCTGATGCACTTCAACGGCGTGTTCATGCGGCCGAAGGTGTCCACCGGACCGCCCAGGCACGCCGCACAACCCGCGTTCTCCGTCATCTGCACGCCCGCACCCACCAGGATGTCCCAGATCGTCCGGTCACCCCAACGCGTGGTCTGGAGGTCATGCACGATCTCCGGCGTCGCCGGCACGCCAAACGTGTCGATCACCACCCGTCGCCCCTGCACCACCCGCGCGAATTCCACGAAATCACTCGTCTTGCCGCCCGTGCACGACCCGATGTACGCGCGGTCCAGCTTCACGTCCATTTCCTTGGCCTTCTTGCGCTGGCCCGGATCCGGATGGCACGCGACCGTCGGCTCCAACTGGTCGAGGTTGATCACCGTCTCGTACACGAACTTCTGGTCCGCATCCGCCTCCACCGGCTCGTAACGCTGCTTCGTCCCGTTCAACCGCGTGCGCGACTCGATGTATTCGGCCGTCCGCGCATCAAACGGGAAGATCCCGTTCTTGCCACCCGCCTCGATCGCCATGTTCGCAATCGTCATGCGGTCGTCCATCGACAGGCTCGCCACACCCGGACCGTCGAACTGCATCGCCCGGTAGGTCGCCCCATCAAATCCGATCTCCCCGATCACATGCAGGATGATGTCCTTCGCCATCACCCCGGGCTGCAACTTGCCCTCGAACCGGAACCGCATCGTCTCCGGCACCTTGATCAGCAACTTGCCCGTGCCCATCACGAACCCGGCGTCCGTGTTGCCGATGCCCGTCGCAAACTCGTTGAACGCACCGGCCATGCAGGTGTGCGAATCCGTCCCGAACAGGATCTCGCCCGGCCGCGTATGGCCCTTCTGCGGCAATGCCGCGTGGCAAACGCCCGCGTAGTTCGACCCGTACTGCTTCTTCAACAGCCCCTTCGCCGCATCGAACTTCCAGCTGCCATTCGGATCGTCGATGACGTCGTAGAAGTAGGGAAGGCCCTGTTCACGGGCGAATTCCCTCAGGATGTCCACGTTGCGGTTCGATTTCGAATCCGCCGTGAAGATGTAGTGGTCGGGGATGATCACCACCCGCTGCCGGTCCCAGACCTTCGCCGTCTGGCCGAACTCCCGTTTGAACACGCCGATCGTTCCGGGGCCGCAGACGTCATGCGTCATCAGCACGTCTGCATTCACCCAGATGTTGTCGCCCGCGGTCACCTGCGCCTTGCCTGCCGCACGCGCCAGGATCTTCTCCGTCAAAGTCATGGTTCCGAAACCTAGCGGACCCCCCCGCCTGGGCGCAATGCCGCCTTGGATCCCCTGCCAGACTCCCCCTATCCTCGCCCGACCATGTTTTCACACGTCGTCATCTTCTGGACCGATCCGGCCAACCCCACCGCCGCCGACACCCTCCTCGCCGGCTGCCACGAATACCTCAAGGACATCCCCGGCCTGACCTTCTACCACGCCGGCAAGATGGTCGGAAGCCACCGCCCCGTCGTCGACCAGAGCTATCAGGTCGCCCTCAACCTCGTCTTCCCGGACAAGCAGGCCCAGGACGACTACCAGGTCCACCCGCGCCACGCGGAGTTCGTCGAGAAGGTCTTCAAGAAGGTCTGCATCAAGGCCACCATCTACGACTTCGCCTGATCCCGGGCTCGACAGAGTCTCGCCCCACCCCAAAAACCCAGCTCCGGTGGGGCTGGTATCTCCGGTGGGGCGAGTGTCCCCACGAGCCGGGCGGGCAAGTCCCCAGTTCCGAGTTCCGAGTTCCCAGTTCCCAGACGTCTGGAAACTGGCATCTGGGAACTTCCCGCCTCAGAGCTTCCCCTCGCCCCGGCTCATCTCGATCACCCGCCGGTACACCGCCTCGCTGATCCCCATCACGCTCAGGCGCGACTGGCGGATCAATGGCATCTCCGCCGTCACCGGATCGGTCTTCAACTGCTCCAGCGCCACCGCCACCTTCAACGCCTTCTCCGGCACCAGATCCACCGCGGACCAGTCCCCCTCCGTCGCCGTCGGATCCGGATACGCCTCCCGCTCCACCCGCGCGATCCCCACCACCTTCTTGTCCGAGACGCTGTGGTAATAGAGCACCGGATCTCCCGCCTTCATCGCCCGCAGGAAATTCCGGGCCTGATAATTCCGCACCCCGGTCCACGCCGTCCGACCGTCCTTGACGAAGGTCGCCCACGCATAGGCCTCCGGTTCCTGCTTCACCAGCCAGTACTGCTTTGCCATGCCCAAACCATGGACCCGGACTCCCTCCAACGAAAGCCCGAGCCCCAAACGCGGCTGCAACGTCCTCGTTGCCCTCCCTAACCCTCCCCCGCACTCCCCGCCAAGCCCTCCGACGGCCTCAACGGATCGTACGGATCCTCCAGCCAGGGCACGCGATCCCCACGGACAAACGCCTCGAACGTCTCCTCCGGCCGCGACTCGAATCCCCGCTCCCGACCCTCCCAGGGCAACCAGAGCCGATGCGCGTGCAACGCCTGGTTCGCCAGCAGCAACTGACCCTTCTGCTCCGCGGACAGCCGACGCTGCACGAAATCCAGATACAACGAATCGTCGCCGCCGTAGATCTTGTCCCCCACCACCGGATGCCCGACGTGCGCCAGATGGATCCGGATCTGGTGCTTCCTCCCCGTGTCCAACCAGAGCCGCACCACCGCAAACGCCCCTTCCTCCCGCTCCAATCGTCGCACCACCCGATACCGCGTCCGCGCCCAAGCCCCATCCGCCCGGACCTGGTCCCGGATCGAAACCCCCGACTCCACATGCTTCCCCAACCGCCCGTCGATCTCACCCTCCTCCGTCAACGGATGCCCATGCACGATCGCGAGGTACTCCTTCGTCACAAACCCCGCCAGCCATAGCCGACGCAACTCCGCTGACGCCTCGTCCGTCTTCCCGAACACCATCACGCCGCTCGTCTCCCGATCCAACCGATGCACCATCTGCGGCTCCGCCTCCAACCCAAGATGCAAACGTACCCGCCCAATCAGGCTCGATGCCGCATCGCCCTTCGTCGGATGACACACCAAGCCCGCCGGCTTGTGCACCACCAACAAGTCCTCGTCCTCATGCAACACCTGTACCCAACCCACCTCGGCAACCTAACCCGCCTCCTACGCCAGCACCCACCCCCATTTTTTCAGGAGAGGGAATCCTGTTCACCTTCCCGGGCAGGGACAGGCAACCTACGAACAACATGTCGCTTTCAAAGAGTGCACTTTGGGATCGGTTTCAGAAGACCTACACAGAGTTTCCGGCGGCTGGACTGGCGCTGGACCTCAGCCGGGTGGATTTCCCGGACGGTTTCCTGACGACGATGGAAGGGCCGTTGAAGCAGGCCTTCGCCGCCATGGACGCCCTCGAAAAGGGGGCTGTCGCCAACCCGGACGAGAACCGCATGGTCGGCCATTACTGGCTCCGCAACGCAGCCCTCGCCCCCACGGCGTCCATGCGGACAGAAATCGAACAGACCATCGCCGACGTTCAGGCCTTCGCCGCCGACGTCCACGCCGGGATCGTGTCCGGCCAGGGCGGGCCGTTCACGGAGGTGTTGGTGATCGGCATCGGCGGCAGCGCCCTCGGTCCCCAGTTCGTCGCCAATGCCCTCGGCTGCCCGCACTCGGATCGGATGACCCCGCACTTCTTCGACAACACGGATCCGGACGGCATGGACCGGGTCCTCGCGCGCCTCGAAGGACGGTTGGGACGAACCCTCTGCGTGGTCATCTCGAAGTCCGGTGGAACCCCTGAAACCCGGAACGGAATGCTGGAGGCCACCGCCGCCTACACACAGGCCGGCCTCAGCTTCGCCAAGCATGCCGTCGCGGTCACCGGCGCGGGCAGCAACCTCGAAAAACATGCCGTCGCCGAAGGCTGGCTCCGACGGTTCCCGATGTGGGACTGGGTCGGCGGGCGCACAAGCGAGACGAGCGCCGTGGGCCTGCTTCCGGCAGCCCTTCAAGGCCTGGACATCGCCGGATTCATCGCCGGCGCGAAGGCCTGCGACGAAGTTACCCGGATTGCCGACCAACGTCAGAACCCGGCGGCGCAACTGGCGCTGGCGTGGTACTTCCTCGGTGAAGGCCGCGGTGCGCGGGACATGGTCGTGCTGCCCTACAAGGACCGGCTCGAGTTGTTCTCGAAGTACCTCCAGCAGCTGGTCATGGAATCGCTGGGCAAGGAACTCGATGTCGATGGCCGCGTGGTCAACCAGGGCATCGCCGTTTACGGGAACAAGGGTTCCACCGACCAGCACGCCTACGTGCAACAACTCCGGGAAGGCGTCTCGAACTTCTTCGCCGTGTTCATCGAGGTCCTCCGCGATCGCCAGGGCGTCGGCATTGAAGTCGAACCCGGCGTGACCAGCGGCGACTACCTGTCCGGATTCTTCCTCGGCACGCGCGATGCCCTCTACGAAAAGGGTCGCCAGAGCATCACTCTGACGGTCCGCGAGGTCACCCCGGAGACCGTCGGCACGTTGATCGCCCTGTTCGAACGGGCCGTGGGACTCTATGCGTCACTCGTCCGGATCAACGCCTACCACCAGCCTGGCGTCGAAGCCGGCAAGAAGGCCGCCATCGTCGTGCTCGCGCTCCAGAAGCAAGTGGTGGAACACCTCGTCCGGAATCCTTCAGCCAGCTTCACCGCCGACGCGCTCGCTGCGGCACTCGGAAAGCCCGAGTCTGCGGAACAGGTCTTCAAGATCCTCAGCCACCTCGCCGCGAACGACCGCCGCGTGGCGACCGCCGGCGGCGAGGGCGTGGTCACCCGGTTCCAGGTGAAGCACTGAGACGGAATCCGCCGAAAGGCACATGAAACGGGGCCGGCCCGATGCACAGGCATCGACGCCGGCCCCTTCTTTTTCAGCGGTGACCTGCCGGATTACTGCCCCGCGGCCGGCGCGGTGTCGGGCTCGATCCGCCACACCTTGCCCCGACCCGGCGTCAGGCCGGTGGAACCATTGGTCAGGACGTAGATCTCACCGTCGTTGTCCTCACCGAATCCACACACGCATCCGAACATCTTGCCCGGGCCATTGACGCGGGCCGTATCCATGCGCCACGGGGTCTTCGCATCCGTCGAACGACGGGCCACGAAAATCCGGCCTTGCGGCGTTCCTTGCGTACCCGACCAGTCACCAAAAACGTAGTCCCCCTGGAACGCCTTGAGCGCCTTGCCGCGGTAGACATATCCACCCGTGATGCTGATGCCCAACGCCTCCGGATCCTTGCGGAAGCCGCTCGGGTTCTTGTAGGTCGTGATCGGGTCCACCAGCGCTTCGCCACGCAGGCCCTTTTCCGGAAGGCTCGTCGGAGCCTGTTCCGGGTGCTCCCGGTTGAAACCCTCGAATCCCTCGCGCAACGGCCAGCCGTAGTTGCCACCCTTGCGGATGATGTTGACCTCTTCCCAACGCATCTGGCCGATGTCAGCCACGAAAAGGTCGCGATTCCCGCCGCGGTCAAAGGTCAGGCTCCACGGATTGCGCACGCCGTAAGCCCAGATCTCGGGCAGCGCGTCCTTGCCGTCGGCGAAGGGATTGTCGGATGGAATCCGATAGGCCTGCGTGCCGGACGTCCCGTCGACATCGATACGCAGGATCTTGGCGAGATGCGTGCGGAGGTTCTGCCCATTGCCTTCCGGGACGTGACCGTTGCCGAGGTCGCAACCCTTCGGCCCGCCGCCATCGCCCACCGAGATGTAAAGCCGGGAATCCGGACCGAACACGATCCGTCCGCCGTTGTGGTTGAAGTAGGGTTTGTCGACCTCGAACACGATCCGTTCGGAGGCGGGATCGATGCGCAGCGGTTCGCCGCTGCCGACCTTGAACTCCGAGATCCGGAGCGTGCAGTCATAGTCGGCAGGCGCACTGTCCCGACGGGGTGCCGTATAGGAGACGAAGATCCGGCGGTTGGAGGCGAACTGCGGATGAAGGGCGAGGCACAGCAGCCCGCGTTCATCGAAGGAATTGCGGTTCAGCTTCGAAAGCCGGTTGGTCAGGTTGAGCACCTCCCCCTCTTCCAAACCGCCACCCGACTTCATCAACCGTACGATCCCGACCTGATCCGCGACCAGCGCCCGACCGTCAGGCAGGGCATTGAAGCTGAGGGGCGAGACGAGACCCTCCGCCATCAGGCGAAGGGAAATCCCGACGGATTCCGCGGCCTGCAACGCAGAGCCCATCAATGCGGCACACGCCGCCAAGGCGACCAGTGTCTTGTTCATGAGAGGGGCAGAGCGTGGCCGAGTCCAATGCCACTTCCCAGCCCGGAGTGGCGGAGGTCAGGCCCCTGCGCCGGGGCCAGACTGTTCTCCAGCCTTCATCTCCGCTTCGAAGTCCGCAAGCGAGGTCACCCGAAACACCATTCGCGCCAACCGCAGCAGCTTCGACTCATCCTGGATCTGCCGGATCCTGGAACCCAATTCCGCACCACAGGCACCAAATCGATCCGCCATCAAATCCAGCAGCATGTCCTGAGCGCCGACGTGGCGACCCTCCACCTGACCATCCTGACGGCCCTTTTCCACACCTTCCTCCCACACGATCTGTTCGTATGTGCTCCGTCTTGGCATCTGCATGCTCACCTCCATCTTCCTGACTTCTTGTCGAAATTCTAACTCGTCCTCCCGCGGCAACGCCAGCAGCCAGTGGATCAGCCTCGTCAATTCACGCACTTCTGCGTCAGCCATCCCCGACTCCAACAACTGCCTGATCAATCCCAGCTTTCCCCTCCGACGTGCAACCATGTCCGTCCTTGTCTGCTGCGCCAACCGGTGCGCCTGAATCACTCGGGCCACCGGGTTTCCCGCAGCAATCCAAGGACCCAGATCCAACTCAGCCAACCTGCAGGTAGCATACCGGAAGGTCATCGAGCATCCCGCGACCGCATACTCGTAAGCCCCGGGCCACCAACCACGACCCGGATCCGCCAGGATCGCCAGACTGACCGGCGGCCTGCCAAATCGATCGAAGATCCGGATGAAGTATCGGAACATCCGCAGCGGCATTTGATCGTCCCGTTGGACCTGCACCTCCGCGTGCACCAGCAACAATTCCGTAACCCCGTCGTTCCGCTGGACCTCCACGAGCTTGTCCACCCGCATCGATCCCGTCTCGGAGTCCCGCACGATCTCCCTCAACTCCGTCTCTAGGAAGCGGGGCGGCACAGACCAATCGATCAGTGCGGCCAATTGAGGGAATGCCATCGCGAGGCAAGGCTGGAGAAATGTCTCCAGCGTTGCCTTCCACGCGGCGTCATACTCGGTCGCAGGGGTCACCACAGCCTGCTACGCCACTTCCCCGGAATGGTTACGGGTGCTGCCAGGAAAACTTCCGCCGCCGGCGCCTTGCGCGGCGTCCAATGGATGCGTTGACTGGCGGGCATGCGGAGCATTCATCCAGTGCGGAAGTGGTATACCCAAGCCTCTTGGATCGGTCTGGCCTGCCAGTTGGCGGTCACGGCGGTGGCGCAATCCCCGGCCGGCGACAACGACTACAAGCTGGGGCCCGACTCGCAGTTCAATCCGGCCGTTCCCCACGGAAAGGTGTCGAAGCACACATTCCTCGCGGGCACCAACTCCGTCTTCCCCGGCACCGCACGGGACTACTGGGTCTACATCCCGGCGCAGTACGACGGCAACCGCGCCGCGGCCCTGATGGTGTTCCAGGACGGGGGTGGCTACGTCGGCACCAACGGGACCTGGCGGGTTCCCCTCGTGTTCGACAACCTGATCGCCAAGGGAGAAATGCCCGTGACGATCGGCGTCTTCGTCAACCCCGGCATCGTTCCTTCCGTCCGCGGCACCAACTCCCTGCCCCGGTTCAACCGCAGCTACGAATACGACGGACTCGGCGGCGGCTATGCCCGCTTCCTCGCCGAGGAACTCCTCCCGGAGGTCGTCGCCCAGAAGGGAGTCCTGTTTTCCCCCGATCCCAACCTCCGCGCCATCGGCGGCGCCAGCTCGGGTGCCATCTGCGCCTTCACGGCCGCCTGGGAACGCCCGGACCTCTTCCGTCGCGTCTTCAGCACCATCGGAACCTACGTCGGCCTCCGTGGGGGCAATGACTATCCCACGCTCATCCGGAAGTTCGAACCCCAGCCTCTCCGGGTCTTCCTGCAGGACGGCTACAACGACCTCAACATCTACGGCGGCAACTGGTGGGTCGCGAACCAGGACATGTTCAGCGCCCTGACCTGGGCTGGTTATGAGGTGAAGAAGGAATGGGGCACCGGCGGCCACGACGGCAAGCAGGGCAGCGCCATCCTACCCGATGCCCTCCGCTGGTTGTGGAAGGACTGGAACTCGCCCATCCGCCCCGGCCTGTCCTCCAACGCCCCCATCGCCCAGGTGCTCCTGCCGGGCGAGGATTGGCAACTCCTCGGCCAGGGTTACTCGCTGCCCGGCGGCCTTTGCACCGCACCCGACGGCACCGTCTACTTCGCTGACTCCGGCGCCAACCGCATCTTCCGCGTCGCCGCCGACGGATCCGTGTCCGCGGTCCGCGGCGAGACCTCCGGCGCCCAGTCGCTCGCCGTCCAGGCCGACGGATCCCTGATCGCTGCGCAACCCGAAGCCCGCCGCCTCGTTCTCTTCACCGGCGACAAAGCCGAGAAGTTTGTCGCCTCCGAAACCGGCGTGAAGGACGTGGTCGTAGCCTCCAGCGGCCTGACGTACTTCACGGATCCATCCGGCCGCGCCGTCAAGCTGGTCGACCGAAAGGGTCAGGTCTCCACGCTGGATACCGGCATCGAGTTCCCTGCCGGCCTCTGCCTCTCTCCCGACCAGTCGCTCCTGTACGTCAGCGATGTCGTCGGGCAACTCGTCTACAGCTTCCAGATCCAGACCGACGGGACGCTCGCCTACCGCCAACGCTACTTCCACCTCCACCTGCCGGATGACCCGCGCGGATCGGCCGCGGACGGACTCTGCGTCGACTCCCAAGGCCGGCTTTATGTCACGTCGGCCGTGGGCATCCAGTTCTGCGACCAGGCCGGTCGGGTAAACGGCATCCTCAACAAGCCCGAACCGGGCGCGTGGGCGACCGACGTGTGCTTCGGCGGCAAGAACCTCGACGAACTCTACCTCACCGCCGGGGACAAGCTCTGGCGCCGCCGCACCCGGGCCAAGGGTGTCCTCCCTTACCGCGACCCCATCGTTCCGCCCGCCCCGCGCCTCTGAGGAAGTCGACTCCGCAGAGGGCGGAGCGAGACTCCGTCGAGCCGGACGGTGAGTTCCCTGTCTCCAGTTTCCAGATCAGTCCGAATGGTGGGGCGAGACTCCGTCGAGTCGCTCGAGAGTTTGAAGTTTGAAGTTTCAAGGTTGGAGCGGGAGCCAGGCTTGAATCTTGAATCTTGAAACTCGGGACTCCCAAGCGGCTCGTGAGGACCCTCGCCCCACCGCTCGAAGCAGCCGAGCCACTCCCCGTCCTTGCATGATCGACGCTCCGGGGGTTGATTGGGCGGATGCGTTTCAGAACCGTAGTTGGGGTTTCATTGGCGGTGTTGGCGGCGGGATGCGGCAAGGACGAGGTCCGCGTCTATGAGGTCGCCAAGGATACCAATTCCCCGGCGGCCTTGACGGCCACCGACGCCCAACCGGCCGCGGCTCCGCGGACCACGGCGGCCGCCGGACCATCCGCAGGTTCCCCGAAAGTCCCCTGGACCATCCCGGCCGAGTGGCAGGAACGCCCCAACGCCAGCGGCATGCGCCTCGCCAGCTATGGCGTCACCGCAGCCGATGGACGCAGCGTCGACATCTCGGTCACAGCCCTCGGTGAACAGGCGGGCACCGAACTCGACAACGTCAACCGCTGGCGGGGCCAGTTGAAACTGAATCCCCTGTCCGAGGACCAACTCGCCACCGCGCGCGACCCCGTGAAGATCGGCGGCGAATCTTCGCATCTCTACGACATCGTCAGTCAGGAGCTGATGCTCGACGGAAAGTACAAGTCCCGGGTCCTCGCTTCGATCCTGCCCACCGGGAACATGACCGTCTTCTTCAAGGCCATCGGCGAAGC
>CAIMMI010000101.1 GCA_903842505.1 uncultured Verrucomicrobiota bacterium | reverse complement strand
CGCGCTTGTGGATGGTGCTCCCCCTTACCGTGTCTGCGCTATCTAGAAACAGGCCTTCGACATGTTCGTAGTAAAACAACCGGGGGCAATAGACGAACTCGTTGAGCATCCGTGCGGGGATGGGTGGGCTCGGCGGGGCGGGAGTCGCTTGGGGAAGGGGACCAGGCGACGGTAACGGGTTGGCTGGGGGTGGGTCCGCCCGGAGGATCTCGATGGCGCGTTGGAAGATGTCGTCGCCGCTGGGGTTCGCCGCAGCTGAAGCGGCCTCAGGAGCCGGGCCAGTTGACCCCGTGTCTGGCCTCTGCTGGGTCGCAGGGGTTGTTGGAGATCGGTCGGAGAGCCGTGGCGAGTCGGGCGCTTCTTTGGGCATGGAGGTCTTATATCCCAACCTGTCCAACTCCGACAAGGGGGACATTGGGATCGCTAAAGTCGGAACTCAACGGTCGCTCCAAGCGATGTCGGAGTGGGCATACGACAGACGTGTGGGTCTTCGGAGTCCAAAGGGCTAGTTCCCGGAACGGATCTAGCCCTGCCACCAGTCCACCCGATCCAATCGGAAAGTCCGCCTGCCGGAACACCAAGAGCGACCTCACCCGTCGGGTCGCACCAGGTTTCTATCCACCCCAGCAGCTGAACTCGATGCAATCCCGCTCCCAGACCGCGACCAGCATCCGCCAGACATGGGGATCCTCCGAGAAGAAGCCCGGTTCGCGCCCCGCGGCCTGCCACGCGGTGAGCCAGTGGTTGTCAGTGATGGAAGGGAGGATCACGGAGGACGCGGATTCAAGCGGGGACGTACAGTCCAAGGCCGACTTGGGCGCCTATACAGGAGCCCCGGGTGTAAAGTTCCTGAATTTCCCCAATGTTATCCGCTGGCTTCGGTAAGCCGCAGACACGCCAAATGCCTTCAACTCGGCCGAGGAAGCTTCATTCCGTAGCTGAAGTGCGGTGTGGTTTATGAGTGAACAGGTAACGTCCAGCGACAGCCAAGCCGACCAAACCGGCCAAGTGACAAAAGTGTCCCGGCTACCCCTGCCACTAAAGCCGGCTGTCGCGACATTCGTGCTGGATATCGGGACGACGTTGAAAACTGGCAAAGCTGCGATGGCCAGCAGGTTTGCTCCGCGTACGGTCCGCACCGGATCTTTCGACGGCTCATCCCAACGCAGGGCGTAGCGACGATCATCCTCGGCATCCCACCGCATGGTAGGGCTGGAATCACGATAACGCCATGGGCCGAAGAGCGCTTCGCGCACCTGGTCGACGGTCGTTTCCGTGGCCAGAACGTTCATGAATTCGAGGAAGTGTTGATGGCCAGCGCCGCTCATCGTGCGGAACGCGGTGTCCTCAATGATGCCTTCGTCGTTGCACACGGCGTCGCAGCCAAAGGCTGCGACCATGTTTGCCGCGGCCGGATCGGTGTGCTTGAGAAAATCTTCGGCGGCCCTGGTGGCGAGCTTGCGGAAATTGGCGCGAGGGATCTTCAAGTCTTTGTCCACAGTGATGACGTAGTGATCGGCGTGTTGGCGCAAGGCGGTGTGGAGCCTTTCGACGACCGAATCCCTTTCGACAGGTATCGGGAGCCTGAGGGCGGGGCAGTACGAACCTCCAGCCGGAACCCAACGCAGCCGCACCTCGCGTGTTTCCGGCAGCGTTGCGAGCGTGCGGAAAGCTCCCAGCGCGCCAAGGAATCCAAGCAGGCTCGACCCCTGCAAAGCGGGAAGAGTCAGTTCAGTGGTACTCATCGATTCGTGGTGTTTTTTGGGTTCGCACTTGCGGCTTGATCGGAGAGGCGGAGAACCGTTTCGAGAAGGGCGATGCCCCACCAACCGTAGCACCGGTTGGTTTGCCAGAACCGCTCGGCCAGCCCTGATTCCAGCGCGTAGGCGGGATGTTCGATACGTTCGGCCGCGGCGATGGCGAGGGTATTGCCGTTCAAGGGGAGGCTCACGTCGGGTGGTGTTTCGTCCTCGATCAACGGCGCGAAGGGACGGGCGTACCCGTGGTGCGTGGCGATGAGATGCAGCGCCAGCGAGTGGAGCATGGGAGCAGCGGGAAGAGCGGTGGCACCCACGACGTTCTCCGCCATCTGGACAGAGAGCATCTCGTGGCGAAAGCCATCTGGCAGTCCGGAACGGTCGCGGACCGCCCGACGGGCCGCCGCGGTTGAAATGATCGAGCTGGATTTGGCAAGGAAGGTCGTGCTGGCCATCGCAGCGAAAGGAGTGGTGCCGCGTAGCAGGGCCTGGAAGCGCGGATCAGCCTTCCCCCAGTCATGCGCCGCCGCAGCAGCGATCAGTGCCTCGCGCCACGGGTCAAGCGGCAGTTGGGTGAGGGTGCTTGCGAGGCGATCGATGACATCCTTGGTGTGGTTGCAGAGTTCTTGAGGCTGGGGTGCCTCGAGGAGGGCATCGGCGTCGACGTCGACGGTCACGTCGGCATCACCCTGTGGCAAGAGATCGCGAGAAGTGAGAACGAAGCCTTGGTTGTCAGGATATGGCTCTGGGGAAGTCAGACGCGTCCTTCCGCTGGCGAGGTGCCCAATCACTTCGCGTTGCTCGGCAGTGAAAGCCCAGCCGGGGTCTTCGCTGGTCAAGAGATCAGACAGCAACTCTTTGAGCTCCGGAATGCGCCAATCCCTTTCGGAGTCGAGCGCGATGTCCCTCAGCGCTGCTGCCGGCGTCCCGGCTCCCGGTGTCGGCCAGAGCGCTGGATGAATGCGGATGACTGCACGGCGTTGAGCGGAAGCCGTGGCCCGTTCCGCGAGGTCGACACGGCGGATGTCTTCTGGGTTGAGGGAGATGTCGAGCGTTGTTTGTGGATCTGCCGGAGCGCCGGGAAGGTGCCCGAGCGCCCGCCATCCTCCGCTCTGAACGCGAAGGACGACAGTGTCGCCGGGACGAAGTTCTGCACTGCGCTTGGCGAAGAATCGGTCGTCTGGACCGCGCCAGACGAAGGCTAGGACGCCGCGCTGTTCGTCTTCCTCTTTCTTGTCCGGCAGATTCTGCATTTCTGCAACGTCACCGGAGGAATCTTCGAACTTGCCCGCCGAACCAATCCAGTCACGGAAGACGTTCAATGGCACCGGCAGGCATTCCCCCGTGGTTGGGGGGCAGAGGCTGAGGACGTCCGCCCAATGGTCCTCGTTCGCCTCGGTTGGCAAGTCGCCTCGCCAGCACACTTGCACGTCGGCCATCTGCCGCTGCGGGCCGTGGAGGAATAGCGCGACATCGGGATCGGCAGCCGGTGCGGGATTTGTCTGCACCCAGCAGTCCAGGTAAGCCGGAAGCAGAATCGGCGCATCTCCGGTTGGCGACAGCATGGCCTCGAATGCCTCATGGCTGTTGGTCGCGCGGAAAGCATCGACAGCGGTTGTCATCGTGTTGATGCCGAAATCAACGATGCCTTCCTGCGAGAGACTGTTCAGCCAACGCCAAGTTCGCGGGATGGCGTTCCCGTAGATGGGGTCACAGGGTGCGGCCTCGGCAAGCTTGTCCGTGGGCACATCCTGATCACCGGGCAGGACAATCACCGCACGGGCATCGATGTCTCGCCCGCCACGGTTTAGCCGCCCGAATCGCTGACGGAGTGCGTCAAGGCTCGAGGCTTCGGTTACAAGGGCTTCGAAGTCTAGATCGGCTCCTACTTCGAGGCATTGCGTTGAGACGACGATGATAGGACTATCGGCAGAAGCGCTTGCAGTGGCGCCGGTTTTGAGGCGGGCCTGAATGTCTTTCGTCGCCGCTTCACGATCCAATGGGCGGAGGCGTCCGATCAGGAGCGTTACCTGGCCCAGGTTACCCTTTTCCAGCTTCTCGGCTACGTACCGCGCGGTAGCCACGCGGTTGACCATGATGGCGATGGAACGGGGGCGATTCTCTGCGAGAAGCTTGCCCGCTTCGTCCGCCAACCGCCTTGCCATGTGCTCCTCACGACCTTTGCCCTTCGCCTTGGGTTCGACGCCGAGCTGTGCGGGCTTCGGGCTACGCAGACGCGGGTTCAAAATCGGATGCGCATGGTCCTCTGGTGAGAGAGTGACCTGCTGATCCTCGCGTGTCCCGGCGGGAGGCGTCGCAGTCATCTGGATGAGCTGAAACGGAAGCAGCACCGACTCGCCGCCTGTGAATTGGTGGCGACGGTATCTTTCTACCCACTCCAGCGTCTGGATGAACGGGCGGCTTATATGGGCTTCGTCGACGATCAGCAGACTGTCTTGCGCGATGAGCGCTGCGTGAATCGGGCGGGCTTGTGGGCTGACCCCGTAGCCGCGGAAAAGCAGTCGCGAACCCGCTTGGTCGACCGTACTGCAAACGATCATCGGTTGTAGTAGCGAAGCGGCCCAACTGCGGTCTCGATAGATTCCGCCTCGAAGCTGTACGCGAACGAGAGGTGCCGCCCCGGATTCACCGGAGATCCCGCGTAGAGCCGTCGCGACTCGCCCAGTCACGGAATCAGGCGGCGCCGTCCTGAGTTTTTCGCACAGAACTCCAGCTCGCTCGTAGGCCTCGTCAACGATGACGCGCCGATTGACGATGAAGAAAAGGCGCCGGCCTTGCGTGCGCTCGGTCACAGGCAAAGCAGCTTGAACGGCAAGCGCAAAGACAGCGGCGTCGAGGCATGCTGTCTTACCGCTCCCGGTGGGGGCAGCGACATAGCTGGGCACCTGTCCGGCACAAAGTCGGCGGGCTAGTTCCCGCTGCCAAGGGAACGGATCGCAGCCCGCCCAAAGTTCACGAAAGAACTTTGAAAAATCGTCGGCAGTCAGTGTTGACGGATTCATTTGGACGGGGAACCGAGAGGTTTGCAGAGGCCGTAGCCGCGGAACCGACCTGCGCCTAGTAGCAGTGGGCCTTGCACTTCGCATGGAAACTGAATCAGCACATGCACCTGTTGGCGCGGGGCAACGCCCTCCTTTGTAGGTAGCCAGGGCATTCCGTCGGGACCGGGCTTCGCGCGAGGGGCACCGCGATGCCACGAAGTTTTGTCCACATCGATCAGGTCAGGCTTCGGCAAGCCCTGACGCTCGCAGCTCTGGACAATGCTGGCCGCAACTTCATCACGCCATTGCGCCTGCTCGGTGCGTTGATCGAATTTAGGATGCCGATCCAGAACGACCGGCGTGACGCTCGCCCATACGGAAGAAGGTTCGCACCACGTCGCCGACCGCAGGGCGATAGGCGGCGAGCTGCGTTCTTCGCGTCGAACCGTCCACGTCCCGAAATTGCCCATCTTGAGTTCCGGTTCGAGGTCTTCACCGGATTCACCAAATAGCCTGCCACGCAAACACGCCGCCCGCTCCGCTGCGCCAATTGCGCGAGGAAATGCCACAGCCAAACCAAGTATGTGACCATCGGCATGCTCCGCTCCGACGAAGGCGAGAGGTAGCAGCGCCATGTGCCCGCTTGTCGACGGCACCCCTGGCGCGCTGTGGCCGGTGAACCACTCCGGCATGCGTTCGCCGTACTGCAGCAAGTATCCGCGCAGTGCAGCCGTCAGCGCCGCCGTTGACTCCAGCCCGAGGACCGGACCTTCCTGCTTGGTGAGCACAAGCAGTTCGGAATCAAAACTTGTCGCAATTACCCGGGTCGCAGGCTCGTTCACGGAGGAGTAACGTGCCGTTCGCCCTGGTGATGGACGAAGTCGCACCGGAGGGCTGACATTCCGGCTCCATGTCGTGCCAAGTCGTTCACCAAAGGCAGCCTTGGCTTGCTCCTTGGCCGTCCCAACTCCGGTTGCAATTGCCTCCGAAAGCTCAAAGAAAGCGTCGATTTCCCCGGCGTTGAAGCATTGATCCAGCTCTGCAATTAAGCCGGGCGATGGAATCCGAAGCTGCACGGCACGGCGTGCCGTGGGTGGTTTTGCGTTTGGTTCGTAGGCGGGCGCAGATGCTTGCTCCGCCTTCGCAACCCAGACGAGGGTCAGTGATGAAGAGTGGCCTATCCGGGTCACCTTCCGAGCCAATCCGGTGAACGCATCCACGACTTCTGCCGTTGGCTCGGCGTGAGGCCACCGCAGATAGACATGCCGTCCCCGACCTTCTCCGCCGACAAACATCGTGGGAAATGTTCGTTCCTGACGACTGCGCTGGTCTGGCATCACACCGAGCGCGCTGCGCAAATCGGATTCCTTCACCCGAGCCGGATTTGGGGGAACCCCAGCGTCATTCACCGGCACATACACCTTCACGACATCGCGAGGTGAAGCATCCGGCCAGTTCATATGCGGAGCGCCTTGGCCTTCCAGCCATTCCAGGGCCGCGCGTTCCCGAGCCCATGCCTGCTCCGCCGTCGTACCGTCTTCCGGTAGAGGCCTTGATTCATAGTGCGCCGCTACCAGCGCCATGAAGATACGCGCGGGATGCGGAGGCCACTCGGCCTTCTCCCGACTGGCTGTGTCCGTCATCACCGCGACGCCGGTGATAAAATCAATTCCGAGGGCAAACATAGAGGTGCCTCCGGATTCAGACTGCACTGTTGTCTGCCGACGTCTTAGCCGCGATGTCCTGCGAGCGCTTCAGCAAGGCGACGAGATTCGAGGAAGGCGTGAGCTTCACTGGCTCCTTTTGCCAGACGAGGCCAAGCTTTTCGGCTGCCACCATTGCTTCTTGCAACAGTTTGATTGCGGCTTCTGACGTGAGGGTAAACTCGGTGGGAGCCTTTCCGGGCGTCTCCAGCAATTCCCACTTCATCATGTCCGTTGGCCAGAGTAGGCAGCGGGAACGAAGATCAAATCCGCTCTCTGCTGCGAGCGTGGCGGCAGTCAGTGCCAGAGCTGCAAGGACCGTCCGCCCCGCAGTATCGCGTTCATGCGTGGTCTTTCCGTCAACCGGGAAGCGTAGCTTCCGAAGCGCAGGCAAGGAGAGAACGATCGTTTGTTCGGCATAGTCCAGCGTTGCCCCACCGGAGCCACCGGGTTTGGTGATGTCTGGCGGGATGTTGCCGTGATTCACCTCGGATGGCGAAACTCCATCCTTCGCCCTGTCTCCCGCGAGTTCATAGCTCCCGTCGGCTTTCTTGACGACTTTTGCCGCTGCACGCATGCCGAGCGGGTCAATCCGGCTGCTTGTCTTCACCCCGATCTCTGCATTAACACCAATGATCTCTGACACGAGCGCCCGCTGGAATTTCGCGCCGAGACCACCTTTCGGCCCCGTTGAATCCCACAGACCAAAGATCAGTGCAGTAGGGCAAAGTTTGTAGAGGGGAGTTGCGTTTTGCAGGCTCGCTTGATCCAGAGATTTTCCTAGTTCACTCTTACGGAATGCCTGCCCCTCGTGGAGGCTGTCGCGGAGAATGGCGTCCGCGATGCGATGCGGCGCCTCGAGGCTGCTTACGCGCCCGACTTCATCCAACAAACCCAGACCCGTGAAATCGACATTTAGGACCGGCAAGTCCTTGAGCGCGCCGGAGTCCAAGGCCCGCTGCAGGGCCTCTTCCAACCGGTTCGCCTGTGCTTGCACTGAATCGAGCAGCACACAAGGCACCTTCACCCCATTGATTTGCCGCTCTTCCTTTGCATAAACGGCACCCGCGTATGTCGGCGGAAAGACCTTGTCTCCCGCCCCGCCGGCGGGCTGAAGTTTGGTGCGAGAACGTAGTGCAGCGGCGGTGCCGCTAACAGCTTTGTGCAGTGTGACGTAGTTCATGGCTTGGCTTTGTAGTGATGATAACAGGGTCTGAAATTGGTCAGTAGGACGAGCGCAAGGAGGTATTCCCAAGATCCGTTGGGATCGAGATCAGCTGGGACTGGCAGGGAGTCCCGGACACCAAGGTTTCCGAAAGTTCGGGATCGGCATTGGGTCCACAGGCCAGTCGGCATTGGTATCCATAAGGATGCTTGCCCTGTGTCCTGGTTCGGAAGAAGTCGGTAAAGGAGGTTGGGCCTTGGCTCATCGGGATGTGGTTTGGGTTAAAGCATGGGGCGCGGCGCGTGGCCAGACTTTATCCGAGCGGATTGTCTTTTCCGGGTTCGCGGTTGCCTGGGCCATTTTCCACCGCTTCCTCAAGGGTTGGTTTGGTCGAGGATGGATTGGGCGGCGAGGCGGAGGTCGTGTCGGAGGTCGGCGGGTTCGAGG
>CAIMMI010000100.1 GCA_903842505.1 uncultured Verrucomicrobiota bacterium | reverse complement strand
GACCGAGCCGACCTTGTCGCGTTCCTGGGAAGAAAAGTGTCGGAGGCTGCGGCTGTAGAGGGTCAGGCCCTGACGCTCGGCGAGGCTGAGGTTGAGAGGGATGACCGGCATGCGGGGAGCGGGGTTCAGGCTGGGTGGGTCGGCGACGGCGTTCCCCCTGGCAAGGAAAGGAGTTGGCGTGCATGCCGGGCGCGTTGGATGGCCTCGGCGACGGTGGGGGCTGGGACGGTGAGGTGACCCATCTTGCGGGCGCGGCGGGGTTCGGCCTTGCCGTAGAGGTGGAGGCGGACCTCGGGGTCGGTGAGGGCCGCGGACCAGGCGGGGGTGCCACCTGCATCGAACCAGACATCGCCGAGGAGGTTGGCCATGGCGGCGGGTGAGCGGAGGCGGGTGGAGCCGAGAGGGAGACCGCAGATCGCGCGGACCTGTTGTTCGAACTGGCTGGTGACGCAGGCGTCGAGGGTGAGGTGGCCGGAGTTGTGGGTTCGGGGGGCGAGTTCGTTGACGACGATGCGGCCGTCGCGGGTAACGAACATCTCGACGGTGAGGAGGCCGACGACGTTGAGCTTGTCGAGGATTCCGCGGGCGATGGATTCGGCGGAGGCCGCGAGGGCGGGGGAGATGGCGGCCGGGGCGAAGGTGACGTCGAGGATGTGGTGGTGGTGGGCGTTTTCGAAGACGGGGAAGGCCTGGAACGATCCGTCGACGGTGCGGGCGGCGACGACGCTGACTTCCTTCTCGAAGTCGACGAACGCTTCGTAGATGCCTTCGGCACCGCGGAGCCTGTCGAAAGCGGCTGGGATGTCGTTGGGGCTGCGGAGGGTTTGCTGGCCCTTGCCGTCGTATCCGAAGCTGGCGGTCTTGAGGATGCCTGGGAGGCCGAGTTCGGCGACGGCGAGGTGGAGGTCGTTCAGCGAATGGATGGCGCGGAACGGGGTGACGGGGAAGCCGTGTTCGCGGAGGAAGGACTTTTCGCGAAGGCGCTGCTGGGTGATGTGGAGGACGTTGCCGTCCGGGCGGACGAGGGCGACCTCAGCGGCGGCGCGGGAGGTGGTGGAGGGGACGTTCTCGAACTCGAAGGTGACGACATCGACGTCCCGGGCGAACGCACGGACGCGGTCGAGATCCTCGTAGGCGGCGACGATCTCGAGGTCGGCGACCTGACCGGCGGGAGAATCCGGGTCGGGCGAGTAGACGTGGACGTGGTAGCCGAGGGTGCGGGCTGCGATGGCGAGCATACGGCCGAGTTGGCCGCTGCCGAGGATCCCGATGGTGGCACCGGGGAGAATGGGGGAGGAATCCGCCATGAAGCGGTCAAGATGGAGGGAGGACAGGGGTGGCTCAAGAGCGGAGTCCGTGTATGGCGTGGGCGCTTCTTCCGCTTTCAGGACCCGTTGCCCATACGAGGTGACCCGGCAGGACCGAAGGGACGGAATCTCGCCGGGGCATGACCCGCCATCACCGCGTCCCAGCCGGGGCCGCGGATCCCTTGAGGACCCGGTCCAGGAGGGTGTAGGCCTGCTGCCGCTGTTCGGGGGGGAACCGGTGTGGGCAATCCGGATGAACGACCTCGGGCGGAGGCTGCTCCGACGGCGCGGTCCAGTCGCGTCGGACGGATTCCACAACCCGGTCGACGCTCTTCCAGCGGAAGTTCGAATCTCCCTTCGGCGCGTTCACGAAGACCGTCCGCGGGGCAATCGCGCCGAGGACGTCGGTGAAGTCGAAGGGCAAGTCCTGCAATCGGTCGCGGTAGGCCAGCAGACCGGGCATGTATCGCAGCTGACACCAACCCCGTTCTTCGGCCCACACGGAGGGGTTGCCGTCGTAGTAATCCCGGAACGAGTCGAACCCGCAGCTCGTGACGACGACGCGGATACGCTCATCGAACGCCGCCGTGAAAAGCCCGTTGTGCCCGCCCAGCGAGTGGCCGATCGAACCGAAGCCATTCGTGGCGACAAAGGGCAGCGAAGCCAACAGGTCCAGGCCTCGCGAGTTGTTCCAGATGGCCATCATCGTGCCGCTCTGGAACCCCGCGCCGCGAATGTCCGGCGCGTAGTCCGCCAGTTGGGGGTAGGCGGGCGCGAGGACCACGTAGCCGCGCCGGGCGAGTTCCACGCCGTATTCGTCATCCGGCGAGTTCCCGATTCCGACAACGACCTTCCGGCCGGCGGCATGCGTCTGGTGGAGTCCGAGGACTCCGGGGTGGCGCTTGCCGTCGGTAGCGATGGATTCGCTGTAGATCAGGTAGGCGGGGACCCGGGTGCCGGGTTGGCTGAGGTAGGTCAGGTCGCGCAGGACGAGGCCCTCTTTCCGGGTCTCGGACACGACGCGGACGTCGAGCGGGCCGCGCGCCTCCCTGGGGAACGGGCCCATGACGGATTCCATGGCGCGGATCCGCTCCTCGCGGGTGCGCGTTGGTGCCGCCGGAGCCTGCGCGGCCAAGCGCCATCCCAGCACCGCGAGAACCACGAGCGCAAGGAATCGGACCGGCTTACGAAGCGTGTGCATATCAGCCTGAAGCCGACAGTTCATCTATCCGCAGATGGCGCCGATTGCGCAGATGGACAGGCGGAAATGCCCGGATTCGAGCCCGGCACGGGGAGCACCTTGCGGGTGCGAGGCGAGCTTGGTTCAAGGCCCTGCTTATCTGCGTCATCTGCGAGGGTATGAGGTTTGCGTGCGGTCATCTGCGGATACAATTGCCGGCTAGAGGATCAGAGCCGGACGGTGCGTCCCGTGGCCGCGCTGCGGACGGCGGCATCGACGATCTCCTGGCCGATGCGACTGATGGGCAGGCTCACGGGGCCTTCGAGGGGTTTGCCGTGGTCGAGGCAGTGGAGGAGGTACTCGACCGGGTTGCGGTGGGGAGCCTTGGGCTCGGGCGCGGCGACCCTGTGGACCTTTGGGCGCCGCCGGGTCTGTACGGTGACGAAGTCGTCGTAATCCTGGCTGCTGATCGTGCCTTCGGTGCCGGCGATGACGAAGCCGCAGTGGGGTTGTGGTTGCAGGGTCCAGGGATCGGTGAAGGTGCCCCAACGCGTCTCGAACTTGGAGAGACCCTGGGCGTAGCGGGCGACGACGATGGAATGTTCATCGACCTCGAGTCCGTCCGGTTGGTCGACGACGGCGGTGACTTCGATCGGTCGCCGGCCACCCTGGTACCAGGTGCCGAGCGTCGTGCCGTAGCCGAGGTAATCCAGCAGTGAACCGCCGCCGTGCCGCCGTTGATAGAACCAGGAATTGGGCTTCTCCGCGGCCACCTGTGCGGCCGTCTTCTCGTCCTTGTCGGCCCCGTGCCACAGCGGTCCGCGGTTGCCTCCAAAATGCCAGACGTTGAGCACGTCACCCAGCACGCCGGACTGGACGAGGTCGAACGCCTTCCGATGCGACCGCAACCATTGGAGCGGCCAGTTGATCATCAGGGTTCGGTCCTTCGCCATCGCCTTGACCATGGAGTCGGCTTCCTTGAGCGACGCCGCAAAGGGCTTCTCGACGATGATGTGCACGCCTGCCGGAGCGACCTTCTTGACCCACTCGCCATGGCTGGAGGCTGACGGGCACAGGATGACGACGTCCGGCCGGGCCTGGCTCAGGCACTGGCGGTAATCCGCGAAGACGCGATCCCGGGGGATCCGCAGTTTGCTGACCGCTTCCTCGAGCCGTTTCGGTTGTTCGTCCGAGATGCCGACCAGTTCGACCTGGGGATGGCTGATGGCCATGCGCAGGAGGTCGCCCATGTGGAAGTGATCGAAGTTGATGCCAGCAATTCTCCAGGTGCGCTTCTTCATAGGGATGCGGACAAGGCTGTCGATGCAGCCACCGAGTGCAAGCCCGCAGCCGGGGCGGAGGTTCAAGTTTCAGGATTCAAGTTTGAAGCCAGTAGGAGCCGACGGAAGGAGGCTGATCGCAATGCCCGCCTCGTCACCTCGTCGGCTACACCCCGCTGTAGCTGCCGACGTCAGGAGGCAGGGCGAAGGTTGAGGTTTTCAGCTTCAAGTTGGAGCGGGGAGGCCGGCTTCAAACTTGAATCTTGAATCTTCAAACTCCCCTTCCATACGGCGCGAGGGACGCCACCAGTTCCTGCGGGAGGCGTTGGGGTTTGTCGGCGAGGTTGGTGCAGACGTGGTTCGTTTCGGCTTCGAGGAGCAGGCGGTTGCCCGGGCCGGTGATGCGATAGGCGAAGTTCAGTCGGACCCGTTCCATGAGGGTGGGCCAGAGTTCGATGGCGATTTCGTCGTCGTAGCGGGCCGCGCTGCGGTAGCGCACCTGAACTTCGAGCGCGGGAAAGATCAGCCCGGCTTCCTGCCACTGGACGAACGTCCGGCCCAGATGCCGGAAGAACTCCCCCCGCGCCTCCTCGAGGAAGTCGAGGTAACGCGAGTAATAGACATGATTGCCCAGCGTGCATGACGCATAGGTGACCCGCTGGCGATGGACGAAGACGGGGCTCATCGGTGGAAGGCGATCCTGCCTTGGTTCAACCACGGGGGTCGAGTCGGGGCGTGCGAAGCCCCCAACCGTACCCGCTTCCCATTTTGAGTGAGCCCTCCTCCGCGTGGAGCGGATCAGGTGCGGGGCGCAGCTGAGGCCCGGACGGGCGACGTCGCCAGTTGGGCAAGGGCGTCGGGGCCGACGGGTTCCTGGGGTTGCCACGGGAGCCAGGCGTTGCGGATCGCGTGGGTCGAGACGACTTCGTCCAGATAGCGATGTTCGGCGGACTCGCGTTGCTGGAGGAGCGGATCGCAGGAGCCGCATCCGATGAGGCTCTGGTTGATCACCCAGCCGTAAGGTTCGATGTGGGCGCGTCGCAGGTCCGCCTGCAGGGTTGCGGCTTCGTGGACCGGGGTCGCCTCGGGAAGCGTGACCAGGAGGATGCGGGTATAGGCCGGGTCGCGGAGGCGGGCCAGGAGTTGGAGGACTTCTTCCGGTTGCGTGGTGCGGCTCTGGCGCTGGAGTTCCCGGTTGTAGGCCTCGCTGGCGTCGAGGAGGAGCAGCGTGTGTCCGGTCGGGGCGGTATCGAGCACGACGAAGCGGTCCGTTCCGCGGCCCACCTCCCGGGCGAAGGCCCGGAAGACGGCGATCTCCTCGGTGCAGGGCGAACGGAGATCCTCTTCCAGCAACGAACGGCTGCCTTCATCGAGGTCCGGCGACTGGGTCGAGAGCACCTCCGCCATGTAAGCCGCGGTCTCGGCGGCTGGGTCGATGCGGGAAATCGTCAGTCGATCGACCTGGCCGTCGAGGGTCTGGGCGATGTGGGCTGCTGGATCCGTGGTGCTGAGATGGACGGCATGGCCGTGCCGGGCGAGGAGGACGGCGATGGCTGCCGCCACGGTCGTCTTGCCGACGCCGCCCTTGCCCATGGTCATGATGACCCCGTGACCCTGCTTCTCGAAGTCTGCCACGAGTGTTTCGAGATCCGACAGGAGAGGGGCGGTCCAGTTGTCCGTGGGCAACGCCCGGGAGGAACGCATTGGGGCGGCTCCGGCGAGGAGCATTCGGAGGCCTTCGAGACCGAGGATGTTGATCGGGCGGAGGGGAACGAAGCGGGTGGGCAGGCTGGAGAGGAATGCCCTGGATTGTTCGAGGGCGAGGGTGCCGCGCTGCTGCATGGCCTGAGCGATCGTGTCGGAGGGGCAGTCCGTTTCAAAGTTGCCATTGATGACGAGGCACTGGTTGCCGAGACCCAGGGCGCGAAGTTCGCGCGAAGTCCGTTCGGCCTCGCGCAGTGCGGAGCGTTGGGGACGACTCACGAGGATGAGGGTTGTCGCCGCGGGGTCTGACAGGATCCGGATCGTGGCCTCGTAGATCCCGCGTTGCCGCGCGAGCCCCGCGAGCGGACCGAGGCAGGAGGTTCCGCTGGTGTTGTTGGCGAGGAACTGGTCCCAGGCCTTGGCCAGTCCCATCAGGCGCAACGTGTGGCCCGTCGGGGCCGTGTCGAAGAGGATGTGGTCGTATCCGCGGGCGGCCTCCGGATCCCCGATGAGGCCGGAGAACTCGTCGAAGGCGGCGATCTCGACGGTGCAGGATCCGGACAACTGCTCCTCCATGCTCCGAAGGGCGGCTTCGGGGAGGACACCGCGCATGGGTCCGACGAGTCGTTCCCGGTAGGCCGCAGCGGCCTCGACCGGGTTGATGTTGAGGGCATGAAGTCCTGGCGCGCCCGGGATGGGAGTCGGGTGATTTGACAAGGGCGTCTGGAGGACTTCGTCGAGGTTGGAGGCGGGATCCGTGCTGACGAGGAGGACGCGACGGCCCGCACCCGCCAGGGCCACGGCGACGGCGCAGGACAACGACGTCTTTCCCACGCCGCCCTTGCCGGTGAAGAAGAGGAAGCGGGTCGTGGTGGCTGGATCGACCTGATATGGGTCGAGGTTCACAGGGTTGCCTTCTCCGCGACTGGGGCAGGTACGGCTTGCAACAGGGCCTCGCGCTCGGCGGCGTTCGGGTAGCGTCCCTGGACGTGGACCGCACCGTCGATGAGCACCACCGGAAACACCTCAACCCCCTTCTGGTCCATGAGCGCCTTGATGGTTGGGTGCTGCGCGAAAGCCATCGGCTGCTGCGAAAGGTTCTGCCGTTCCACGGTCACGCCCCGCTTCCGCAACTGGGTCAGCCAAGCGGAGACGCGGATGAGTTCCGTGTCGATGTTGGTGCCGCAAAGACCGGTGGAGCAGCACATGGGTGGATCGAAGACCTGGATGGTTTTCATGTGGGATCAACGGTGGGCGCGAAGGGGACTTCGTTGGCAGGCCCTTGCCCGGACCCTCAGAGTCCGGGTGGGTGGGCAGGCCGTCCTTCAGCCGACGCAGCCGCCAAGCTAGTCGGAAAAGGCTCCCTTGGGAATGCCGGGCAAGGCCGGTGTTACACCCAACTCCGGGTGCGTCCTGGTACTGCCCCTTGAACGGGCGGGGTGAGACTCCGTCGAGCCGGGCGGGGAGTTCGAAGTTTTCAGTTTCAAGTTTGAAGTGGGGAGCCGGGCTTGGAACTGGAATCTTGAAGCTTGGGACTCCCAACTGGCTCGTGAGGACACTCGCCCCACCGAAGTGGATCCTCACGAGGTGGTCAGGTGGGGACGGAGGGAGAGTTGGGAACCCAGAACTGAATGCTTCCAACTCCTCGCACTCCGTGAATAAGGAACACCTACGAATGAAGGACTGGCTTGTTTCGATCCGGGCCCGTGTCGGGTTGTCGGTGGTGGCGGTCGTTGGGTTGCTGTGGGCGTGGTGGCTGTATCCGGCGGCGAACCGGTATTCGATCCTGCGCTGCACGATCTCGTATCTGGGTTCGCCGGATGCGGACCGGAACCCGGATGGGTGGCGTGTGTATCAGGTGGGGATGACGTCGTTGATCCTGCTGATGCTGGGTTTCCTGGCGGATCGTCACCGGCGTTGCGTGCGGGGCGCGTGGAGCCTGTCGGGCGTGGCCAGTGTTCCCTTGTTTGCGGCGATGGGTCTGCTGTTGTCGTCGGTGTGGATCCCGGACAGTCGATCGGGGGATTGGTTCGGAATGACGAGCAGCCAAATGCACACGCGGTTGGCGATCCTCGCGATTCCGGTGATGGGGTTGGGGTTGTTCCTGGACACGGTGGGAGCGTTCCGGGATGGGGTGCGTTTCGTGGCGCTCTGGCCGGCGCACGGGTTCGCCGCCTTGGTCGGTGTGGGTTTCTGGCAGTTGGCGGAGTGGGAGCGCATGTGTCGGCTGGACAAGAGCCTCAAGCACTGGCCGGGCGACGGGCTCCATTCGACGCCGCTGTGGGAGTGGATCCTGTTTGTCTACCTGGTGGGGCACATCGTCTGGATGGCGCGACGGAAGGGGGCGGCAGCGGGTTGAGCCTGATCCTAGGGAGAGGTGGGGCGAGGCTCGGGGCTTGAAAGTTGAGAACTCAGAACTCTGCAGCGCCGCGTGGGGGCACGCGGCCTACAAAAACGTGTTGGAGCCGGTCGCCGACGCTCAGGTCCTCGCTTGTAGGCCGGGTGCCCTCACCCGGCGGTGATGGGAGAGCGCCGCGTGGGGGCACGCGGCCTACCCCTGGAAGCCTGGGGTAGTGACAGGAAGCGCTTCGCTGGAAGATGCGGGGGGAATTCGGGCTTCAGTCGGCTGGTGGACTTGGGCAGGTTGCGCCGCTTGCGGGGGGATTTGTTGGGAGCATTTCATTCAAGACGTCATGGCCGGAGAAATCATCCAGACCGAGCACGGTGCGCTGTACGAGTGCTGGGACTGGGAGCGGGTGAAGGTATTCCCGCACGGGGCGTGTGCGTTTCTGGAAAGCGGGCGGCTTCGGGGGATCCGCTTCGAGCCGGTGGAGTTTTTCCGGCGAGGTTGGGGGTTGGGTCTGGACAACCGGAATGAGTGGAGTGGGTTGTTCGACTTCCTTGCCGTTGGGGGAGGGAGCTTTCGTGTGGACGTGCCCGATTGGCCGGAGGTGGTGGCGGCCCTCCGGGCGGATTTGCCCGCGATCGAGTCGGACTATTCGGACGTGATGGTGCGTTGGACGGGGCGAGGGGGCGTGGACCTGGATGCGGCCGCAGTGCTTGGGAACGGGTTGAGCGCCGGGCGGGTGACTTCGTCGGGGATGCACGCGTTTGCGGAGATCTACCTCCGGTGCTTTGAGGCGGAACCGCGGGACTGGGTGGCGGCGCGGGAGAACGTGATGGCGATCCGGCAAATTCCGGGATGGGAAGGTTGGATGGTTTCGAAGGATGGCGTGCCTGTCGCCGGGTTCGGACTGTTCATCCGGGATGGCGTGGCGTTCCTGAGTTCGGCGGCAACGTTGCCGGAGCATCGCCGGTTGGGGATCCAGCGAAGCCTCATCGCGAGGCGGGTGTTGCGGGCGCTGGAGTTGGGAGCGGAGCGGATCGTGACTTATGCGCATCGGGAGGGAACGAGCCTCAAGAACCTCCTGAGCCTGGGATTCGAGGCGGAATCGATCCGCCACACCTTCCGTCATCCCGGGACAACCCAGGGCAACCGATGAAGGCGGGTGATCGCGGTTGGTTCCCGTCGGCGGTGACATTGCGGGAGCGGTGGATGGAGGTGGTGCGGTTGCATCCCGACCGGATCGCGGTGCGTGTGGGGGACGAGACGGTGACCTACGCGGCGATGGCGACCGAGGTGGACCGTTGGGTGCGGGCGTTGGAGGGATGTCTGGGTAGGGAGGCTCGTGGGGTGGGGGTGCTGGGGGAGCCTTCGGTGGCGGTGGTGGTCGTCCAGTTTGCGGTCCTGTTGTCCGGTCATTTCCACTTCTATCTGGATTCCCGGTTGGAGGGGGGAATTGGGCGTGGGGCGTTGGAGGCGGCGCGGTTGGTGGTGTTGGTGGATTGCCGTCGCGATCCCGGGGTCGGAGTTGTCGGGATGGGAGGGTCGGGTCCGGTGGTTCGGTGGGAGGAGCCGGAGAGGATGGGCGAAGTGGGGGTTGCAGCGGACGGGGTCGCAACCGGAGCGCGGGCCGGGGCGTTGTTCCTGACGAGTGGATCCAGCGGTGTGCCGAAGATGGTGCTCTTTCCGGTGGAGGCGTTGGTGGCGGATATTGCGCGGCAGACGGAGACGCTGCGGTTGGGCAAGGAAGACGTCTTCGACCTGCTGTTTTCGCCGAGCTTCAGCGCTTCCCTGGCATCGATCTACGATGCGTTGCTCAACGGGGCGACGCTCTGCGTGGCCGACCTCAAGACGATGGGTGTGGATCGGCTGCGCGCCTGGTTGGAACGAAATGAAGTGACGGTCTGCACCATCGGGGTGGGTACGCTGCGCGCTTGGCTGCGGACCTGGTCCGGGGCGCAGCCGTTGCCGCGACTCCGGTTGGTTTCGACCGGGGGCGAGATCCTGTATTGGCAGGACGTGGCGCGGTTTCGCGAGTGCCTGGGTCGTGAATGCCAACTGCAGAATGCGTACGCGTCGACAGAGACGCGGACCTCGGCGGAGTATTTCATCGATGGCACACAGGCCTTGGAGCTTGGGCCGGTGCCGGTGGGGCGGGCGGTGCGGGGTCGTCGGTTGCGCCTCTTGGACGTCGGGGAGGCGGAAGGGGGCGGCGAGGGAGAGTTGGTGGTGGAGTGCGAGTTGGGGCCGACCGGATACTTCAACGGCGTGGACCCGGGAGCGTTCGAGGTTTTGCCAGATGGGTGGATCCGCTTCCGGACGCGCGATTGGGCCCGGTTTGATGGCGAAGGCCGCGTCCACATCCTGGGTCGGGTGGATGACGTCATCAAATTGCGTGGGCTGCGGGTGGCCTTGGGCGAGGTCGTCCAGGTCTTCCAGACGGTTCATCCGGGAATCGAAGGGTGTGTCGAGTCCGTCGATGGAGAACTGATCCTCGTGGTGCCGGGGGAGGCGGGTTCGACGGACCGGTTGTCGGAGTCGGCGATCCTCGCTTCTTTCGGTGATCGGTTGCGGCCGCATCGGGTGCTGTTTCCACCGGCGCTGCCTCGAACGCATACGGGGAAGCCGGACCGGCCCGAACTGCGGCGGTGGATCGAGACCGTGCTGCGGGTGGGACGGGAGAGGGAGGATCGAAGCACGGTGGCGGGCCGTGTGGCCGCTGTGTACCGCGAGGTGACTGGTCGGGAGGCGGCGACGCGGGGTGCGCATCTGTTTCGGGAGCTGGGGCTGGATTCCCTCCGGGCGGCGGAGTTGCTGGTGGGTTTGGAGAAGGAGTTTGGTCTTCGGCTACCGGAGGGCTTGTGGGTGGACCATCCGACGTTGGAACGGGTGGTGGCGTGGTTGGAGGATCCGGCGCGCGAGCCGCGATTCCGTTGGACGGTGCGGAAGGCCGGGGGAGGACGTCGTCTGGTGTTCCTGGCACCGAAGCCGGCGCACCCCGGACTGGTGACGGCCTTGATTCCGTTGCTGGGACCGGATTGGGAGGTGATCACCTTGGACTTCCCGGTGCTGCGGTTGCGGCGGGAGGAATGGGTGAGTCTTGGGGAGTTGTCCGCGGCCCTGGCGGAGAGGGTGGTCGAGCGGGACGACGGACGACCTCTGTGGCTGGCAGGTCATTGTCTGGGCGGCCTCGCTGCCTATGGCGTCGGGGTGGAACTGGGGAGGCGTGGGCGCTCGGTGGAGCAACTGGTTCTCCTTTCGACGAGCACCTACGCGAACCGGCGGACACGTCTGGACCGCCTCGTCTCGCTGGTGCTCCGGGTGCGCTGGCGGCACCTCGTGGCGTTGTTGCGGAAGCACGGCTTGCAGACGATCGCGAGGCGGGTGCGCGCACGGGTGGACTTGCCCTTGCGGGCGGATACGACTGCAGAGGTGGGCGGTAACCTTGGGGCGGACGAGGTGATGCTGCTGGATCCGGGATTGACCCACCTGATGATCGGCTACGAGCCGTCGCGGTTTTCAGGGCGGGTGACGCTTCTCAACCCGGGCGTGGCGGATCCGGCGCGGGAAGCGAAGAGCAACTTCGTGCTGGAGGACGGCTGGGAACGGTTCGTGACGGGGAAGGTGGAGCGTCATGCCGTCCCCGGAGGGACGCATCTCGGCATGGTTGCCGAACACGTGTCTGCTACGGCTGCCGTGATGGCGCGGTTGATGAATTCCGGGGCTTGATCGGGAATGCGAACGTCAGGACGCCGTGGGCGAGCCTGGTTCAGTCGTTCCCTTGCGCCACACGATGTAGAGGAGGATCGCGCCGATCAGCGCAGCGACGGAGAACAGCATCACCGAGAGTGGCAGGGTGCAGTAGACGAAGGTCCAGCCGACGCCGGCGAGGAACAGTGGCGCGGGATAGAGCCAGATGCGGTAGGGCCGTGGCAGGTTGGGTTGGTGGCGGCGGAGGAGGGCGACGGCGGCGATCTGTCCGGCGAACTGGACGAGGATCCGGGTGGCGATGAGCGTGTCGAGGACGACGCCGAACCGGATGAACGCGCCGGCAATCGCGAGGATCCCGATGACGATCAGCGAGACGTGCGGGAAGGCGCGGGTCGGGTGCAGCTTTCCGAACACGGCGAAGAAGTCGCCGGCGCGGGCGGCGGCGTAGGGAATGCGTGAGTAGCCGAGAAGCAGCGCGACGCACGAACCGACGCAGGTCCAGAGGACCATGATGGTGAAGAAGCGCGCCACGCCCGGGCCATGGATCCGTTCCATGAAGGCCGACACGACGTACATGGCCTCGGGGTGTTTGGCCTCGGGGACGAACGTCCGCCACGGCACGCTGCCGGTGATCGAGAGGTTGATGCCGATGTAGATCGCCGCGACGCAGGCGAGGCTGATGAGGATCGAGCGGGGGATCGTGCGGCCCGGGTCCTTCACTTCGTCGCCGAGGTAGCAGACGTCATAGTAGCCGAGGAAGTCGTAGATGCCGGTGCGGGCGGCAGCCCCGAGGCCGAGCGCGAAACCCCAACTGAATCGGAAGGCGTCCGTGGGAAAGTCGAACGCGAGCTTCGGATCAAAGTGCATCGCGCCGGTGATGAGGACCCCGGCGACGGCGATGAGGACGCCGATCCAGATTCCGACGAGGAGTTTTCCGATGCTGTCGATGCGACGGTAGAGGAGGGCGATGAGGGCGAGGCCGAGTGCGGTGACGATGACCGCGCCGCGCCACGTCGGCATGCCGTCGGCGAGGGTCCCGGGCCAGAGGTAGTCGAGGTAACGGAGGAAGCCGATGTAACCGGAGGCGATCTCGAGCGGACCGCTGATGAGTAGTTGGACGAGGAAGACGAATCCCATGAGGCGACCCCATCCGAGCTTCGCGAATCCCTCGCGGAGGTAGCGGTAGGTGCCGCCGGAGCCGGGCATCGAGGCCCCAAGTTCGCTCCAGATCATGCCGTCGGGGATCGCGATCAGGAGGGCGACGATCCAACCGAGCATCGACTGCGGCCCGGCCATGGCCGACATGAGGGTGGAGATGGTGATGAACGGACCGGCACCCAGCATGTTGGCCATGTTGAGGGCCGAGGCCGGGAGCAGCCCGAGCCGACGTTCAAGGACCGGACCAGTGGCGGGTGGGGTCGGGGAGTTCATCGACGCCGGAGGTTAACCCTGCGGATGGAATGTGGGGTAGTTCGAAGGGGGGAGAACTTTCCCGGCCCTGCCTCCTGACGTTGGTTACGCCGTGTCCGTAGCTGCCGACGTGAGGAGGCAGGGATAGGAGCTTGCTTGGGTCTGGCGACTGGCGACCGGGAAACCTCCTGGGGTCCGCCTCCTGACGTCGTCGGCTACGCCGTGTCCGTAGCTGCCGACGTGAGGAGGCAGGGATAGGAACTTGCTGGAGTCTGGCGACTGGCAACTGGGAACTCTCCGCAGGCCCGCCTCCTGACGTCGTCGGCTACGCTGTGTCCGTAGCTGCCGACGTGAGGAG
>CAIMMI010000099.1 GCA_903842505.1 uncultured Verrucomicrobiota bacterium | reverse complement strand
GAGATTGGAAGGAAGCCAGGTAGCGAGTATCTCCCACTCCTCAGGAAGCGCGTCTGTATCGGAAGCCATGGCGTGAGATTGTCGTTTTCACGGGGGCTTTGGTAGATTTTTTAGGTTAACGCATATGGGACACTCGCCCCACCGGATGCGGGAGCAGTCGAGGGGTGGGGCGAGAATCTGTCGAGCCGTTGCTCAAAGTCGCAAGTTTTCAGATTCAAGTTTCAAGCAGGCTGGGGCGAAACTTGAATCTTGAGACTTGGGACTCCCCAGCAGCTACGGCTAGAGGATATTCGCCGCGGTCTCGGCGAGTTCGGAGCGTTCGCCCTTGGAGAGTTCGACGTGGGCGGAGATCGACTGTCCGCGGAAGCGGTTCACGACGTAGGTGAAGCCGTTGGAGCCGGCGTCGACGTACGGGTTGTCGATCTGGTACGGGTCGCCGGTGAGGATGATCTTCGTGCCCTGGCCGACGCGCGTGATGATCGTCTTGACCTCGAGCGGGGTGAGGTTCTGGGCCTCGTCGACGATCATGTACTGGTGGGCGATGGAGCGTCCGCGGATATAGGACAGGGCCTCGACGACGATGGTGCCGGATCGGAGGAGGTCTGTGGTGCGGCCGTGCTCGCGTCCCATGTTGAGGTCGCCGAGCATTTCGAGGGCGTCGTGGATGGGTTGCATCCAGGGTGACAGCTTTTCTTCGAGGGAACCCGGGAGGAAGCCGAGTTCCTTGCCCATGGCGATGGTGGGACGGGCGACAACGAGGCGGCGGAACTCGCGGTCGGTGACGGTCTTCTTCAGGCCGGCGGCGAGGGCGATGAGCGTCTTTCCGGTGCCGGCCTTGCCCATGAGGGTGACGAGCTTGATCCGGTCGTCGAGAAGGGCGTCGAGGGCGAAGTGCTGGTCGCGGTTGCGGGGCTTGATGCCCCAGACATTCTGGACGTCGTTGAGGGCGACGATGCGGTTGCCGTCGGCGTTGACGCGGCCGAGGACGGAGCGTTTGCCGGCGCCTTCCTCGAAGACCGTGCAGTATTGGTTCGGATAGCGGACGGGGCCCTCGGGCATCGGCATCTCGCCGTGGAGTCGGAAGCTTGTATGGCTGCTGGCCGGAGCGGAGACCTCGAAGAAGCCGGTGTAGAGATCCTTCAGGTTGACCTGGTCGGTCTCGTAGTCCTCGGCGGGCAACCCGTAGACGTCTGCCTTGAGGCGGAGGTTGATGTCCTTGGTGACGAGGATGGTCGGGTTCGATCGATCCTCGGCCTGGACGGCGAGGGCAAGGGCCAGGATGCGCGAATCGACGGAGCCGTTGGAGGGTGGGAGGGTGGGGCCACCGCGGCGGGAGGGAGATTCGAAGATGATGCGCAGGGTGCCGCCATTGCTGAGGGGGACGCCCTTGGAGAGGGAGCCCTGGGCGCGGAGGGTGTCGAGGCGGCGGGAGACGGAACGGGCGTTCTGGCCGCGTTCGCTGGTCTCGCGCTTGAACTTGTCGATCTCCTCGATGACCTCGATGGGGACCAGGACCTGGTTGTCCTGGAAGTTCAGGAGGGCGTTGGGGTCGTGGAGGAGGACGTTGGTGTCGAGGACGTAGTTCTTGATGTGTTGCTTCGGGGCCTGAATGGGGGCAGCGGGGGGGCGTGGACGACGTGAGGGACGAGAAGCTGAGGGGCGGTCGGCGGAGGCGCCGGAGTCAATCGCGCGTTCGAGCACGGGCGCAACGATGCGCTGAGTCGGTCATGGGACAAGTGGTTTTTTGTGTCGGTTTGGCGGCGGGCCAGAGTTCGAAGTTTTCAGATTCAAGCAGGCTGGGGCTTGAAACTTGAATCTTGGAACTCGGGACTCCCAATCGGCTCGTGAGGACACTCGCCCCACCGGTGCGGAGTCTCGCGCCCCACCCCGGAAAGAAAACGGCGTCAGGCCATGGGCCCATATGCGTTAACCTAATTTGCCAGCGATCGCCGACCGT
>CAIMMI010000098.1 GCA_903842505.1 uncultured Verrucomicrobiota bacterium | reverse complement strand
GGTAACGACTGACCCTGAAACCGGCAGTTGGGTTATCCACCGATTTCACCGATTTCACAGATGGACTGGAACCAGAGGCCCCACCGCTTCGCCGTTTCCATGTCACCCGCAGGGTGAAACGACAGCCTCCCTCAACTGGCTTCCAATCCGTGTAATCGGTGCAATCTGTGGATCCAACCGCCTTTTCCAGGCTGAAGGGTTCAAGGAATTCCTGCGACCGTGTGGGCCGGGGCTTCGACCGTCGATGAACGGTCGGTCGTCGGAAGTGAACAACCTACCCGCAGGGGAATTTCAGGCGCGGACCGGGGACGGTAGGCGGAGGAAATTCTTCAGGAGATCGTGGCCGTGCTCCGAGAGGATGCTCTCGGGGTGGAATTGGACGCCGTGGATCGGCAGGTGGCGGTGGCGGAGTCCCATGACTTCGTCCTCGGCGGTCCAGGCAGTGAGTTCCAGACAGTCGGGAATGGTGTCACGCTTGGCGACCAGCGAGTGGTACCGGGTGGCGGGAAAGGGGTTGGGAAGCCCTTCGAAGACACCCTGACCGTTGTGGTGAATCGGAGAGACCTTGCCGTGCATCATCCGGTAGTTCACGACGACCTGCGCCCCGAACGTATGGGCGATGCACTGGTGCCCGAGACAGACCCCGAGGACTGGAATGCCGCGCTCACCAAACGCGCGGATCATGTCGTTGGAGAGCCCGGCTTCCCGCGGAGAGCAGGGGCCGGGCGAGATCAGGATACGCTCAGGACGCAGGGCCAGCGCTTGGTCGACCTGGATCTGGTCGTTGCGATGGACCTGCATTTCCACCCCCAATTCGCCCAGATACTGGACGAGATTGAAGGTGAACGAGTCGTAGTTATCGATGATCAGCAGCATGGGCTGATCAGTGCGCCTCGCGCTTGCGCGTGTGGACGTGGGTGGAGTGTCCGAAGAACGCCTCGGCCGCTTCCATTACCGTCTCGGACAGCGTCGGATGCGGGTGGACGATTGCAGCCAGATCATTGGCCGTGGCGCCCATTTCCACCGCGACGGTGCCCTCGCCGATCAATTCGCCAGCTCCATGGCCGACGATGCCGACACCCAGAACGCGATGGGTCTCGGGTTCGAGGATCAACTTGGTCATGCCGTCCGTGCGGTCGAACGTCAGGGCGCGGCCGGAAGCTCCCCACGGGAACTTGGCGACCTCGACAGCGATGCCCTTCTGCTTGGCTTCCTGCTCGGTGAGTCCGACCCAGGCCACCTCAGGGTCCGTGAAGACCACCGCGGGAATGACGTAGTCGCGGTTCACGGCCTGGCCTTCTCCGGCCAGATTGTCGACGGCGATGCGGGCTTCCTTCGAGGCCTTGTGGGCCAGGAGGATTCCGCCGGCGATGTCACCGATGGCGAGGATGTTCGGATCCGTGGTCGCCATCCGCTCGTCGACCTTGATGAAGCCCTTGTCGTCGCGCTCGACCTTGGTGTTCTCAAGGCCCATGTCCTGACCGTTGGGGACGCGGCCGACGGAGACGAGGACCCGATCGTAGAGTTCCTCGACGGTCTTGCCTTCGTGTTCGGAGACGACCTTCACCTGTTTCCCGGCTGTGGCCATCTTCAGGACCTTGCCCTTGAGGCGCACTTCCTTGAAGGCCTTCTTGGCATAGGCCGCAACCGGACGGACGAGGTCCGGGTCAGCGCCGGCCAGGATTCCCTCCATGGCTTCGATCACCGTGACCTTGGAACCGAGCGACGCGTACACCGTGCCGAGTTCCATGCCGATGTAACCGCCGCCGATGACGAGGAGGTTCTCCGGAATTTCGGGCACCTCGAGGGCTTCGGTGGAGGTCATGACCCGGGGATTGCCGAGGTCGAAGGCGCGGGGCAGGGCGGGGCGGGAGCCGACCGCAATGATCGCCTTCTCGAACCGGAGGTACTTCTGGCCGTCGCTGGTCTCGACGCGCAGGGTAGTGGAATCCTCGAAATGGCCCTTTCCGTGGATGACGGTCACGCCGCGCATGCGGGCGAGGCCGGCGATTCCCTGGCCGAGTTTCTGGAGGATGGATTCCTTCCAGGCGCGGAGTTGGTCGAGTTCGATCCGGGGTTCGCCGAGGTAGATGCCGCGGTGGGCGGCCTCCTTGGCAGCGTCGATGACGTGCGAGGCGTTGAGCAGGGCCTTGGACGGGATACACCCGCGGTTCATGCACACGCCCCCGAGGCGGGGATCGCGCTCGACGAGGATGACCTTCTTGCCGAGGTCCGCAGCGTAGAAAGCGGCGGCGTAACCACCGGGGCCTGCGCCGACGACGACGATGTCAGTCTGGATAAGTTCCATTTGGGCGCAGGTTCAGAGTTTGACGTCGCCCTCGGAGAACTCCTGAAGGGCTTTCACGAGGTCAACCGTGAACCGGGCGGCGGCACCGCCATCGATGATCCGGTGATCATAGCTGATCGTGATGGGCATCAACGGGCGGGCTTCGATGCCGGTCTTGCCGACGACGACCGGCTTGAGGGCGGTTTTACCGATGCCGAGGATCGCGACTTCCGGCTTATTGATGATCGGCGTGAAATGACCACCGCCGATGGCGCCCTGATTCGAGATGGTGAAAGTGCCGCCCTGCATGTCCGCAGCCCCCAGTTTGCGGTCCCGGGCCTTCTCGGCGATCTGGGAGAGTTCCTTGGCGATCTCGAGCAGCGACTTCTTGTCGGCGTCCTTGAGGACGGGGACGAGCAGACCGACATCGGTGTCCACGGCGATCCCGATGTGGAAGTACTGCTTCAGGATCAGGGTCTCGGTGACTTCGTTGAGGCTGCTGTTGAAGCGGGGATGCTTCTGGAGCGCGGCGACGAGGGCCTTGATGATGAAGGGCGTCGGCGAAAGCTTCGCTCCGGCCTTTTCGTAGGCGGCCTTGTGGGCTGCGCGCAGGGATTCGATGCGGGTCATGTCGACCTCGTCGAATTGCGTGACGTGCGGCAGGGAGACCTTGTTCTCAACCATGCGGGCCGCAATGACCTTGCGGAGTTGGCTGAGGGGTTCGGAGGTCACTGGACCGTACTGGGCGAAGTCGACATTGACCGGTTCAAACGCCAGTCCCTTCGGTTCCTCGGCGTAACGGCCGGCGCGTGCGATCTTGCGCTCGAGTCGGGCAATATATCGGCCGAGATCCTCGATCGTGACCCGGCCACCGGACTCTGATCCGCGGACGCGGGAGAGTTTGATGCCGAGGTCGCGGGCGACCTTGCGGACGTAGGGCGAGGCGGCGGGCACGGGGCCCTCCTCGGCTCCATCGTCCACGGGACCGTCGTCGTCATCATCGACGGGTGCCGCAGCCGCGGCGCGGCGCGGCGCGGCGGACTGGGAGGGCTTGGGGGTGGAAGTTGGGGTGGGCGCGCCGCCAGAAGCACCAACGAGCGTGAGGATCACGGCACCCGGGCCAATTTTCTGGCCTTGGGTAACCTTGATCTCGCCGACGGTGCCTGCGGCAGGAGACGGAACTCCAGCAACGGCCTTGCCGGTTTCCACCTCGATGATCGTCTGGCCCGCAGTGACGGTGTCGCCGGGCTTGACGACAATGCTCACCACGGAGCCTTCGGCTCCATCGCCGATGTTCGGAAGTCTTACGTCCATAGAAAAAGACGGGCGAATGTGAGGTCGGATGCCTCTTGGGGAAAGGGGTTTTTTTGGGAAGTGTGATTGAGGCTGTTGCTGATGACCTCCATCAGGCTTCTGCACACCCGCATCGGACACGTGGATTCAGGAGGGAACGGCATGCGATGGGGTGGTGGATCAGCGGATCCGGCGCCAACGCTTCGCCTTCAGTTCGAAGCGCGGCAACGATCCAACCGGGACGGATTCGACGGGAATCCGGAGTGCCAGGGTCGATTGAAGGCGCTGCGAGACGAGGCTGGCGATCGAGGTGGGAGCCTCGATCTCGATGGAAAGCTCTGGAAGCGCCGAAAGTTGGTCGAGGGTAACCCGGTATTCCGAGACTTCCGGGAATTCCCGGATGAGTTGTTCGATGGCGGAGGGGTACACGTTGACGCCGCGGATGACCACCATGTCGTCCGTGCGTCCCAGAATTCCTCCCTCCAGAGTGGCTCCCGACGGCGTTCGAACCAGTCGGACCAGGTCGCCTGTCCGATAGCGGAGCAGGGGGCAGGCGCGTCGGCGGAGGGTCGTGAGTACGAGTTCCCCGGTGGAACCCTCTGGAAGCGGATGGCCGGTTTCCGGGTGGACCACCTCGGGGTAGAAGCTTCGCTCGAGGATGACGAGATTTCCGGGATGGCGCGGATCGTCGTAGGTCACCGGACCTACTTCCGTCATTCCATGATGGTCGAAGACCCGGGCTCCGGGCCATGCCTCTGCCAGGCGCTTGCGCGTGGCGGGCAGGCTGCCGCCGGGTTCGCCGGCCACCACGACGAGGCGCACCTGGCTGTCGAGCGGGTCGAGACCTTCAGAACGGAGAACTTCGGCCAGATGCAAGGCATAGGTCGGCGTGCAGCAGAGGACGGTGCAGCCGTTCTCCAGCAGGACCCGGGCGCGGAGGGCGGTTCCCATGCCGCCGCCCGGAATGCAGAGGGCCCCCATGCGGAGGCCTGCCTCGAACGCCAGCCAGAACCCCAGGAAGGGTCCGAAGCTGAAGGCAAAGAGGATTCGATCCTGAGCCTGGACCCCAGCCTGCCGGAGAACCTCCACCCAGTCCTCCGTCATGGCCGCCCACGACTCGGGCGTATCCAGCCAACGCAGCGGGGCGCCCGTCGTCCCGCTCGTCTGGTGACAGCGGGTAAAGCGTTCACGGGGCTCCGAGTGTGCCGTTCCGTAGGGAGGATGTGCGGCCTGGTCCTCCACCAGTTCTGCCTTGGTCGTGAACGGGAACCGCGCGGCAAAATCCGAGAGGCTGGAAGGGAGTGGGGGACGGTCTATCGGTCGGAGCTTGGCAGCGTAGAACGGATTGCGATCGCGCAGTTCCACCAGGAGTCCCCGCAGGGCTCCCAGTATCGAAGCGTCCCGGGCGATGGCCGGAGCCGAGACCACGGATCAGGATTGGCTGGGTTTCGCGGTCGGGGCGTTGCCGGCCGTCGGCTTGGCGGCGGGTGCCGGACTTCCCGGGTTGAATCGGGCCACGAGGAATCCGCCGGTCACGGCCAGCAGGATGCCGATCCAGAATTGGGGCTTCACCGATCCCCAGCCCTTCGCGGGCGGGTGCAGGATCGTGCCGATGAGTGCGTTCACGAGCGGTGCACCGGCGAACACGATGGACATGACAGCGGGGGGCTTGCCGCCTTCGGCGAAGGCGAGCAGGACCCCGAAAGCGCCGATGGCACCTGCGATTCCCGCGATCAGGGACCAGGCGGCACCGCTGGAGGTGTACCCGGAGAAAGCCTGCCCCTTCGACATCAGCAGGAAGAGCGGGGCCAGTACGGCGACGAGGAAGTAGGCGACGCCAACGAAGAGGAATGCCTTGTAGCGGAGGATCGCAGCCGGGATCTGGGCACCGCCCACGGGTTGCATGAGGGTCTGGCCCTTGTGGAGGAGGATGCCGTAGACACCCCACGAGAAAACGGTGAGGAAGGTGAGGAGCAGCCAGGTGTTGCTGGTCGAAGGCGACGCTGAATTCATACGTGTGCGGACGATATGGTCGGTGTCCAGTGGCAGCAAACGGTTTATCAGGCGCCTGCATCGGGAGGCCCCCAGGAGAACGGTTTCGGGGGGCGGGTGGCCGTTCCCCGCCTGTGCCTTCTGAGGCTGGAAAGGGGGGCGATTTGCAATGCCGTGTCGCAGGTGCGACACGCGGATGCAAATCATGGTCCGTCTTTGAGCGGGCGCGAGGGGTTGGCGGGATGGGCCGGCGCGTGGGGGTGTGCGCGGGACACTTCGGAAGGCATGCCGGGGTCTTGCATCGGGGGGCACCCGCGGTCCAGCCTCACGCCTGACGCATGAAGAATTGGTCGGATTTGGTCCCCGGAGGAAAGCGAGCGCTATTGACGGTCCTGGTTTGCGCGGCGGCAGGCTGGTTGGTGGCGGGATGCGCCACCTCGGCTCCGACGGATCCCAGGCAGATTGCACGGCGGCGCACCGAAAAGGCGACGGCTTACGCAGCGCTGCCGGCGGAGACGCAGTCGCTGGTGGATCAGGGGCAGATCCGGGTGGGGATGAGTGAGGATGCGATCTACATCGCGTGGGGCAGGGCGGCGCAAGTCCTGCGGAGCGGTGATGCCAGCGGCGAGGTCACGACGTGGCTGTATGAGGGCACAACGACGGATGACTACCTTTCGTGGAATTACCGGGAGGTGACGCGGAAGGACGGGACCACGTATCTCGATCGCTTTTTGGATCGGGACATCAACATTCGGACGTATATCAGTGCGGAGTTGTCGTTCCGTGAAGGGAAGCTGGCGAGTTGGAAGATGCTGCCCAAGCCGGGTGGCAATACGATCCTGGCACCGCAGCCATTCCTGCGTTGATCGGCGGCGTTTGCCTCAGGTGTGGCGAGACCTGGGCGAGTGGTTACGGGATCGGTTCGTGAGGTCCCTTCCGCTACCGTTCGGGGATCGGGGCGGAGGCAAGAGACGCCTGGTGAAGGTTGGCGCGGGAAAAAAGATTGGCCGCGAGGGATCAACTCTGGCACATGGTCGCGCTCACGGCGGGGTGGGATCGTTATCCTCCCGGCTGACACTGAAAAGGCATGAGCAAGACGTCCACGGCATCTGCACCGGCACCGAAACTGCGACTGGGCCTTCCCAAGGGTTCGTTGCAGGACGCGACCTTGGAAAAGTTCGCCAAGGCGGGTTGGAACATCACGGTTTCCAGCCGCAGCTATGAACCCTACGTCGACGACGCGGAATTGCAGATTCGGCTGATCCGAGCGCAGGAGATCGGTCGGTATGTTTCGCTGGGGTACCTGGACGCGGGGTTGACCGGTCACGATTGGATTGTTGAGAACGGTGTGGCCGGCAAGGTGCACGAGGTGGGTGAGTTCGTTTTCAGCAAGGCGACGCGTCAGCCGACGCGCTGGGTGCTGGCGGTTCCGGAGGAATCGCCGATCCAGACCGTCAAGGACCTCGAGGGGAAGCGGATTGCCACGGAGGTGATGGGGTTGACCAAGAGCTGGCTGCGGAAGCACAAGGTCAAGGCGGACGTGGAATTCTCGTGGGGCGCGACCGAGGTCAAGGCCCGGGAGTTGGTGGATGCGATCGTGGACGTGACGGAGACCGGGTCGTCGCTCCGCGCGAACAAGCTTCGGATCGTGGACACGCTTCTGGTGTCCACACCGCGCCTGGTTGCGAACAAGGATTCGTGGAAGGACGGCTGGAAAAAGCACAAGATCGAGACCATTGCGATGCTCCTCCGGGGGGCGATCCAGGCGGAGGGAATGGTGGGATTGAAGATGAACATCAAGTCGGGTGACTTGCCACAGCTCTTGCAATCGCTGCCCGCCTTGCGTAATCCCACGGTGTCCAGTTTGAGCCAGTCGGGCTGGGTGGCGGTTGAAACCGTCATCGATGAAGCGGTGGTCCGTGAATTGATCCCGCAACTGAAGGCCGCCGGGGCGGAAGGGATCATTGAGTATCCGCTCAACAAGGTAGTGTACTGATTCTCTGGAGAAACGAATACTATGGGTTCACTGAAGAAACGCCGGAAAGCGAAGATCAACAAGCACAAGCGCCGGAAGAAGCTCCGCCAGAACCGCCACAAGAAGCGTACCTGGCAGAAGTAACGACGGCTGCCGGTCTGACCGGTTTTGCTTTCCCGCGCGGTCTCGCCTTGCGCGACCGCGCTTTTGCTTTTTTGTACGGATCATGCGGCATTCCAGCCTCCCTTTCGTCGCCCTCGCCGGCCTGTTGCTGGCGTTGACCGGGTGTCGCACCCCCTCCCGCTCCGTTGGGAAACCGGATGGGGGGACGGTGGAAATCGAGGTAATGCCCTCCGTGGGCGCCGCGCCGCCGTGGCTTTCGGACGCGGAAATGGAACGTCGGGCGAAAGCCCATGCGGCCTACGCGGCGGGCATTGTCCGCCAGATGCGGGACGATTCGGGTGGGATGCTGGATTACTGGGCGCGGTCTGTGGAGGCCGATCCGGCCAACGTCCCGCTGGCGCTGGAGGTGGCGCGTCGCCGGTTGATCCGGCGTGAGAATCCGGCAGCCATTGCCGTCTTGGAGCGGGTCAGCAGCCAGTCGGGCAAACCGGTGGTTGGCACGGTCTGGTCGCTTCTGGGACTGGCCTACGTCCAGTCGGGCCGGACCAACGACGCCATCGGAGCCTACCGCAAGGGACTGGGCGATCAGGCCTCCCGCTTGGGGGCCTATGCGTCCCTCGGCCGTTTGCTGGTGGAGTCGGGGCGGGCCGAGGAGGCGATGACGCTTCTGGCGGAAGCCGAGAAGCAACAGCCGGATGACCCCATTTTCCAACTCGATCTGGCCGAGTTGTACGGTCAACTGGTCGACCGGGCACCGGCCGTCGCGGAGAGGGCTCGGCCCCGGGCGATGGCCGCCCTGGACCGGGTTGCGGAGTTGAAGCCGACGGAAGGTGCGGTCCTGATGCGGTTGGCGGACCGGAACACGGCGTTGGGCCGATCTGCCGAGGCGGAGAAGATCCTCCAGCAATTGCGATCGGGCGGTTCCGGAGGGGCCATGGCGGCTGCCAAGCTGGCCGAGATCTACCTGCGGGCTGGGCGTCTCGACGATGCCGTCACCCAGTTGGATATCTTGCGACGTGAGAGTCCGAGCAATCCGCTCCCTCCCTACTATCTGGGGGCGATTGCCTATGAACGGCGGCAGTTCGAGAAGGCCGTGGAATGGTTTGAGAAGGCCCTGTTGCTGGATCCGAGCCATGAGGGGTCCAACGTGGACCTGATTTCCGCATTGCTGACCGTGGGCAAGCCGACGGCTGCGGTGGAAGCCGCGGAGCGGGCCCGGACGCGCATGAAGCCCAGTTTCCGGTTGGAATTCCTGCATGCCTTGGCGCTGGGGCGGGCGAAGCGTTACGACGCGGCGGTGGAGGCCTTCCTGACAGCGGAAAAGCTGGCGGAGGGGGATGCCCGCTTGTTGGACCACCGGTTCCAATTCCAGGTGGGGGCCGCGATGGAGGAGGCCGGTCGGTCGGCGGATGCGGAGTCCCGACTGCAGCAGTCCCTGAAGTTGAACCCGGACTTCGCGCCCGCCTTGAATCACCTGGGTTATACCTGGGCGGATCGAGGCGTGAATCTGGACCGGGCACTGGAGATGATCCGCAAGGCGGTCGCGGCGGAACCTGAGAATGCCGCCTATCAGGATAGCCTCGCGTGGGTCCTGCACCGGATGGGGAAATCCGAGGAGGCGCTTCCGTACATGGAGAAGGCCGCCCAGTTGATGGCGGATGAACCGGATTCGACCGTGCTGGACCATCTGGGAGATATCCTGGCAGCCCTGAACCGCCTGCCCGAGGCGCGTGCCCACTGGACGAAGGCACTGGAGTTGGATCCATCTCCTGAAATTCGCAAGAAACTGGAGGCGGCTCCGAAATGAGTGGGGAGGACGGTTTCAAGGAACGCCGTTACCGCCATCACTATTCGGTGGCGGAGGCGCAAGCGCTTCTTCCGGAGGTGACCCGGTGGTTGGTGGAAATCCGCCTGTTGCGCCAGACCCTCCAGCGACAGGACGAAAGGCTGGCCGAACTGCTCCACGACCACGGCGACCAAGGGGGGACCCGAGTCGACGACTGGGTGCGTAACCTCGACCGGATGCGGGGCTTCGTGGACCAGTTCAATCGACGGGGTATCCAGATCGAGGACCTCGACCAGGGGTTGGTTGGGTTCCCTGCACTTCGGGCAGGTCGCGAGGTTTTGCTCTCCTGGCAGGAGGGCGACGACGCGATTGAGTTCTGGAAGGAGCCCGACTCGGGAGAGACCGGTCGCGAGCGCCTGGGGTGAAGGCACTGGGAGAGGGAGCCAGGCGGATCGCGGGCGTCCAGCCCCCGCGTGAAAACAAGGAACGGGGTGGCGACGTCCTCGTCGCCTTGGGAATGGGGTTTGAAGGACAACGAGGACGTTGCAGCCCCGTTTGAGGCGGGGGGCAATATCAGGACGCGTTCTACCGGCCCAGTTGGCGCGTTGACAATCTGGGCAAGAAGTTCCTACTGTTTGGTTGTCCCCACACACAAGACTGCTCCCGAGGCGTCCTGCCGGCGCATCTACGCGGTCGACGAAAGAAAAAGCCTATGCGTTACCCTATGGTTTCGGGTCCCGGACTGCGGGTTGCCCGTTCTGGTCGGAGGCGACGAGCCTTCACGTTGATCGAGTTGCTGGTGGTGATTGCGATCATTGCCATCCTCGCCGGGATGCTGCTCCCGGCGCTTGGAAACGCGAAAGCGAAGGCCCAGGGCATCCTGTGCATGAACAACCACAAGCAACTGACGCTGGCGTGGCGTCTGTATGCCGAGGACAACAATGAGAGTTTGGTGGGCGCGGCCAACTGGACGCCGCCGGGTACATCCAGGGAAGTTCCCAATTGGACGGCGGGCAGCTGGCTCTCGCTGAACAATCCCAGCGACCCCAACAACTGGAACCACACGAACTACACCTTCAAGAGCCCTCTGTGGAAGTACTGCGGCGGGGCAAAGGGTATCTGGAAGTGTCCGTCGGACACCTCGATTGGGATCAACAATCAAAAGCAGAAGGTTCCGCGCATCCGCTCGATGTCGATGAACAACTGGGTGGGCGGACCCGGTTGGAACAACTCCGGACCCGGCTGGACGGTTTTCCGGAAGACGACCGACATGAACAATCCTGGCCCGTCGATGACCTTCGTTCTCCTCGACGAGCGGCAGGACTCGATCAACGACGGCTACTTCGTGGTCGACATGGCGGGTTATCCGTCCGCGCCGGGGCGGTACAAGATCGTCGACTATCCGGCGAGCTACCACGGCAAGGCCGGTGGCATGTCCTTCGCCGATGGTCATTCGGAGATCCGCCGTTGGAAGGACGCGCGCACCATCCCGCCGCTGACCAAGAGCGATCGTCCGCTTGACCAGCCGTCGCCGGGTAACCCGGACGTCTACTGGATGCAGGAGCGGTCCACCCGGACCATGTCGGGAGCGGGTTCGCAGTAGAGCCGATGAGGGCCCCCGGACTTTCGGGGTGCTTGATCCGATTCACGCCGGCCCATGGCGAGTCCCAGGGCCGGCGTTTTGTTTTCCCGACCTCGGATCAACGGGGCGTCAACGCCCGCAGGAATCGGTGACCAACGGTGGCGACGAGATGGACCGAGGTGGTTCCGGTCGGGCCAGGGGTGGCTTCGCCTGCTGGCGTCCAGTTCTGCAGGTCGGATGAAGTTTCGAGGGCATACCGGCGGCCCGGCGTGCCCGAGAGCGTGCAGTGCAAGAGGTCCGCGGACCACGACGGGGCGGAAAAGAAGGCCGCAACGGCCGGGGTAACGAGGGTGTAGGGCTGGACTCCGAAGCGGACTTGGACTTCGCCGGACTCCACGACGTTGGTCGTCCCTGCGATGCGATTGGAGACCTTGAGGACGACCTCGTGCACGCCGGGTGCGTTGAAGCCCCAGTTGAAGTGCTGATGTCCCCCGGTGAGTTGTTGGAAGCTGTCGTCGCTGGAGACCCCGTCGCGCGAATTCATGGCCATGACGAGGTTGGCGAACGTGTCGAACTGCCAGGCGAAGAAGTCTCCCGGGCCCTCGACTCGGACGAGGTTCACGGTGAATCGCGGATCAAAGGTGCCGGCGGGGATGCCCTCCGCCGAGAAGCCGAGGTACATCAATTGAGGATCCTGGCTCTGGGGGAGGATCCACAGCGGTGAGCCCACGGGACCGAGAACCTCGAAGCCGTCGGGCAATTCGATCCGTGCCGCGGTCGGGATTTCGAGGATAGCGTTCGTGGATGCCAGGTTGGTTCCCGAGTCGGTGTCGTGGATGACCAAGCCGAGGCGGTTGGATTCACCTGGGCGATCGACGATGCGCAGGTCGACGTGTTGGTTGCGCAGGATGACTGGGTCGGCGGCGGACGCGGAGGTTGCCAGGATCCAGGAGCCAAGAATCCAGGGGGCAATCCGGCGCGGAAAGGCGGTCATCGGGTTTTCGGTAGCTGAAATTTCTGGCTCCCCGGCGGCTTCGCCGGGGAGCGGCTTGGGTCAGGCAAAGGATTCAACGACGGGCGCGCTTCGCACCGAAGAGCAGGGCGGCAGTGCCGAGGCCAAGGAGTGCCCAGGTCGACGGTTCCGGAACGACTTCAAACCGATAGGTGGCGGGCGTGCTGAGCTTCGCCCCGTCGGTGGCGTGAATCCCCGCCGCCTCAAAGGTCACCTCATACGAGCCAGGCTGGGTGAAGCCGAGGTTGAAGTGTCCGTGGCTTCCCGGGACCAGTGACAGCTTGTCGGAGGTCGAGATCCCGTCGGCAGAGCTCGCCAGGACGGTCGGCGTTCCGAAGCTGCCCACCGACCAGATCGAGAGGGCGCCGGGGCCGTTCACCGCTGTCAGGCTCAGGGTGATGTTGCTGAGCCATTCGGCTTCCACGAGTTCCTCGGTTCCGAATCCGAGGAAGGGAAGGCCGGCAACCTGCGAACTCGGGATCACCCAGGCGGACGAGCCGCTCGGACCGAGGATCGGGGTGAAGGCGCCGCCGGGCGAGGTGACGAACCCGGCTTCGCCGACGCGCAAGATCGCCTCCTCGGGGGCGTATTCGGCCTCGATGGGGAGTGTCTGGTGGACGTGCAGGTCGAACTCACCGGCTGCGTAGCCGATGCCGATGTCGACGTGACCGTCGTTGATGTACGTCTGGCCGTGGGCGCTCAGGGCGGCGGCCATCGCAATGGATGCAATCAGGGTGTTTTTCATGGTCGTTGATGGATCGGCTGTATTCGCGGAAAGGAAGGATATCGGGGGGTGGTGAGCCGGCCGGTTCATTCCGGCGGCAGGGCAATGTTCTCACCGCGGTCCACCCGCTGCTTGAGCGCCGAGGCCTTGAGGGACACCACGTGGCCGCAGGCAAAAAGGTAGCTCGCCGACCCACTGGAATGATCGGCATTGGCGTTGCCGGTCCGATGACGATCCGGTGCGATGTCGTCGGTTACCGCGGACCAACCCTTGAACCAGTTCCGCGAGTGGGTGTGATCGTTGTAGATCGAGGCGTCCTTGCTGTCAGAGATCTCGAACACGCTGATCGTCTCGGTGGGGTTCCGCAGTTGGTCCATTCGGCGGAATGACTCAATCACCCGGCCGAGCGGGTCGCGTCGGTCGACGGCGAGGTATTCGTTCGGGATATAGCTGGAGGCGTCATTGGTGCGGCGCACCCGGCCCTTGGGGTCCGAGGGGCAGATCCGGATCGAGGCAACGTTTCCGACGTACGGGGCGAGCGTGTAGATCCAGGAGGTATTCGTCGGTCCGCCGTGGGTGGTCTCGGGAAAGTATCCCCGGTAATCCTCGGCGTACATCTGGATGCCCAGGCCGACCTGTCGCAGGTTCGACGTGCACGCCGTCTGACGGGCGCGACTCTTCGCGGAGGACAGGGCAGGCAGAAGGAGTCCCGCCAGGATGGCGATGATGGCGATGACCACCAGCAGTTCGATGAGCGTGAAGGCGCGTGCGGCCGTTCCCGGTCTTTCGGACGGGACTTCAGGGCAGGATGATTCCAGACGGGTTTTCAAGGCAGGGACGAGTGGACGGAGTGGAGCATGCTCGGACGCATGCGGGAGTGAGGTCATCCGTGAGTGCGTGGAGGACTCACGGGTGATTCGGGAAGGCCGCTTGCCTATCCCTGATGCAGGGCCATGGGGCCGGAGCGGAGTCCGGAGATGGCGGGTGGGTTCAGACCGGCGGGCCGCGTCCGGAGGGGTTGGACAGATGACAGCAGGAAACAGGGGGTGAACTGAAACCTTTGACCCACGCGATCCGAGTCGGTCGACCGACGGTCGGCAAGTCGATGGCGAGCGGTGCTGGTGCCCCCATCAAGAGGACGCAGAACCCGCAGGCGGCTTCGTCGTCGTTCGGGGCGGGAAGTCCGGCAGAATCCTCCGGTGCGCTGGTTGCGGCTGCCTCTGTGTGGGCATGATGATGGTGGCCGCAGCCCGCATGGGCATGGTCAGCCCAGGCTGGATTGCCGTGTTGGTGATGATGGGTGAGCGGAGAGACGGCGGCGAGGGAGACGAGGAAGAGGCCAAGGATCACGAGGACGGCGGCAAGCCGGCGTCCGAGCGGAATCTGTTGGTTCCTGTCCATGTGCAAATGCGTTGCAAT
>CAIMMI010000097.1 GCA_903842505.1 uncultured Verrucomicrobiota bacterium | reverse complement strand
GTATCGGAACGAGGGAGGTCGTGTGGGCCTGCGGGTGGTGCTGGAGGGAAGGAGCGGAGCGTACGGAGCGAAGGTGCGGGTGGAGTATGGGGGTGGACGCAAAGGGCCCGCACGGGAGACGCATGGAGGGAACGGGTATTGGAGCCAGGATGGAGGTGTGGTGGTGATGGGATTGGAGGCGGAGCCGAAGGCGGTGGAGGTGGTGTGGCCGGGAGGGAAGGGAACAAGGAGCGAGGTGGGACCCGGGATGAAGGAGGTGCGCATGAAGCCTCCGGAAGGAGGGGGAAGATGAACCGTGTAGCGGCCGAGGTAACGAGGCTGGGTCATGAATCCCGCCTCCTGACGTCGTCGGCTACGGCGATTGGGCTGCTTCTGGCAGCGACGTTTTCGGCGGTGGGACAGGATCGTGGCGAAGCGCTTGCCCGCCAGCACTGCGCTGCGTGCCATCTGTTCCCCGAACCCGATCTCCTCGATCGTGCCACATGGCAGAATCACACGCTCCGACGGATGGCGCCGATGCTCGGCGTCGCCCGGATGCGGACCGAGGGACGTCCGGACGGACGCCGCCTGGAGGAGTCCGGCGTGTTCCCGTCGGCACCGGTCCTCTCCGCCGAGGACTGGACCGCGATCACGGCCTATTACGTGGGGCGTGCCCCCGTCGAGGCCCTGCCATCATCCGAGCGGAAGCCGATCACGGCGGTGTCGGACCGCTTCACGGTCGAGGTGCTGACCCTTCCGTCGTCGGTGCCCCTGACCACGTGGGTGAAGATCGACGAAGCCCGCCGCGAACTCTGGCTCGGCGACGCGGGCTCCGGTTCGCTCGCGGTCTTTGGCGACCGAGGTGCCCTCCTGCGTCGATCGAATCTGGGCGGCGCACCCGTGCACTGCATCCCGGACGGCGACCGACTGCTGGTGACGTTGATCGGGAGCGTGTTTCCGTCCGATGTCCCGGCCGGGAAGCTCGTGCGGGTCGGAGCGGATGGAACCGGACAACTGCAGGTGTTGGTCGAAGGACTGGAGCGTCCGGTTCAATGCCTGTCGGAAGACCTGAACGGCGATGGACGTCGGGACCTGCTGGTATGTGGATTCGGGAATTACCTCGGTCGATTGGCGTGGCATGAGCAACGCGTCGACGGGGGCTATACGGCGCATGAGTTGATGCCCAAGCCGGGAGCCGTTCATGCGGAGATCCGGGATGTAGACCACGATGGCGATCCCGACCTGATCGTGCTGATGGCGCAGGGACGCGAGGGGGTGTTCCTCTACGAGAACAACGGGAAGGGCGAGTTCCAGGTCCGCACCCTGTTGGAGTTCCATCCGGCCTTCGGCTCGGTGGGTTTCGAACTCGCGGACATGAATGGCGACGGCCACGAAGACCTCGTCCTCGCGAATGGCGACAACGGCGAGTATCCGTCGCCCTTCAAGCGTTACCACGGTGTCCGGATCTTCGCGAACGACGGTCGCTACCGCTTCACGGAGCGGTGGTTTCATCCGCTCCATGGCGCGTTCAAGGTCGTGGCCCGGGACTTCGATGGCGATGGTGACCGGGATCTGGCAGCGATCTCGTTCTTTCCTGACTACGCACGGGCCGCCAGCGAGGCCTTCGTCCACTTCGAGAACCTCGGCGGCCTGAAATTCGAGGCACGGACGATCGAGGGTGCGACTCGCGGACGTTGGCTGACGATGGATGCGGGGGATGCCGATGGAGACGGGGATGTCGATGTCGTGCTCGGTTCGTTCAGCCAGGGCCCGCCGGCGATCGAGATCCCCGCCGCACTGCAGAATGCCTGGCGGACAAACGGCGTGAATGCGTTGCTGCTCCGCAACCGCGGAGGAAAACCATGAACCTGGGAAGGGCAGTTCCATTATCCGCAGATGGCGCCGATTGCGCAGATGAGCAGGCGGAAAAGTCGTGGTTCGCACCCGGCCGAATCCTCACTCGGCGGGTGCAGGGCCAATCCGATCCAAGTCCCGGATTATCTGCGCCATCTGCGTCATCTGCGGATAAAGCTGCCCTTTCCCGGATGAAACGACGTGCGTGGCTGTGTCTGATGGCGTCGGCCCTGGCAGGGTGTGCCATCGGCGGTTCCGGTGGCGGTCCGATGCTGCTCGGACTCGATGGGCGGGAGCAGTTGCTGATGAAGGTTCAGGGCGCTCGCGGCCTCGTGCTCGTCTTCGTTTCCGTGGATTGTCCGATCGCCAACCGCTTCCTTCCCGAGATCGAATCCCTCGGAGCGCGGTTCGGTCCGGAAGGCCTGCCGGTGGCGTACGTCTACGCCAGTCCGTTCGAGTCGGACGCGCAGGTGGGAATGCACCGGCGCGAGTACGGACTGTTGCTTCCGGCGTTCCGCGATCCTGGTTTCCGGGTCGCGCGCCGGTTCGGCGCATGCCGGACGCCCGAGGCGGTGCTGATCCGTCCGGACGGCTCTGTCGCTTACCGCGGGCGCATCAACGATCAATACACGGCACCCGGGCAAGGACGCCCGGCGCCCACCCGCCACGACCTCGCGGAGGCAGCGGCGGAGTTCTTGTCGGGCGGACTTATGACCCAGCGGCTGGTTCCAGCGGTCGGTTGTCGGTTCCGGGATCCAGGAAACTGACAGTGGCGGTTGTGTCCGCAGTCGGCGGATTTCGGGAGGGATCTGTGCCTTGGATCGAAGTGGCGTGGGCTCAACCAATCACCATTTCCATCACCCGAGGTCGACAGACATCGAATGACTCCCGGATCTCTGCAATGTCCGGGATCACCGCGTCACAAAGCGCACGTTCCAACTCACGGCGTGAGAACTCTCCGGTCCGACCGAGGAAAGCCGCGTCCTCAAGATCCTGCGGATCCAGCCCGCGCATCATCTTTGTGAGCACGAGATCCACGGTCGCAGGTCGATACAGCCTCACGTACCGGGTTGATGGTTGTTTCAAGGCGACCAGATGATCCAACCAGTTCGCCCGCAGAATCACCATGTCTGACGGGAAAAGATGGGTGATGTAGAGGCCGGATGGCTCCAGTTCCGCATTGGCAGCTTCTTGCGCATCCCAAAACCCGTGATCGGCCGCCAGCGCGTCTACCTGACTGGTAGGGATGATCGCATCGACATCCAGAGATCGCGCGACTGCCTCGGGAGCGCTGGGAAAGCCGAGTTGGATAGCCGCTCGACCATACAGGATCAGCTGGACTTCGTGGTCCAGATGCCGATCTAGGCAGCACAGTATTCGAGTCGCGTTATCCATGGACTTCCTGTGGTCGGATCCATTGGGTGCGGATTCCGCGACCTTCCCGGGTGATGCCGGTCATCGCCACGAATCGGGTCGAATGCGGCAGGATCCCGCTGGGGACACGGCTGCGATTCGGAAGCTCCTCCAGGAGGGACGACCAGAAGCTGTTGGTGGGTTCGACACTGCGGCCGACCTCGGCCAGCTCGCGGACGACGGCTTCGGCACGTTCCATCCGAGCCAATCTTACAAGCTTCCTCGGGTCATTACCTCGGGCGCCGAGCACGGCAGCTCCCATCCGAATCACCGCCGGGGACCACTCCAGGCTGCCATGCAGCAGACCGATCGCGAGCTCCTCATTGGAAACCCTGTCTTTGCCCGGATCCGCCACGTCTCCTGCCACCGTATCTTCGTAATATCGGCAGCCCCGTCGGACGGCCAGTCGCATGAGCGACGTGGCATCTCCCAGTCCGGCGGCCTTGAGGCGACGTCGGAGTGGCGAGACGTGGCTTGTCGTACCCAGTCGGCGGAAGAGGGTCGGCATTCGCAAAAACCTAGGCCGATCCGCCCTCGAGTTCAATGCATGCCTCTTGCTGCCGTTGGACGAGGGGAGCAGGCTTTCCCAGTCTTTTGCCCGACCGAATCGATGAAGTGCCTTTCCAGGATGAGCCGATTTCCATTCCTTGTCGGGATGGCGATGGCAATGAGGGCGGCGGGGGTGCCCACGTTCCACGAGGATGTGCAGCCGCTGTTGTACGCGCACTGCGCGGTCTGTCATCGGCCGGGGCAATCGGCCCCGTTCCCGCTGCTCACCTTCGAGGACGCGGCGAAGCACGCGCCCGAAATCGTCGATCAGACGGCACGCCACATCATGCCGCCGTGGTTGCCGGAAGCGCAGGAGCACGGCTTCGTCGGGGAGCGTCGGCTGTCTGATGCACAGATCGTGGTGTTCGCTGAATGGGTGAAGGGCGGCAAGCAACGGGGCGATCCCGCGAAGGCGGTTCCGCGCCCCCAATGGTCCGAAGACTGGACCCTGGGAAAGCCCGATCTCGTCCTCCGCCTGCCGGCGCCGTACACGGTCCCGGCGACGGCAAAGGACGTGTACCGGCACTTCGTCCTTCCGGCACCGATCGATCGCGTTCGATACGTCCGCGCCTGGGAGCTCCGCCCTCGTTCCCGGGCGGCGCACCACGCATTCCTTCGGCTGGATCGGAGCGGCGAAGGGCGTCGACGGGATGCGTTGGACCCTGAGCCGGGCTTTCCCGGGATGGACACGCCGGAGTCGATCCGTTCGCCGGACGGGCATTTTGCGAGCTGGCAGCCGGGTGCGGGGCCCCGGGTCAGTCCTCCGGGGCTTCCCTGGCGATTCGAGCCCGGCAATGACGTGGTCTTGCAGTTGCATCTCCAGGCGCTGGGGAAGCCGGATCTGCTGGAGTTGGAGGTCGGCTTTTATTTCACGGACGCACCCCCGACCAACCAACCGGTCAAGGTGGCTCTGGTCAACTACGACATCGATCTGCCACCCGGCGTGACCAACGCAGTCTACCGGGAAGAGTACGTGCTTCCCGCGGATGCCGACGCACTCGGCATCCTGCCGCACACCCATTATCTCGGACGAAGGATCGAGGCCCGCGCGGTGCTGCCCGCCGGTGAGAACATCTCCCTCCTGGACATCCCGGCCTGGGACTTCAAGTGGCAGGGTGATTACACGTTCCGCGAGCCGGTCTTCCTCCCGGCCGGCACCCGGATCGAGATGCAGGTGGGCTTCGACAACTCCGCCGCCAATCCCTGGAATCCGGCCTCGCCGCCAAAGCACGTCCGGTTCGGTCCGAACACCACCGACGAGATGGCCGAGATCTGGATCCAGTTGCTCCCGCGGACTCCCCAGGGGAAGGCCGGGTTCGACAAGGCGAACCTGGACCGGACCTTGCGGTACTCGATCCGTTTCAACCAGCAACGGCTCCGCATGGATCCCAAGGATGGTGTGGCCCTGTTGAACATTGGACGCTCGCTCCTCGCCCAGCGTAAGAACGACGAGGCCCGTGCCTGTTTCCTGAAGGCAGTCGAGTGGATGCCGGAACTCGACGACGCCCACTACTACCTGGGCCTGTTGAGTCGCATGGAGGGTCGTAACGAGGAGGCGTCTGCCGCGTTCCGCAAGGCCATCGGGTTGAATCCCGGCCATGCTCGCGCCCATGGCAACCTCGGTCTGATCGAGACCTCGGCCGGCCGTCTGGATTCCGCAGCGTCCCACTTCGACGCGGCCATCCGGCTCAATCCAACGGATGCCCTCGCCCAGAGGATGCTCGGGATGATCCGCGCCCAACAGGGCCGCAACACCGAAGCCGAAACCCTGCTCCAGCGGGCCGTCGAACTGGATCCGACCGATGCCGAAGCCGCCAACGCCCTCCGGTTCGTGCGATCCCGGAAGCAGCCCTCTCCCTGAGGCTCAGAGCGGCGAGTGTCCTCGGGTGGGGCGAGTGTCCTCACGAGCCGGATGGGACTCCCAGGTTTCAACCTGGAAAAGGCGGTTGGATCCACCGATTCCACCGATTGCACGGATTGAAAGCCGGTTGAGAAAGTCTGCTGCTTCACCCCACGGGTGACATGGCAAGAGCGATGCGGTCAGGCCTCTCGTCCCGGTCGAACTGTGAACCTGAAACCGGCAGTTCAACTATCCGCAGATGGCGCCGATTGCGCAGATGAAGTGGCAAAAGGCTCGAATTCGAACCCGTCGGGCGCTCACTCCGCGGGTGCAAGGCGGTCTCGGTTCAAGTCCCTGCCTATCTGCGCCATCTGCGCCATCTGCGGATACAACTGCCGTTTTCAGTTTCAAGATTCCAGTTTCAAGCCCGGCTGCCGCTTCAAACCCGGAGGCAGTTCGACGGAATCTCGCTCCACCGGGGGCGGCACCCGGAAGGATCCGGGGCAAAAAAAGGCGCTGGGCCAGCCTTGGATGGCCGACACCAGCGCTGTTCTGGGGAGGAGGGATGCCTCAGCCGTATCCATGCGGTAGAATTCTCACGCGGAGCCGCGGAGAGCGCGGAGAGAGGGGCCGGTCACCCACCGTCCAACGTCGGCAACCATTCACCAGACGGTGACTCGCCGTACGTTCATTCTCCGCGAGCTCCGCGGCTCCGCGTGAACCTCTTCCCTTCTCAATTGCATGGAGACAGCTCAGAGCGTCCGAATCTGGACGGTGGCCGTGTAGGCACTGTTGAGCCCGCCGTTTCCGAGGGCCCGGATCCGGAAGTAGTAGCGGGTCGCCCTGGCCAGACCCGTGACATTGAAGGTCGTGGCGTTGGCGGCTGCGGTCCCAGCGGAAGTCCAGGTCCGGTTGTTGGTGGACCGCTCGATGGCGAAGCCGATCTCGTTGCTGGATCGGTCCGTCCATCCAAGGCGGACGGTGGTCGGGGTCGCTGCCGCGACGGTCGCCGTGAGGCTGGCAGGTGCGGTCGGTGCCACGGCAGGAATGGTGGCATTCACCGTGGCCGAGACGGCGCTGGACCCATTGGCGTTCACCGCGGAGACACGGTAGAAGTACTGGGTTCCGGCAGCCGCGGTGGCATCCGTGAAGGATTCGGTCGTCGCCTGACCGATGGCGGTATAGGTGCCAGCGGAGGTCGTGGCCCGCTGGATGGAATAGGATGTGGCCGAGATTGCCTGAACCCAGGACAAGTCGACCCGGGCCGACACGACGGCCGCCCGGACGCCGATCGGCGTGGTAGGCAGGGACGTGGCATTCACCGGGGCGAGCATGCCGGGAAGATTCAGGCGGCCTCCGGTCCGGGTGGTGGTGGCGACCGACGTCGTTGGGGTCGCGGACGCGAGCAGGCGCTTGCGGAGTTCGATGGGGCTCAGGGTCGGATCCTGCGAGGCCAGCAGGGCGATGGCACCCGTGACATGCGGGGTCGCCATCGACGTGCCGCTGATGGTGGCGTAGGAGGACGCCGGATAGGTGGAGTTGATTCCTTCACCGGGGGCGGCGATGTGGACCCGGTTGGCACCGAAGTTGGCCCAGGTGGACTTGGCGCCCACGGAATTGATCGACGTCACCGCCACAACGCTGTTGTAGGTGGAGGCAGGCACCGCCGGCGTGATCCCGGTCGGGGCCACGGTGGTGTCGTAGTTGGAGGGGTAGGACGCGGTGGTGTCGTTGTTGATGGCCCGTCCCAGGATATCGCCGTTGCCGGCGGCGGCGATGAACAGGATTCCCTGGTTCGCGGCACCAATGATGGCCGCATGGAGCAGACCGGAGTAGCCGCCGCCACCCCAGGAGTTGTTCAGCGCCACCAGATCCAGATCCGGATGCCGCTGCTTGAGGTCGGCGAAGTAGTTCACCGCTTCGATCGCATCGGCCGTGGTGCCGCCCGTGGGTGCAAGGAATTTGCCGCTGATGATTCGGACGTTCCAGTTCACACCGACGACGCCGATCGCGTTGCCTCCGACGGCTCCGATGGTCCCCGCCACATGGGTGCCATGGGTGTCCGCTCCGGTAGCGAAGACCGCCCGCGTATTGCCCGCGAAATCCCATCCGTTCACGTCATCGATGTACCCGTTTCCGTCGTTGTCGATGCCGTCCACAGGATCGTACGGGTTGACCCAGATGTTGGCGCTGAGGTCTGGATGGCTGATGTCGATGCCTTCATCGATGATGCCCACCACGACGGTGGAAGAACCAATCACGCCATTGGCCCAGACGGACTGGGCGCCGCTGCCGAACCCGGCGGACGCCATACCCCACAGGCTGGAGAACAGCGGGTCATTGGACACTTCCTGATGCTGGTAGATCCAGTTCGGTTCGGCTGCCACCACGGCCCGTTGGCGCCGCAGGACATCCGCGGCAGTCCGGACGTTGGCCGTACCGGCGACGAGGTCGAGATCCCGCGAACCGGAGTTGCGTTGGCCCGAGCGGGATTTGCGGATCGAGCGCTCGACCCGGACGCCGGCAGCCGCGAGGGCGCTGGCCCGTTCCTGCGGGGTCGCATCCGCGCGGTACTCGACGAGGAGTTCTCCGGCGAGATAGGCGGGTCCGCCCGCTGTTTCGTAAACGATCGCTCGCTGGGCGAAGACCGGGGTGGTCAACATCGCCGCGCCGGCCCACCTGAGGAAGTGTGTCTGGAATCGACTCATCCGACGCATAACACCGGAGGGATCGCTCCACGGGAAACACCATTCTGGGTTCAATCAAAACAACCATGATTGGCTGCCAAATTCGTGCTGCGCCCCCGGACGAAGGCAATGGGTCGACCCGGACAAGGGAGGCCGCGGGTGGCGCGAGTGTCCTCACGAGCCGGTCAGGAGTCCCAGGTTTCAAGATTCAGGTTTCAAGGGCAGGCCAGTCCGCCCCACCGGGTGTGGAGGGTACGGCGAGGGTCGTACTCGTACTCGGAGCGATGGGTTGGCTGTGGGTTTGGTCAAATGTCGGATGTCGCGGGTTGACCCCGTAGCTTTGTTCAAGAATCGAGGGGGGGGATTGACGCCGGGTCTCGAACGAGTCTCATTCAGGTCATGGAGACCTACATCATCAGCGAGGCAAAGCCGAAGCTGGGAGAACTCGTCAAAAGGGCTGCCGCAGGACACCCGGTCTACCTTCTAAATGGAAAGGACATGGTCGCGCTGGTACCGGCTCGTCCTACCCATGACGCACCGGAAGGCGTGGACGTAGATGCGGTGAACGCTCGCCTCGCTGCTTCGGAAAAGACACCCGTCACCGCCTGGAAGTCGGGTGACGCCCTCCGGATCGCCCGTCGCTCCATCCGTCGGAAGACGAATCCATGACAATACAGTACAGGGAGGGATTCGCCGCGGCATTGGATGAGGCGGTGCTCTGGTACACCAAGCAGTTGGAGTATGGACCTGAGGTTGCCGAGGCCCTGGCGGAGAAGTTCGCAGGCGCGGTGGATTCGACCGTTGCTCGCATCGCTGCCCAGCCTGACGCGGGGGCCGTGTGGCGATACCGACGAGGGTACCGGTTCCGTGTGGTCGAGAAGCCGTTTCACCGATGGCTGCTTTTCTACCGTAGACCAGCCGAGGATTGCGTGGAGTTGGTCGACATCGTGCGCGGAGAGCGCGATCTCACTCGCAAGCCCGCGTGAGCATCCCGGCAAAGGTAAATGGGGGTGACCTGCAACAGTCGACAATCGGGTTCGGACGTGGCGGGCGACCTGATGGAAGCCGGGTTGGCTGTGGGTTTGGTTGAGTGTTGAATACCTCGGGTTGAACTCGTTGCTCACTCAGGGCATTCGTGAAGGCGGTTTCAATCCCTGCAGCAATGGTAAGCAGCGAAAGAGATGTCCGTGAACAGGTGCAACGATTGACTTTGAGTCGACGTCGTTCGTTGCGGGCGCTGCCCGCCCTCACGATCCTGATGATCTGCGCGACGGCCCTTTATGCAGATCTACCGGGTTGGGGGAGCGCAGCGGTGGTTGGGGTGCTTGGGTTTCCCTGGGTTGGAGGCGTGATCAATGTGCTTTGGATCACCTGGAGGCTTCGGCGCCTGAGCACGCAGTT
>CAIMMI010000096.1 GCA_903842505.1 uncultured Verrucomicrobiota bacterium | reverse complement strand
TACCGGCTGCCGGACATCCGGTTCCGACGCGAATTCCGTCGCCACGAAACCCGGCGGCAAACGGAACGAGGCCGCCGCCTGCGAAGCAGTCATCGGCGGGCGCGGGTTCCCCTTCTCCGAATCAAACGGCTCCGGAAATTCCGCTGCCACCGACACCAACCGTCCAGACAGGAGACCGCCCAAAATCCACCGGGTGAACATGCTGCCAAGCCAACCCCAGACAGGATCCCGCGCGCAAACCCGATTCATTCCCGATCAAGGCGTCCGCCAGGTCCCAACCCACTCCCGGGAATTCCAGTCCCAGCCCGCCCTTCGATGCCCTCTGCTCCGCAGCCACAACCAGTCCAAGCCGATCGCCTCGGTCACGACCACCGCAAAATTCCGCTCCGAAACCCCTTCCAGGTACTGCTGCGCAAAGGGATGCGCCATCGCACTGCCAGGCACACCCGCCGTACCATAGTTGGCCCGCGACGCCTCCGGGACCGCCAGCCAACAACCCTTCGCCAAACCATCCCCCACATGAACCGTCGCCCGGGCCCGCACCCGCAATTGGACCTGCGACTCCGCCGAATAGAACACCCAGGTCAGCCACGGGGATCGCCGCAACGCACTCACCTTCGGTGACCGCGCATCGGAGTGGAAAACCAGTTCCCGACGCTCCTCGCAAACCCCACGCAAAACCACGATCCGGCCTCCCCCGTCATCCCCCGACGTCGCCACCACCGGCGTCCGCCACGCCGCAGAGGGAGTCCTCACGACCTCCCCAAGTTCCCTCCAGATCTCCTGCCACACCCCACCCAGTTCCGTGCTCTCCCATCGACCCCTCATCCACACACCCTTGCCCCTGTCCACCTCGCCGGCAACCGACAACATCCCTGTTCCAGCCCACGCCCTCCTGTCGGCTCCCAAAATCCTTCCTGCCGTCGCCGTTGCGCCACGCAGATCCGGGTGTTAGCTTGCAGCCAACTTAAGGGCCATGTCCGACGACTCCTTTCCCTCCGGCGATAAGCGCCAGAACGAACCACGCATGCCGGCGCGCACGTGGATGCTCATCATTCTGCTCTCCGCGCTCGTCCCGGTCCTCCTGCTGGCCACCCGCAATCGCGGGCCCAATCCGGAGGAACTCGGCCACGCCCAACTCATGAGCCTGGCCCGCGGCAATCGCATCGAGAGCGGCCGCATCAATTACTCCTCGGACTCCCAGTTCCTCCGCGAGGTCACGGGGCGGTACATCAAGGTCGACGACGGCAAGACCAACCTGGTCCCCTTCATCGTCCGCACACGGCTCACCGAAGACAGCGAAGATCTCCTGCTGAACACGGGCGTCTTCAAGGGCACTGCCAGCACGAACGTCTGGATCTCGGTCCTGATCCAACTGGTGCCCATCCTGGTGATCGGCTTCCTGATCTACTTCTTCTTCATCCGTCAGATCCGCAATGCCGGCCGCGGTGCCCTGAGCTTCGGCAAGTCCAAGGCACGCCTCCTCACCAAGGAACGCAACAAGACCACGTTCAAGGACGTCGCGGGTGTCGACGAGGCCAAGGAAGAGGTCGCCGAACTCGTGGAATTCCTCAAGGACCCCAAGAAGTTCCAGAAACTCGGCGGGCGCATCCCCAAGGGCATCCTCATGGTGGGCCCCCCCGGAACCGGCAAGACCCTGCTCGCCAAGGCCATCGCCGGCGAGGCGGACGCCTCCTTCTTCAGCATCTCCGGATCGGACTTCGTCGAGATGTTCGTCGGCGTCGGTGCTTCCCGCGTCCGCGACATGTTCGAACAGGCCCGCAAGGCCACCCCTTGCCTCATCTTCATCGACGAAATCGACGCCGTGGGCCGCTCCCGAGGCCATGGCCTCGGCGGCGGGAACGATGAACGCGAGCAGACCCTCAACGCCCTCCTCGTCGAGATGGACGGCTTCGACACCACCGAGGGCATCATCATCATCGCCGCCACCAACCGACCCGATGTCCTCGACCCGGCCCTCCTTCGTCCGGGCCGCTTCGATCGTCAGGTCACGGTCAACCTTCCCGATGTCCGCGGCCGAGAAGCCATCCTCCGCGTCCATGCGAAGAACGTGAAGCTGGACTCCTCGGTCGACCTGTCCGTGACCGCCCGCGGCACCCCGGGTTTCTCGGGCGCGGAATTGGCGAACCTCCTCAATGAGGCCGCCCTCCTTGCTGCCCGGGGCGGCAAGAAGTCCATCGGCATGCACGAACTCGAGGAGGCCCGCGACAAGGTCCGCTGGGGCCGCGAACGGCGCAGCCTGGCCATGTCCGAGGACGAAAAGCGCAACACCGCCTGGCACGAAGCCGGTCACGCGGTCGTCAATGTCCTGCTCAAGCACACTCACCCGCTCCACAAGGTCACCATCATTCCTCGGGGCGGCGCCCTCGGCCTCACCATGATGCTGCCCCGGGCGGACATCCTCTCGCAGTCCCGGAAGGCCATGCTCGACGATCTTTGTGTCGCCGTCGCTGGCCGCATCGCTGAGGAATACGTTTCCAACGACATCTCCTCCGGAGCTGCCGGTGACATCCAGGCTGCTACCCAGACCGCGAAGGCCATGGTCATGTACTATGGCATGTCCGAGAAGCTCGGAATGGTGCTCTACGGCGAGGCCCGCGAGTACGTCTTCCTTGGACGGGACATGATGCGCGGCAAGGAGTACTCCGAGAAGACCGCCCAAGAGATCGATGCCGAGGTCAAGCGCGTCATCGACGAAGGTTACACCCGCGCCAAGGACCTCCTGGACACCCACCGCGACAAGGTCGAACTCGTCGCCAAGGCCCTCCTCGAGTACGAGACCCTCGATGGCGCCCAGGTCGAGGAGATCGTCCGAACCGGCGCGCTCACGCCGCCTCCAGTCAATCCTTCCAAGGTCGATCCTCCCAGCGGGGCCCCAGCCGGCACCCCTCTGCCCGAGGTCATCAAGCCCCTGCCGCCCAAGATCCCCGGCCTCGGCGCACCCCAGCCCTCTCCAGCCTGATCGGTCAGGCTGTGATCAACAAGGCCCTCCCCGTCCAACGACGTCGGAGGGCTTTTTCGTTCCGTACCCCGCTTACCGTGACACCGTCCACGCCGTCACCCAGGGATCAATGCGGTAAAGCACCCAGAACGACCACTCTTCCCTAAGCCGCATCCAGGGATTCCGCGATCGCGACCACCGTTTCCGGTCCACCAGTTGACTGTGCCCCACCAGGTCAGCGACGTCGGCCCGGGCCTGTTCCAGGACTTCCCGCCCGGTCAAGCGGACCATCAATTCAAAATTCAGGTGCAGGCTCCTCGGATCCAGATTGGAGGAACCCACGTAGACGGCATGCGGAAACAGGAACACCTTGGCGTGCAGAATCTGCGGTGCGTACTCCCGGATTTGGATGCCCGCCCGAAGGAAGCCCGCGTAAAGCTTTCGCGAAGCCAACTGCGAGATCCGGACGTCGTTCTGCAAGGGAACGATCAGATCCAGCTTCGCTCCCGCCCGCACCGCCCGCCGGAACGCCTTCCGCAACGGCGCAGTGGGAACCATGTACGGACTGATGATGACCACCTCCGACTTCTCCTGCCCGGCACGCTCCAGATCCTCCTCCATCGCCCGCGTCATGCAGTTCGGGCCACGACCCGGGGTTACCGGAAGGATCTGCACCGCCCCACCTGCTTCGATCGTCGCCTGCTCCTGACGACGCAAGAGTCGGGCGGACGCCGGCCGGGACCGACCCGCTGCCTGATACTGCTCGTCAAACAGTCGCTCCAATTGGGCGACGGCATCTCCTTCGACCATCACGCCCGCATCCCGCCAACCGGCCTCCACGCCGTCCCCGTCGTAAACTGCCCCCACGTTGAATCCCACCACGAAGGCCACCCGTCCGTCGCAGGCGAGCAACTTCCGGTGATCCCGCACCAAAGCCACCGGACTCCGCATGGGATGGAACATCCGAACCTCGCCGCCAACCCTCACCAGCGTACGCCAGTAGTCGTCCCCAACCCCTCCCGACCCCAGTGCATCCAGCAACACCCGAACCCGAACCCCCCGTTCCGCAGCCGAGACCAGGGCCTGACGAAACTCTTCCCCAGGCCCATCCGCCTGGAAGATGTACATCTCAAAACAGACCGAGTGCACCGCCAATTCAATCGCTGCCAGCATCCGCGGCAGTCCCACGCCGCCGGAGGGCAGCCACTCCGACCCGCAACACCGTCCAGTTTGATCTTTGCCGATGACCACAGGCTTCCTAACTTCCGCACTCATGTTCGACTCGCTGAGCTCCCGGCTCCAGAATGTCTTCCGCAATCTGCGCGGACTCGGAAAGATTTCAGAGTCCAATGTCAGCGACTCCCTCCGGGATGTGCGACTCGCACTCCTGGAGGCAGACGTCCATTTCAAGGTTGCCCGCGATTTCATCGAGTCCGTCAAGACCAAGGCCCTCGGCGAGCAGGTCCTCCAATCCGTCCAGCCTGGCCAGCAGATGGTCAAGATCATCCACGACGAACTCGTCGTGCTGCTGGGCACCGAGAACGCCGGCATCCAACTTTCCGGCAGTCCAGCGTGCATCCTCATGTGCGGATTGCATGGCTCCGGCAAGACGACTTCCTCCGCCAAGCTCGCCCGCCTCCTCCAGAAACAAGGCCGCCAGGTCCTCCTCGTCGCCGCTGACGTCTATCGCCCCGCCGCCATGGACCAACTCAAGGTCCTCGGTGACAAACTCGACATCCCCGTCTTCCTCCAACCCGGTGAGAAGGATGTCCTCAAGATCGGCCGCGATGCCCTCGCCCACGCCGCCGCCACAGCCCGCAATACCCTGATCTTCGATACTGCCGGCCGGCTTCAGATCGATGAACCGCTCGTGCAGGAACTCGTCCGCCTCAAGGACCTGATCCAACCCTCCGAAATCCTCCTCGTCCTCGACTCCGCCACCGGCCAGGAGGCCGTCAACGTCGCCACCCACTTCGACCAAGCCCTTGGCGTCACCGGTGCCATCCTGACCAAGCTCGATGGCGATGCCCGCGGCGGTGCCGCACTCTCCTTTCGTTCCGTTGTCGGCAAGCCCATCAAGTTCATGGGCACCGGCGAAAAACCCGAGGATTTCGAACCTTTCCACCCCGAGCGCATGGCCCAGCGCATCCTCGGGATGGGCGACGTCATCACCCTTGTCGAGAAGGCCGCCGAGGCCGTGGACCAAAAAAAGGCCATGGAACTCGAGGAGAAGATGCGCAAGGGCAACTTCACCCTGGAGGACTTCCTCTCCCAACTCCGCGAGATGAAGAAACTCGGTCCCCTCGAGGACGTTGTGAAACTCCTCCCTGGGGGTAGCGACATGATCAAGGGCGCCGACCTCTCCAAGTCCGAACGCGAGTTCAAGCGCATGGAGGGCATCCTCTGCGCAATGACCCCCAAGGAGCGCAACCACCCCGAGATCCTCAACGGCAAACGTCGGATCCGGATCGCCAAGGGCAGTGGCGTCAACGTCGCCGAGGTCAACAACCTGCTGAAGCGCTTCGACGAAATGCGCGACATGATGCGCAAGATGAACAAGTTCCAGAAGATGATGGGCAAGTTCGGGGGCAAGATGCCCGGCATGGGATTCTGAAATCACCCCCGGACGCTTCCCGCCACTCCTACCACCTTCCCAAACCGTGCCCGAACCGTCTTCAACTTCGGCGAGCACTCCATTAGCACCCACCGTCCACCCATTCCCATCATTCGGGTCGCCTAATAGCCTCCGTCAGGGTCTTGCACTTCCGCAGCCTACGGCAATGCTAGCGCTCCAAGGGATCCTTTGATCTCCGCCATGAACGTTTCAACTGTCCGTACCCAGAGTCTCAGCAACGTCGGATTCGTGGAGGAACTCTACGAACGCTACCTGTCCGACCCCGAAAGCGTCGCCCCCGAGTGGCGCAACTTCTTCGCCGACGGCGGCCTCGCCGAACTCGACTCCGCCAACCGCGCCTTCGGTCCTACCGTCAAGTCGCACTCGATCTTTTCCCCGGCCGCCCGCGCTGCGGAAGTCCGCACCGCAACCGCGCTTCAGGACCGAATCGATCAATTGGTCCGCGCTTTCCGGTTCCGAGGCCACCATATCGCCCGCCTCGATCCCCTGGGACAGGAGCGTCCCGTTCCGCCCGAACTCGATCCGGCCTTTTACGGATTCACCGAGGCCGACATGGACCGTGAGTTTTCCGTCGAAGGCGTCGGTCCCAAGGACCAACCCCGGATGAAGCTCCGGGCGCTCCTCAGCAACCTGCGCAACACCTACTCGCGCTCCATCGGCGTCGAGTACATGCACATCGACGACCTCGTCATCCGCCGCTGGCTCCAGGAGCGCATGGAGACCAACGAAAACCGCCTCCAGATCCCCCGCGAAACCCAGATCCGGATCCTCACACGGCTCACCGATGCCGTCATGTTCGAGGAGTTCATCCGGAAGAAATTCATCGGCGCGAAATCCTTCTCCCTGGAGGGCTCCGAGAGCCTCGTTCCCCTCCTCGACCTCGTCATCGAGAAGGCCGCTGCGCAAGGCGTCCAGGAGGTGGACATGGGCATGGCCCACCGCGGTCGCCTCAACGTGCTCGCCAACATCCTCGGCAAGCACCCCAAGGTGATCTTCCGGGAGTTCGCCGACATGGAACCCGAGAAATACCGCGGCTCCGGCGACGTGAAGTACCACCTCGGCCATTCCAAGAAGGTCCGCACCGCCGCCGGCCGCGAGGTCCACCTCTCCCTCTCTTTCAACCCGTCCCACCTCGAGTTCGTCAATCCCGTCGTCCTCGGCCGCGCCCGCGCCAACTCCGACCGCCTCGGCGACACCGAACACCGCCGCACCCTCGCGCTCCTCATCCACGGAGACGCCGCCTTCGCCGGCCAGGGCGTCGCCCAGGAGATCCTCAACCTCTCCCAACTCCCCGCCTACCGCGTCGGCGGCACCGTCCACATCATCGTCAACAATCAGGTCGGCTTCACCACCTCGCCTGACGACGCCCGCTCCACCACCTACTGCACCGACGTCGCGAAGATGCTCCAGGTGCCCATCTTCCACGTCAATGGCGAGGACCCTGAGGCGGTCATGCAGGTCGTCAGCCTCGCCATGGACTTCCGCACCACCTTCCAGCGCGACGTCATCATCGACATGTATGGCTACCGTCGCCTCGGCCATAACGAGGCGGACGAACCCTCCTTCACCCAACCCCTCCTCTACCGCGCCATCGAACAGCGCAAGCCCGTGCGCGAGGGTTACCTAGACCACCTCCTCCAACTCGGGGGCATCACGCGCGCCGAAGCCGACCAGATCGCCGAGGAACGCCGCCAGCACCTCGAGAAGGCCCTCTTCGAATCCCGCGCACCGGGCTACAAGCTCCCCACCGATGCCGCCTCGGGCGTCTGGGCCACCTTCAAGGGCGGCAAGGATTCCTCCGTCCCTGAACCGGTAACCGGATACGATCCGATCCGACTCGGCGAACTCATCGCCCGAACGACGGTCGTCCCCGACGGCTTCACGCTTCATCCCAAGCTGAAGAAGATCCTCGAGAATCGCCGCGCCATGGCCGCCGGCACGGAATCACTGGACTGGTCGACGGCCGAAGCCGCGGCCTTTGCCTGCCTCGCCGCCGACGGCCACCGCGTCCGACTCAGCGGGCAGGATTGCGGTCGTGGAACTTTCAGCCAACGCCACGCGGTCCTGCACGATTTCAACACCGGCAAGAACTGGACGCCCCTCAAGCACCTGCAACCCAGGCAGGGGCCGGTGGATATCTACAACTCCGCCCTCAGCGAGGTGGGCGTCCTCGGATTCGAATACGGCTACAGCCTCGAATGCCCGGATGGACTCGTCCTCTGGGAAGCCCAGTTCGGCGACTTCGTGAACGTGGCCCAGGTCATCATCGACCAGTTCATCACCTCCGCCGAAGACAAGTGGAAGCGCCTTTCCGGCGTGACCCTGCTCCTTCCCCACGCCTTCGAAGGCCAGGGACCGGAACACTCCTCCGCACGCCTGGAACGCTTCCTCGCCCTCTGCGCCGAGGACAACATCCAGGTCGCCTATCCGACCACCCCCGCCCAGTACTTCCACCTCCTCCGACGACAACTGCTGCGACCGCTGCGCAAGCCGCTCGTCGTCATGACGCCCAAGAGCCTCCTGCGCCACCCGAAGTGTGTCTCACCCGTTGGCGACCTCGCCAGCGGCCGGTGGCAGAGGATTCTCGGCGACTCCTGGGCAGAGCCCACCTCGGTCAACCGCGTCCTGCTTTGCTCCGGAAAGGTTTACTACGAACTCGACGCGCGCCGGCAGGAACTCAACGCCCGCAACATCGCCATCCTCCGCGTCGAGCAACTCTACCCGCTCACTTCGGAGCATCTGGCCGAGGCCTTGGCCCCGTTCCCAACCAACGCACCCGTGATCTGGGTTCAGGAGGAACCGGCAAACATGGGCGCGTGGACGCACATGCGCATGCACTTCTCCGAAGTGCTTTCGCGCTCCACGCCGCTCCGCTGCATCAGCCGCCCGGCTTCTGCCAGCCCCGCCACCGGATCCTCGAACTCCCACAAGATCGAACAGGACCTGATCCTGACCGCCGCCGTTGCGCCAACCGGCAACCAACCTGCCGTCTGACCCCTTTCAGCTACCATATCCTCCCACTCCATGCCCACCGACATCAAGGTCCCCTCCGTAGGCGAATCCATCGCCGAAGTCGAAATCGGCCAGTGGCTCAAGCAGCCCGGCCAACCCGTCCGTGAGGGCGAAACCCTCGCCGTACTGGAATCCGAAAAGGCCACCGTCGACCTGCCGTCGCCCGCCTCGGGCACGCTGGCCGCCATCCTCAAGCCCGCCGGCCAGGTCGCCGCCGTCGGCGAGGTCATCGCCATCCTCGAAGCCTCAACCGGTGCCGCGGCTCCTGCTGCGGCTCCAGCCACCCCCGCACCCACTGCCGCCGCGGCTCCGGACAAGGTCATGCCCGCGGCCGCACGCGTCCTCGCGGAAGCCGGCCTGCCCACCTCCGCCGCCACCCCCACCGGGCCCGGCGGACGTCTCCTCAAGGAAGACGCCCTGCGCGCCGCCACCCCTGCGGCACCGTCCACCCCAGCATCCCCCGCGGTCCCGGCCCGCTCCGAGCCCACCGAACATCCTGAAGAGGTTGTCCGCATGTCCCGCCTCCGCCGAACCGTCGCCGCGCGACTCGTCCAGGCGAAGTCCGAGATGGCCCTCCTGACGACCTTCAACGAGGTCGACATGTCCGCCATCATGAACCTCCGCAAGGAGATCCAGGAGAGCTTCCAGGGCCGACACGGCGTGAAGCTCGGCTTCATGTCCTTCTTCGTGAAGGCCGTCGTCGACGCCCTCCGCCTCGTTCCCCAGCTCAACGCCGAGATCCGCGGCGACGACATCGTCTACAAGCACTACTTCGACATCGGCGTCGCCATCGGCGGTGGCAAGGGCCTCGTCGTGCCCGTTCTCCGCAATGCCGAGCGCCTGAGCTTCGCCGGCATCGAGAAGTCGATCGTCGAGTTCGCCACCCGCGCCAAGGACGGCAAACTCATGCCCGCCGAACTCGAAGGCGGCTCCTTCACGATCTCCAACGGGGGCGTCTACGGATCCCTGCTCTCCACTCCGATCGTCAATCCGCCCCAGTCGGGCGTCCTCGGCATGCACTCGATCCAGGAACGCCCGATCGCACTCAATGGCCAGGTTGTCATCCGCCCGATGATGTACATCGCCCTGACCTACGATCATCGCATCGTCGACGGCAAGGAGGCCGTCACGTTCCTCAAGCGCGTCAAGGAAGTCGTCGAGAATCCCTCCCGTCTCCTGCTCGAAGCCTGAGCCTCCAGCCATGCCCTCCCTCCTCATCCTCGGCGGCGGCCCCGCAGGCTACGTCGCCGCCATCCGCGCCGCGCAACTGGGCTTCACCACCACCTGCGTCGAACGGGAACCCGCCCTCGGCGGAACCTGCCTCCGCGTCGGTTGCATCCCCTCCAAGGCTCTCCTCGAATCGTCCGAGATCTACACGGCATCCCGCCACGCCCTGGAACGTCATGGTGTCCTGGCCGGCCCCGTCCAACTCGACCTCGCCCGCCTCCTCAAACGGAAGGACGACGTGGTCAATGGGCTCACAAAGGGCATCGACGGCCTGCTCAAGAAAAACAACGTCACCCGCATCGAGGGCCACGCCCGTTTCACCGGCCCCGGCGCGGTTTCGGTGACTACTGCGTCCGGTGAGACCCGTTCGCTCTCGGCAGACCATATCGTCGTCGCCACCGGAAGTCGTCCCTCCAGCCTCCCCGGCATCGAGATCGACGGATCCATCATCGGCACCTCCACCGAGGCCCTGTCCTACCCCTCCGTCCCGGAACACCTCGTCGTCATCGGGGCCGGATACATCGGTCTCGAACTCGGCTCGGTCTGGGCACGACTCGGAGCCAAGGTCACCGTCGTCGAGTACCTCGACCGCATCCTGCCCGGCATGGATCGCGAGATCGCCGACGAAGCCCAGAAACTCCTCGGCCGACAGGGCCTCGACTTCCGACTCGGCCACAAGGTCCAGTCGGCACGCGTCGAGGACGGCAAGGGCGTCGTCCGGTGCGAAGGCCGCGATCCCATCATCGCCGATCGAGTCCTCGTCGCGGTTGGCCGAGTCCCCAACACGCAGGAACTCGGGCTTGAAACGACGGGCATTCAACTCGATCCCCGCGGGCGCATCGAGGTGGACCCGCACTTCAGGACCTCGGTCGCCGGGCACTACGCCATCGGCGACGTGATCAAGGGACCCATGCTCGCCCACAAGGCCGAAGAAGAGGGTGTGGCCTGTGTGGAGTTCATCGCCGGCAAGCATGGCCATGTCGACTACGACACCATCCCCGGTGTCTGCTACACGCATCCCGAAATCGCTTCGGTCGGCAAGACCGAGGAACAACTGAAGGAATCCGGCACGCCGTACAAGAAGGGTGTCTTCCACTACCGCGCCAATGGCCGCGCCCATGCCCTGGCCGAAACCGACGGCCGCGCCAAGATCCTGACCCACGCCACCACCGACCGGATCCTGGGTGTCCACATCATCGGCGCCCGCGCCGGTGACCTCATCGCCGAGGCCGTCGTCGCCATGAGTTTCCACGCCAGCGCCGAAGACCTCGCCCGCTGTTCCCACGCTCACCCGACCCTCGCCGAGATCCTCAAGGAAGCCGCTCTCGCCACGGACGGGCGGGCTCTCCATTCCTGAAATTCCCTTCGCCCTCACGCCGTCCTCAGGCCTATCCTGAGGACGGCACATGAAGGTCTCTCTCGCGTACGGACAAGGCGTCCTGGATGTCGAATTCCCGGACGGCCGCACCCAGGTCATCGAACCCGCCCACCGCGCCGGATTGCCGGACGAAAAGGGCGCCCTCTTCAACGCGCTCGCCCATCCCATGGGGTCTGCGCCCTTGGCCAACGCCCTCCGCCCCGGCGCCCGGATCACGATCCTCTTCACGGACATCACCCGCGCCACTCCCAACCACCGCATCATCCCTTGGTTGCTGGAATACCTCCATGCCCACGGCGTTGAGCGCGACCAGATCACCCTCCTCAACCAACTCGGCACGCATCGCCCCAACACGCAGGCCGAGCTCGAGCGCATGCTTACCCCCGAGGTCGTCGCCCAGTACCGCGTCCTGAACCACGAACCCGAATCCCACGAGGCCTGCGTCGCCCTCGGCACCACCCGCACCGGCACCCCCGCCTGGATCAACCGCCACTGCGTCGAAGCCGACCTCCGCATCGTCACCGGCTTCATCGAGCCTCACTTCTTCGCCGGCTTCAGCGGCGGTCCGAAGGGGATCATGCCCGGCGTCGCCCACGTCGAGACCGTCATGAGCAATCACGGGGCCGGGAACATCGGCGACCCCCGCGCCACCTTCGGCATCTGCGAAGGCAACCCCCTTTGGGAAGAACTCCGCGACATCGCGCTCCGTGCGGGTCCCACCTTCCTCCTCAACGTCACCCTCAACGAACGCCGCGACATCACCGGCGTCTTCGCAGGGGATCTCGTCACCGCCCACCGTCAGGGTCGCGAATTCGTCCGCACCTCCGCCATGCAGCGCGTCGAGGCCCCCTTCGACATCGTGGTCACCACGAACTCCGGGTATCCCCTGGACCAAAACCTGTACCAGGGTGTCAAGGGCATGAGCGCTGGCGCCCGCGTCCTCAAGGAAGGCGGACTCCTCATCCTTGCCGCCGAATGCCGCGAGGGGGTCCCCGCCGGCAGCCCGCTCGACAAACTGCTGCGCGAAGCCTCCTCGCCCGAGGAAATCCTCACGCTCCTCGCTACTCCGGGATTTGTCCGACCCGAACAATGGCAGGCCCAGATCCAAGCCCTCATCCAGCGCCGCGCCCGAGTCCGCGTCTACTCGTCCATCGCCCCGGAAACCCTGCGCGCTGCCCACCTCGATCCCTGCCCGGACATCGGCGCCCTCGTCCGCGAGGAACTCTCCCGCCTCCCGGCCGATGCCCGCGTGGCGGTCCTGCCTCAAGGTCCGCTCACCATTCCCTACCTCGCGTGAACGAAGCCGGCCGCACTGCGATCCCAACCCCGATGTCGTTCCGCTCCGTGCGCACTTTGCTGGCCTGCATCGCAATCTTGCTGCCAGGCCTCGCTCCGTTGCGCGTCCAATCCCAGGTCGCCCTCACCCGCGATGGCCAGCGACCCAACGTCATCCTCATTGTCGCCGACGACCTCGCTCCCGGCGACCTCGGTTGCTATGGCCAGACCGAAGTCCGTACTCCCCACATCGACCGCCTCGCCAGCGAGGGCGTGCGGTTTACCCAAGCCTATGCCGGCAGCCCGCATGACTCCGCCAGTCGGGCCGCAATCCTGACCGGCCACCATGCCGGCACAGGTACCGTCCGCGGCGAAGCCCAGGGTCCGCTGCTTCCGGAAGACATCACCCTGGCCGAAGTCCTGCGCGCCGTCGGCTATCGCGCCGTGGGCCTCGGTAAATGGGGACTCGGATGGGAAGGCACCACCGGTCATCCGCGCTCTCAGGGGTTCGAGGAATGGATGGGCTTCCTCGAATCCAGGGACGCGCTCCACCCGTTCCCGGAACGACTCTGGCGCAATGAGGAGGAATACACCCCTTGGAGCAACCGCGGCGGCGAATCCCGCCTGCATGCACAGGACCTCTTCCTTCTCGCCGCCACCAACGTGATGAGGTTCAACCCCGACCGTCCCTTCTTCACCTACTACGCCGCCACCCTGCCCCTCGCCCGCAACCCGATCACCACCATCGGTGCCGGCGCTCAAAGCCCGGGCCGCTACTCCGACCGCAACTGGTCCGTCGACGACAAGCGCAAGGCCGAGGCCATCTCGCGACTCGACGACGGGGTCGGCCAGATCCTCTCCGCCCTCGCCAAACACAAGCTCACGGACAACACGATCGTCATCCTGACCTCCGACCAACCTCCCCAGGCTGCCGATGCCTTCCACCTCAAGTCCGGCCCGGATTCCGGAACCAACGCACCGGCCCGGACGACCCTCCGCGAGGCCGCCCTCCGCGTCCCGCTGATCCTCTGGTGGCGCGGTGTTTTCGCCGCCGGAAAGGTGTCCGATGAACCCGTCGCCCACTGGGACCTGCTTCCCACCATCGCCGAGATGGCCCGCGCCCCCATCCCCAAGGACCTCGATGGAACATCCTTCTTCCCGCTCTTCCGGGGACGCGAACGTTCCCGTTCTCCCCGCCCGTTTTACTGGGAATCAAACACCCCGGAACCCACCAACAACGCCCGCGCCGCACGCATCGGCCCCTGGAAGGCCGTCCAGGCTCAGACAGGTGCCCGACTCTCGCTCCACGCCCTCCCCGCGGACGCCCTCCAGACCAATGACGTCGCCAGCGCTCACCCCGCCGAACTCCTGAAGTTCCGCGAAGAACTCGACGCCCGTGTCCGCGCATGGATTCCTCCCACCAACCCGCCTCCCCGTCCTCCGTGGGATTCCAAGGCTTCCAACAGACCCTGACACCTGTACCCTTTGTCACGCGATCGTTCGTCCCCTTTTCAGCCCCAGAAAGATTACACGTATCCCATGAACGTCTTCGTCACCGGCGGCGCCGGCTACATCGGATCCGTCTGCGTTGAGGAACTGCTCAACGCCGGACACACCGTCACCGTCTTCGACAACCTCACCGAGGGCCACCGATCCGCCGTCGATACGCGGGCCGCGTTCATCCAGGGTGACTTCAACGACCGCGACCTGATCCACTCCACACTCCAGTCGATCCATCCCGACGCCGTCATCCACTTCGCCGCCCACGCCCTCGTCGGCGAGTCGATGACCAATCCCTCAAAGTACTTTCGCAACAATGTCGGAGGCGGACTCAACCTGATCGACGCCGCCGTCGCCGCCGGGGTCCGCAAGTTCGTCTTTTCCTCCACCTGCGCCACGTTCGGACCGCCCGATCGCGTCCCCATGGATGAGACGCTGCCCCAGCGCCCCATCAATCCCTACGGTGAGTCCAAGCTGATGTTCGAGAAGATCCTGCTCTGGTACCGCCAACTCCACGGCCTTGATTTCGTCGCCTTCCGCTATTTCAACGCCGCCGGCGCTTCGGCCCAGTTCGGGGAACATCATCGCATCGAAACCCACCTGATCCCCAACGTCCTCCAGGTCGCCCTCGGCCAGAAAACCCACTGCGAGATCTACGGCACCGACTACCCCACGCCCGACGGCACCTGCATCCGCGATTACATCCACATCGCCGACCTCGCTCAGGCACACATCCTCGCCCTCCAACCCGACAAGACCGGGTTCTATAACCTCGGCAACGGCGAAGGCTTCTCCGTCCGTCAGGTCATCGACGTGTGCTCGAAGATCTCCGGCAAACCCATCCCCACCGTCGAGAAACCCCGCCGCCCCGGCGATCCTCCGCGCCTCGTCGCGAGCGCAACCCGCGCCCTCACGGACCTCGGCTGGAAGCCCCGCTATCCCCGTATCGAAGACATCGTCTCCACCGCCTGGAACTGGCATCTCCGCCACCCCACAGGCTACGCAGACTGACGCGGACCCGCCAGGAGTCCCCCGCTTCGAGATTCCGGTTTCAAGCCCCACCTCCGGCGGCTTGAAACCCAAGACTTGAAACTTCGGACTTCCCCGTCACGACCCAAGCTTTGAGCTTGGCAATCCGGGCTGGGATTCGCTCAATCGCGGCGTTCCCCTTCACACGTCAACGCCTGTGCCCTCGTATCTTTCACCGGAGGCTGTGGTTGCCCGACCCGGCTTCACTCGATGGCTGGTGCCGCCAGCGGCCATGGCGGTGCACCTCTGCATCGGTGAAGTGTACGGGTTCAGTGTCTTCAATGAACCGCTTACCCGCATCCTCGGCATCACGGCACCCACCGCGGGCGCCGACTGGACGATTCCGCAGGTCGGATGGATCTACTCGATCGCCTTGGTGATGCTGGGACTTTCGGCTGCTGTCCTCGGCAAATGGGTCGAACGGCGTGGCCCACGCTGCGCGATGCTGGCGAGTGCCGCATGCTTCTGCGGAGGGTTGTTGGTCTCGGCACTCGGCGTTGCCGTGCACCAACTCTGGCTCGTCTACCTCGGGTATGGATTCATCGGCGGGATCGGCCTGGGCTTGGGATACATTGCCCCCGTATCCACCCTGATGAAGTGGTTCCCCGATCGGCCCGGACTCGCCACCGGACTCGCGATCATGGGCTTCGGAGGCGGGGCCTTGATCGGCGCTCCGTTGGGCCAGGAACTCATGGGCGTCTTCAGGAGTCCCGCCACCACCGGGGTGGCCGAGACCTTCATCGTCATGGCCATGGTTTACGCCTGCTTCATGGTATTTGGCGCCGCGACGGTGCGGGTGCCCGCCAAGGGTTGGAGACCCGAGCATGCTCAGACCAAGGACCACGTGGCCACCGAAGCCCGCTTCGCGGTCGGCGTGGACCGGGCTTGGACCACGCCTCAATTCTGGCTGCTGTGGTGTGTGCTCGCCCTGAACGTTACCGCCGGGATCGGAATCCTCGGACAGGCCTCGCTCATGTGTCAGGACATGTTTGGGGTCAATGCTACCGTCGGAGCCGGATTCGCCGGTCTTCTTTCCATCTTCAACATGGGCGGACGGTTCCTCTGGTCGTCGTTGTCCGACAAGACCGGCCGGAAGGCCATCTATTGCGTCTACTTCCTCACCGGGGCCGCACTTTACGCCGTGCTTCCGTGGACCCAACGGACCGGTCAGCACACTCTTTTTGTCGGGGTGACCGCGCTCATCATCTCCATGTACGGAGGAGGATTCGCCACGATCCCAGCCTATCTCCGCGATGTCTTCGGCACGCATCAGGTCGGGGCCATCCACGGGCGTCTCATCACGGCCTGGTCGTTCGCTGCCTTGGTCGGGCCCCAATTGGTCAACTACCTCTCGACCGCACGCAAGGCCGCCGGCGTACCGAAGTCCGAGGCATACCATCCAACGCTCTACCTGATGGCCGGCGTCCTGGTCATAGGATGCATCTGCAACCTGCTCATACGCCCGGTGGACGTCCGGCATCACCTGAAGGAAGGAGCCGTCGTATGAAACCACTGCGTGTCGCCCTCGCATGGCTGCTGGTGAGCCTCCCACTTGCATGGGGTGTCACCCGTTCGGTCCAGAAGGCCCTGCCCCTCTTCCAGATTTCCCATACCCATTCAACCACCACACCCAAGCCCTGATGAAATCACATTGGTTCCTGTCCTGTTTCGCCGCCCTGTCGGTCTCGGCAGCGCCCACCCACAACACGGCCACACCCGGCGGTAAACTGCCCAAGCCCCTCAAGGTGTCCCTCGTGCAGGTGGCCTCGGGGTTCGTGGATCCAGTCCGGGTCACCCCCGCCCCGGATGGCTCAAACCGGCTGTTCGTCTGCGAGCGGACCGGCGTGGTCCGGTTGGTCAAGGACGGGAAGACGGCCGACAAGCCCTTCCTCGACATCCACGACACGGTGGTCAGCTCATTCCTCGAACAGGGCCTGTACGACCTCGAGTTCCACCCGAAGTTCGCCGAGAACGGGAAATTCTATGTCCACTATTCGGACATGTGGTTCAACGGCGCGTCGTTCATCGTCGAGTACAAGGTTTCCGACAAGAACCCGGACCGGGCCGATCCGGAGTCGGCGCGGGTGGTCATGCAGATGGCCCGTCCCTACGCCAACCACAATGGCGGTGAGATCGCTTTCGGCCCGGACGGCTACCTGTACATCGGCAGCGGCGATGGCGGCTGGGAAGGCGATGTCCTCGGCGCCGGACAGGACCTTTCCTCACTCCTCGGAAAACTCCTTCGGGTCGATGTGGATCATCCGAGCAGCGATCGCGGCTATGCGATCCCGAAGGATAACCCGTTCCTCACGCCCTTGATGCAGATGAAGCTCTTCGGAGTTTCCGAAGAGGCCTTCAACAAGATCCATCCCAACGCCCGACCCGAGATCTGGGCTTACGGACTGCGTAACCCCTGGTCGTTCCAGTTCGATCCGAAGACGGGTGACCTCTACATCGCCGACATCGGACAGAATCACTTCGAGGAAATCGATTTCCAACCGGCCGGCAAAGGCGGGCTGAACTACGGATGGAAATTCATGTGCGGCACCTACCCATTCCCGCTCCCGATCGACGAATCCGGCAAGCCGAAGCTGGATGCCGTCAAGGACGCGCCCCGGGTCGGTGAAATGCCGATTGCCGAATACTCCCACGTGGATCAGGGAAATTGTGTCATGGGCTTCGGCGTGTACCGCGGCACCAAGTACCCGACCATGGATGGCGTCTATTTCACCGGCGATTGGGGCTCCGGCAAGCTGTGGGGTCTGGCCCGGGACGGCGCTGGAAAGTGGCAGATGCAGGAACTGCTCGATACCAAGCTGATGTTCACCGGGGCCGGTCAATCGAAGGACGGAACGATCTACATCACGGATGCCCACGCCAACTACGGAGGGCCCGCCGATCCCGCCCAGAATGCCCGCGGCAGCCTCTGGAAGCTCGTCCCGGCCGACCAGGTCCCCGCCGGCGCCGTGACGGCACCGTTGGAGTAAGAACGATTCCCCGGTGGCAGTCCCGATCGGTTTCACTCAACCTCGCGCCCTCCTGATGCACGCGAAGTCCTCCCACTCCATCTGGGCGCTGGCCACCACCGCGCTCCTCTGGGCGTTCACGATCGTGAACGCCCAGGGAACGGCGGCTGCCGACCACGATGCCCACACCAACCACCCGGCGCCGCCAGCCAATGAAGCCCCTCCCAAGGCCGAGGACTTCCTGAGCCTCTCCCCGGATGGGAAAAAGGTGCGCATCGTCCTCATCTCGGCCTTCAATGGCGCCAACTACGGAATGAATTTCAACGGCTTCGCCAAGGGCCAGGCGAAGTTCGTCGTCCCCCTCGGCGCAGACATCGAGGTGTCCTTCACCAACCGCAGCCCGGTACCGCACTCGGTCGTCGTCGTCGAGCGTCCCCAGATCAAGCGACTGCAGATGGGAGATCCCGCCTTCGAAGGCGGCAGTTCCCCGAACCCGACCCGCGGCACGACCGGCTCAAAGGGCGAGACCTTCCGTTTCAAGGCCTCGGAGGCCGGCGACTTCGCCTTCGCCTGCGGGTTCCCGTCCCATGCCGCAAACGGGCATTGGATTGCCCTGGAAGTCTCGGACAAGGCCAAGCTGCCCAGCCTGCAACTCGGCGGAAACCCTGCTTATACTCCCGCAGCGCGCTGACCGACGTCACCCATGAAGGCGAAGGCTCGGTTCCAGGGATTCGCGAGACTCCACTCGTCGGCCACCACGGTTGATTCCCTCATTCTATCCAATCGCTTCGGACGGGTTGAAGTGGGCTCGGTAGCTCCAGGCGTCCTACGCCTGCGGGTTACTTCGACCAAGGACGATCCCGCGGCTGCCCCCAAGGGCTCCTGGGCTGTGCTCAACCAACCGCGAGATGGCAACCCCGCCACGACCCGGGTCAACCGCGGCCGCGCAAGCCTTCAGACACCCGAAGCCGTTTTTGAGTTCTCACTCCCCGATGGCGGCTGGCACCTGTCCGCAGCAGGCCTCGAACTCTTTCGCGGGCTTCCGGGAGCCATGGGCTTCGAAGGGACCCAACCCCGCCTCACCCTGGCCCTCCACGAACGGGAGGGACTCTTCGGCCTCGGCGAAAGCTCCGGCTCCTTCAACAAGCGCGGCCTGATCCGCGACTTCTGGAACATCGACGTCCTCGGACACTCGCCCACGATCCACCCGTCCCTGCGGAACCTCTACGTCTCCGTCCCTTTCGCCCTTTCGCTCCGGGACGGCCGCGCCGCCGGTCTGTTCTGGGACAACCCAGCCCGCCAATCGTGGGACATGGGTCAGTCGAAGCCCGACCATTGGACCCTCCAGGCGGACTCCGGTGACATCGACCTGTACCTGTGCACCGGCCCCACGGTTGCCGACGTCGCCCGGCAGTACACGCAACTGACTGGCCGGGCACCAATGCCTCCAAAATGGGGTCTCGGTTATCATCAATGCCGGTATAGCTACGAATCCGCGATTGAACTCCGCCAGATCGCAACCGGGTTTCGCAAACGCCAGATCCCCTGCGACGCCCTCTACCTCGACATCCATCACATGGATGCCTATCGGGTCTTCACCTTTGGCCGCAGCTTCCCAAAACCGGCGACTCTCTTCCGGCAGTTGGCCAAGGACGGTTTTCAGGTCGTTGCCATCGTCGATCCCGGCGTTCAGGACAACCCCGACTTTCCCGTCTGCAATCGCGGCATCGCCGCCGACGCCTTCGTCAAACAGCCCGATGGCAAGACCGACGTCATCGGCGAAGTCTGGCCGGGCAAGTCCCGCTTCCCGGATTTCCTGAAGGCGTCCACCCGCGAATGGTGGGGACGTGAACAGGCCGCGCTCCAGCGAGTCGGCATCGCCGGTTTCTGGAACGATATGAACGAGCCCGCGAATTTCGCGCGCCCGGACAAGACGCTGCCATCCGACTCCGTCCACCACACCGACCTCGGCACCGCTCTCCACGCCACCGTGCACAACCTGTACGGCATGCAGATGGCCCGCGCGTCGCGGGACGGAGCACTGACTGCCAACCCCGAAGCCCGTCCCTTCGTCATCACCCGTTCCACCTACGCCGGAGGCCAACGCCATGCCGTGGTTTGGACCGGAGACAACTCTTCCAACTGGGAGCACCTGCGCGACTCCATCCAGATGCTGCTGAACCTAGGCCTCAGCGGCTTTCCAGTCTGTGGTGCCGATGCCGGCGGATTCCTCGACAACGCCACGCCGGAACTCTTCATCCGGTGGCTTCAATTGGCGGCCTTCACCCCTTTCTTCCGTGGCCACTCGAACGTGGGGACGTTGCCTCACGAACCCTGGGCATTCGGCCCGCGCGCCGAGGGCATCGCACGCCAGGTCATCCAGCAACGCTACCAACTCCTCCAACTCTTCTACTCCCTCGCCGCAGAGGCCCACACCACCGGCGCACCCATCATGCGTCCGCTCCTCTGGCACTATCCCAATGATCCGACGGCTGTCGCACGCGGCGATCAGTTCCTGGTAGGACGCGACCTCCTCGTCGCGCCCATCCTGGAACAGGGCTCGGAAGCCCGGGCGGTCTATCTCCCCAATGACGCGTGGTATGACCTCTGGACCGATGCCCGCCTGACCGGAGGGCAGCACCACCTCGCATCCAGTGGCCTGGACCACATTCCCGTGTTCGTCCGGGGAGGTGCGATCCTGCCCTTCATCGAGGAGGCTCAGTGCTCGGGAATGCAGGATCTATCGACGGTGACGCTGAACGTCTGGCCGGGGGTCAACGAGGGGTTTGACTGGTACGAGGACGACGGAACGACCCAGTCGTACGAATCGGGCAACTGGCACCGCCGCAGGATCAGACTGCAACGACAGTCCCGCCGCCTCGGACTCGAGATCGGCGCTGCCACCGGCAAGTACCCTTCCCAGGTCCGCACCTGGAGGGTGATCCTCCACGATGTGCACCGCGCGGCCCGTGTCACTTTGAACGGGGCACCCGCCGACGTCATGCGCTTCCCCGAAGACCGACTGCTGGCCGTGGAGGTTGCCGCAGGGCATGAACCCGTCCGGATTGAATTCGGACCCGCTTAGCCGAGAACCCTGTCAGTTGGGATTCAAGGCGGGATCCGTTGTCCAGACGATATCCGTCTGGGGAAAGGGAGCACGGCCCTTGTTCGGCGAACCTTCAACCATGTCGAGCACCCGCCGCGCCTGCGAAGCAGCCGCATGGCCGTCGACGTAAACCAGATTCCCGGAACCGGAATGACGGGCCGAGAAGCGGTTCGCGAAAGCGTGCGGTTGTCCCGTATAGTTTGCCTGATTGGGATGGGCCTTCGCTTCTCCGGGGAGCCCCGCCTCCGTAAACACCACGGTTTGCACGGGCGTACGGATGTCGGAAACACGGACCTTGGCACCTCCCTGAATCAGCTTCGAATTCATCGCGATCGGGAAGTGCGGATAGTTCAACTTCTCCGCAGGCAGCTTGGCGGAGGGACAGACGAACAGGCTCTGGCGCGAATACAGAATGGCCCGATCGTTGGTCGCGATCTGTGCCAGACTGCGCAAACCGATCTTGGCCGGCAGCACGTTGGCCCACAGATCGGAGTTCCCGGGATCCACCGCCGCACGCCACCCAAGCAGGTCCCCACCAAGATAGTCTTTCTCCCTCGGCAGGATCTCTCCGTTGTCATCCACGTAGAGCGTCAACGCGAGTCCCCACTGCTTCTCGGTGTTCAGGCACGCAATCGACTGGGCCTTGGACTTGGCCTTGGACAAGGCCGGCAGAAGCATTCCTGCCAGGATCGCGATGATGGCGATCACCACCAGCAACTCGATGAGTGTGAAACCCCCACGCCGCTCGACCCTCACCGAAACCGCATTCATTGAACCACCACCCTGTAGAGTGCGGTATCCTCGGAGGAAACCCCCGGCACGAAGGTCATGGAACCCGCTTCTCCAGCCTTCTGCTCCACGAACTGCCAGTCGCCCGCGCCCAGCGTCCGCCGACGCTCGAACCGATACGTATAACCCGCCTGCCCAGTGAACCGGACCACGAACTGCCCCCCTTCCAACCCGATGGAAAGCGTCGGCGCCGCTGGCGGGACAACCACCCCGCCCGCACGGATACGACCCGGCGAACCGATATCCTTCACGGTCAGGTTCAAGTCGCGATCAATGCTCCCGGGAGCCTGATAAACACCACCAACCCCCTCCACGCTCAATCCCCCGAAACTCCCCGCGGCCACATCGTAATTGAACGTGACGCCTGCAGTCCCCGCCGGGAAATCCACGGACGAAACGGTGTCGGCATTGTTGCTGGTGGTCGAATCCCAGAGACGGACGCCATCGCCCCCGGAACTCAGTCCGAATCCGCTGCCAGAGTAGGTAAAGATCTTGAGCCCCGCAGGAAGCTCATTGGTACCCCACCACGTCCGGAACTGCTCGGGAGTCAGACGCTCCACAAAGATCACCGACTCCCCAGGCGCAATCGACACGTCGTTCGTCAGGGCGAATGCTGCCGTCAGGCTGGAACTGTTGTCATCAATCCTCCACCCCTTGAGCGAAACCGACCCGGATTCAAACGAAGTCACCTCAAACCAATCCTGAGGCGCAAAGCCGTTCCTCCGCGAGAAGTCGGGGTCCAGCGTGTCCGTCGACCGGACCTCGGTGATCCGCAGGTCGGGCTTCGCCCGGATCGTCAGCACTGCCGCGGAAGATTGGGATCCGGAAGCATTGCTGGCCCGAACCACATACTCCCCAGCCGCGGCGACCGTGAGGTTGGAGAGCGTCAGGGTCGAACCCGTCTGGCCGGGAATCACCCCACCCTTGAAGCTCCACTCAAAAGTCGGCTGTGGCACACCCGATGCCCCAGCAACCAGGCTCACCGTTCCTCCGGCCAGGACGGAAACATTGGTGAGGGAGATCGTGATGACCGGTGCTTGAGGGGTCTCAACCAGCGACAGGACGGCATCGCGGCTCTTCAACGTTCCAAAGCCGTTGTTCAGGGTGACCGAATAAGCCCCGACCGTTCCGACTCCGACATTCGTCAGGGTCAATGTCGACTGGGTCGCACCCGGAAGGTTGACCCCTTTGTACGCCCATTGAAACCGGGGACGGGGCAACCCTTTCGCGACCACTGCGAACTGCACGGTATCCCCAGGATTCACCGAGCGATCGGACGGTTGCGTGATGATTCCAACCGGCGCCGTCTCCCCCCCGCTGCCCGGCGACCCCAGGTCACCGTTGTCGGCCGCAGCAAAAACTCCCGCGTCACCCAGGACCGGCCTCCGACTCATCGCACCGCTCGCCGGATCGTAAACGAACGTGGCCCCATTCCCAGCGGCGGACCCAATATCAACCGAGTCCACAACATCAGCATCCTGGGTCGCATCCGCATCCCAGACCCGGACCGAATCCCCGCTCGAACTGAGTCCGATGCTGTTCGTCGTATAGCTGAAGATCTGGACGCCTGCCGGCAGGGCAGACCCCCACCATTCACGAAACGCGTCTGCAGAAATGGCCTCAACGAAGACCATCGACTCCCCGGGAATCAACGTCAGCGAGGGCAACACGATCGCACCGGTCGCCAGACCACCCGTGGCGTCGTTGAATCGGTAGCCGGTCAAATCGACGGGCTGGCTTCCGAAGTTCGTCAATTCCCACCAGTCCGCGTGAATGGCCACCGTGCCGTTGGTGGACGCCGCCGAATGAACTTCAGTAATGGCCAGTTGTGCCTGCACGGAAACTGCCCCCGCCATCCACAGCACAGCCAAACCCGCGCGCCCGAAAGACCCCTTTTGCATCCCGGTACTGAGCCAACCCAAAAAGACTCCCACAAGTCGCACAGGTGAAGAGTCGGTGACGTCAAAGCGACGTCGTCTGGGTCACCCTGCCCTTCACCCGTATTTCATCCCGGGCCCAGGCTCCAATCACCTCCGGATACAATAGCCGCTCAGCCTCCTGGATCCGGGCATGGAGCGAAGGCGCCGTGTCTCCGTCCAAAACCGGTACCGCGCGCTGCGCGAGGATCGGGCCTGTATCGATGCCTTGATCGACCAGATGAACCGTACATCCCGTCACCTTCACCCCGTAGTCCAAGGCCTGTCGCCACGCTTCCAATCCCGGAAACGAAGGCAGCAACGACGGATGGATGTTGACCACCCTGCCCGCGAATTCCCGAAGGAACTCGCCCTTCAGAATCCGCATGAATCCGGCAAGCACCACCAGATCCACTTCCGCCTCCCTCAGACACCGGATGTACGCTGCCTCAGCCACCTCATCCAGCTTGGTCCGGAACCGACCGGGTTCAACATGGGCCGCCGCAATCCCACGCGCCCGGGCGTGGTCGAGGATTCCGGCCCCAGCTACATCACTGACGACCACCGCAACTTCCGCAGGGATGGCCTTGCCTCCAATCGCGTCGGCAATCGCCACGAAGTTGGAACCCTTGCCCGATCCCAACACTCCGAGCCGAAGAGGTCGTCGATTCATTCTGTCAGACAGTCCCACGAACCCACCCGAAAGGGAATCGATGCCGCAGGAAAGGATCCGGTGATCAACCCGCGCCGCCTCCGGAGATCTTCTTGGGATCCCCCTTCAGCAGGGCCAACGCGTAGTCCCGGTTCATCCGGGCAATGAAATCGAGGCTGATCTCCTTCGGACAGACGGCCTCGCAGGAACCCGTGACCGTACAACCACCAAACCCCTCGGCGTCCATCTGCTCGACCATCGCCTTGGCACGACGGTGACGCTCAGGCTGTCCCTGGGGCAGGAGTCCCAGATGGGAAACCTTCGCCGAGACAAACAGCATCGCCGAAGCATTCTTGCATGCCGCAACGCAGGCTCCGCATCCGATGCACTGAGCCGCGTCCATCGCGAGATCCGCGTCTTCCTTGGATACCGGGATCGAGTTGGCGTCCGGCGCACTGCCCGTTCGGACCGTGATGAATCCGCCCGCCTGCTGGATCCGATCGAACGACTTGCGATCGACGACCAGATCCTTCACCAGCGGAAAAGGCTTCGCCCGAAACGGCTCCACCGTGATCAGGTCGCCGTCCTTGAAGCTCCGCATATAGGTCTGGCAGGTCGCCACGGCCTTATGGGGCCCATGGGGCTTGCCATCGATAACCAGGGAACAGGTGCCGCAAATGCCCTCACGGCAGTCATGGTCGAAGGCAATGGGCTCGTCGCCCCGATTCGCCAACTCCTCGTTCACCACATCCAACATCTCCAGGAAGGACATGTTGGGGTTCAACTCCGGCGAATCGTAGGTGACGAACCCACCACTCGTGTTCCGGTTCTTCTGCCGCCAGACCTTCAGTTTGACCTTCATGGCTCGGGATAATCGAAGCTATCGGTTGGTTGGGGGCCCGTCACTTGTACGAACGGGTGCTCATCTTCACCTCTTCGTAGTTCAGCGGCTCCTGGTTCAGGATGGGAGCCTTGCCGTCGCCGGCGTACTCCCACGCCGCGACAAACGCAAACGCGTCGTCCCGACGCTTCACGTCACCGGCATTGACGACCCCCTTCTGCACCTCGGGGTCATTCGCGGTGTACTGGTACTCTTCGCGGAAGTGCCCACCGCAACTCTCTTCGCGCATCAACGCATCGCGGCACATGAGCTCACCGAGTTCGATGAAGTCCGCCACGCGTCCCGCCTGTTCCAAGGCCTGATTCCATTCCCCGGCATCTCCCGGCACACACAGGTTCGTGCGGTATTCTTCTCGCAGCGCCACGATCCGGGCGATGGCCTTCTCGAGCCCCGCCTTGGTCCGGGCCATGCCGCAATGATCCCACATGATCTTGCCCAGTTCCTTGTGGAAACTCTGCGGCGTCCGCTTGCCCTTCGAAGAAAGGAACGCATCCACACCCTTCCGGACGGATTCCTCCGCCGCCTTGAACTCGGCCTTGTCCGGCGCTGGACGACTGCCCGCCTTCACCGTGGAAAGGTAGATCGCAATGGTGGACGGCAACACGAAGTAGCCATCCGCCAAACCCTGCATGAGCGCCGAAGCGCCCAACCGATTCGCACCGTGGTCAGAGAAATTCGCCTCACCCAGCACGAACAACCCCGGAACGTTGGACATCAGGTTGTAGTCCACCCACAGCCCACCCATCGTGTAATGGACCGCCGGGAAAATCCGCATCGGCGTCTTGTAGGCGTCCTCATCCGTGATCTCGTGGTAGATCGCGAACAGGTTGCCGTAGCGCTCCCGGATCTTGTCTTCGCCCAGACGCGCAATCGCATCCGAGAAGTCCAGGTAAACGCCCAACCCCGTGGGGCCAATCCCTCGCCCCTCGTCACAAACATACTTGGCCGCCCGACTCGATACGTCGCGGGGCGCCAGATTGCCGAAGGCGCCGTACATCCGTTCGAGGTAATAGTCGCGCGCCTCCTCAGGAATATCGGCGGGATTCTTCCCGCAGTCTTCCTTGCGCTTCGGCACCCAGATCCGCCCGTCGTTACGCAGCGACTCAGACATCAGCGTCAGCTTGGACTGATAGTCGCCGCTGACCGGAATACAGGTCGGATGGATCTGCGTGTAGCAGGGATTGGCAAAGCACGCACCCCGCTTGTACGCCCGCCAGATCGCCGTGGTATTGGAACCACGTGCGTAGGTGGAAAGGTTGAAGACGTTGCCGTAGCCACCTGTCGCCAGCACCACCGCGTCCGCGGAATGCGTCGTGATCTCACCGGTCTGGAGGTTCCGGACGACGATGCCCTTGGCATGCCCATCCACGATCACCAGATCCAGCATCTCCGAGTGCGTGTAGGACTTCACCGCACCGGAACCGATCATCCGCGACAGGGCCGAGTAGGCACCCAACAACAACTGCTGCCCGGTCTGGCCACGCGCATAGAAGGTCCGACTGACCTGGGCGCCGCCGAAGGATCGATTGTCGAGCAAACCGCCGTACTCACGGGCAAAGGGCACACCCTGGGCCGCGCACTGGTCGATGATGTTGACCGAAACCTCCGCCAACCGGTGAACATTGGCCTCACGGGCGCGGTAGTCGCCGCCCTTGATCGTGTCGTAGAACAGGCGGTGAACCGAATCGCCGTCGTTCTGATAATTCTTGGCCGCATTGACTCCGCCCTGGGCGGCAATCGAATGGGCCCGTCGGGGCGAGTCATGGAAGACGAAGTTGTGAACCTCGTAACCCAATTCAGCGAGCGTCGCGGAAGCACTGGAACCGGCAAGGCCGGCTCCAACCACGATCACCTTGTACTTCCGCTTGTTGGCGGGGTTGATCAGCTTGCTGTTGAACTTGTGACTCTCCCACTTATCCGAGAGCGGTCCCGTGGGGATGTTCGAATTGAGCGTGGCCATGTCAGCGGACAACCTCCTTTCCAGCAGCGGCAAGACCCAACTGGGCTTTCGCTTTTTCAACGTGTTGCTGCCCCAGTCCGCCTGCCAGAACGGCGACCGGAATCGATGCGTATCCCAGGAAGATCAGGGCGCTCGCCACCGCGGCAAAGGCGCGGATGCGCGGCCACCAGACATGGTTCCGAAGGCCCAGGGACTGGAACATGGCCGAAAGACCGTGGCTCAGATGCAGGAAGAGCAACCCCTGCGCGATCAGGTAGGCCAAGGCCACCCACCAGACCCGGAAGCCCAGAACCATGGTCGCATACACGTCCGGAACCGTTTCCCCGTGAAGCGTGGTCTGCAACTTGGAGAAGTCGCCGACCCCGTTGATGCCCGGTTGCAGCGCCGTAAAGTGCAGGAGGTGGTAAACGATGAACGCCAGCACCACCAAGCCACTCAGCGGCATCAACCGGGACGCCAGGGTCGAACCATACGCCGAACCGCCGGCGTAACCCTCAGGACGAGCCGCCCGGTTGGCCACCAGCAGGCTGACCGCGGCGAAAATGTGCAGCCCAACACAACCCAGGAGCCCCAATCGCGCTCCCCAAAGCAGGCCCGGCTTGCTCTTCAGGAAATGGGCGTAGCCGTTGATCAGGTCCGGACTTCCGAATACCTGCAGGTTGCCGACCAGATGGCCGATCAGGAATACGAACAACGCTGCCCCGGTCAGGGCCATGACGTACTTCTTACCCAACGACGAGCGCCAGAAGCGCGTGATCAGGTTCATTGATAGTTCTCCACGCCAGCCCATGTGGGCAGGTTGAGTGCATCTAATGACCGCCTGACCCCAACGTCAAACATTAGATCCCGATATCAGCCAACCTTCGACATCCATCAGCAAATCTTACCATCCATCCACCCGCCTCAAGGCAACCGAACCCGGTACAGGCTGGAGGCCGCTGCCGGAGTCAACCGGTAGCGATGGTTCCCGGGCGATACCGTGCTCAGTACCGCCGATGACTCCGTCACCCAAGGCCCGGTCGGCACGGAGGCCCGTTCCAGGACGAACGCCGACGCCGTCCCGGACTCGACCACGAACGGAAGCGTCAATTGACCGCCCACCCCAAAGCTCGGCAACCCCAACCTCAACACAGGCGGACCAACGATCGCCGTCACCGCCCTCCGCGCTCCCCGGGGCATCACCCGGGAGCCAATCACGGGTTGGACCCCGATGACATACTCGCCAAGCGCTGGCGGCACGAACGAAATGGGGGTTCCGGCCGGCACCTGCCCACTCGACACGGCGGTCAGCGCCGAAGTGTCGACAAGTTCAATCTCATCCAGGAAGGCTCCTTCGCCCGCAACCGTCGTGTTGTAGTAGGGCCCCAACCCAACGACATATCGGAATCGAACCTGAAAGTCGCGACTGGCAAGGCCTGCCAAGGGGAGACTGATCCGTGTGAAACCGGGATCCGTTTGCCCCGTCACGCCGGCCCGACTCCAGATGGATCGCCAGGTGCTCCCGTCATCCTCCGACAGCTCGGCATGGATGGCCTGAAACTCGGTTGCGTACCCCAGCAGGATCGAGAACGAGAGCACCGGCGATGTCCCCCCAAGGAACTGCCGATCCAAACGCAGGATCTGGTCAACCGGTTCCGGGGAGGTCAAACGGTAGCTGAAGGCACCGGCAGCCCTTTTCGAAGAGTCGTTCAGATTGTACCCGGGGCTGATCTGCGCAATGACCCTCTGCTGTCCCTGTTCGGCATTCCACGTTCCACCCACCGAACCTCGTTGCGCAATGTTCCATCGGAAAGCCGTAGCGGCAGGCACGGCGCTCGGGAAAAAGGCATTGGTGACGCCCAACGCGGGAGTCGAACTTCCCGTGACGGTTGGGGGAGTATAGGTCAGGCGCAAATCCACCTTCTGATTCGCTCCACCCGCTACCGTGACCGACCGACTCTCGGAGGCCATCCCCGGTGCCGAGAACAGGACTGTCCGGACGCCGTTCGCCGTGGGAACCGCGTACCCGCCGGAGGTGGAACTGATGGCGTGAAAGACCGAATCCGTCACGTCCACCCGAACGCCCTGGATCCCCTCGCCGGAGTCATAGCGACCATCGCCATCGAGATCGAAATACGCCACACCCGTGACCAGGGGCGTAGCGTCGGATCGGTCACCCAGATTGACCGTAAACAGAGCCGGGCCAACCGTCTCCGTGACTCCCCCCACGACCCGGGAATTGCTCCCGTAAACCAAGCCCACCCCAGCCTCACGGTATCGGCCATCATGGGTGTTGAGGCGATGGCCGGGAGGATTCTGCATTCCCGGGGGTTTGGGAGTATTGGTGGCGTCCGGAAAACCCCAATCCACTTCCAGACCCGCATGCGCGTATTCCGCATCCTCGGCATACGCGTAGAGGTTCTCGCCCACGATGGTCAGCGGATAGCCAACGGCTGCCACCCGATTCGGAACCGTACCGACCCCATCGAAGTGCGATTGTTCGGCGTTGACCAACATCCACTGGCTGTGACCCCGTGCCGCCTGAAGCAGAAGCCGGTTGGGCGCCAGCGGCGGTTGGGCCGGAAGCGTCGCCATGTGATTGGACATCACGGCGAAATCGACCTGAAAATAGGTGTAGGCGTATTGGGTCAAGGGATCCGCCAATCCCTTCAGGATCCCGGTCTCGGCGAGCGGGAACATCCGGGCCCGGTTCATCCGTTCCAGAACCACCTGCTCTTCGTCCGTCCAGTCCCCCGTCTGCCACAACTGGCTGCCATCCCCCGCGGGAGCCGCCAAACGATGGCTCGGCGCGTCCGCACGGATGAAGGGCGCTTGCGGCGGCCCGGGTGGTCTCGGCACGCCAACCGCATTCACGCCCACGCCACCCATCCACGTCATCACGGCGATCACGACCCCGGTTTTCACAGACGCCGAATTACCGCATGCCGGGGACCCTTGGCGAGACCGGATTCCGCGAGGCATCCGGGATATCGGGCACCCAGCGGATCAGCAGACAATGCGTCGGCCAGTAGATCAGCACCGCGAGAGCCGACATCCATCCTACGAGATACCACTTCGCCGGCAGCCAGGACTGCGGCTGGGCATCGTCAAAACCCCAGACGTAATTGATGTTGTTGGGAACAAGTTTCGAAGCGCCCTCAGGCCCGGCTGGAGGCATCGTTGTGAAGCAGACGATGCACAATACCCAGGCAGACAGGGTCCAGGCCCAAAAAGCCCTCCGGTCGTATCCGACTCTCCGAACCAGGAACAACAGCAGGAACGGAAGCCATCCGTGAAACATCGACAGTCCCCGCAGGAAGATCGGCCGGTTTCCATCGAACATGTACGCCGTCATCCCGGTGATCCTGCCTCCAAGACACGTGGCCAGAAAGTCTGCACACCAAAGCACTTGGGGCAGCAGGATACCAACAGCAGGCATGGAAATGAGCAATCGATTGCCTGTCCAGACTCCCACCAGCGTCAGGAACAGGGCCACGTCGCAGAAATAGAGGAAATTGGTCGGTCCATATTGCATCCAGTAAACCGGTACCAGCACGGCCATGAACGCTGTGTAGAGCCACTGGATGGCGGCTGGAACTCGCGCCTTGCCGATGGGTGTCTGGGTTCCCTCCAGCGGAACCGTCATGGAATTTGCATTCATCGCGGTGTCCAATAACCGAATCGGCCCACCGGCCGTGAATCGGATCTCTGAAAGCGCCCATCGACAGGTTTGATGGCGCCGGCAATTCACCCTGTGCCGCAGGCCAACAGCCACAGAACTTCCCCTGGAACCCAACGATTCGTTGACGCCCTGCATGAATTCGGGAGCGTATGAGCCAGAATGACGCCGTTCGATCTGTCCGTCCGATTCTTCCTGCAACTCGCCGTGGTTTTGGGCGCTTGCCGGATCGTCGGTCTCCTCGCCAAACGCGTCGGCCAACCTCAGGTGGTCGCGGAGATGATCACCGGTGTGTTGCTGGGTCCGTCCCTGCTCGGGCTCTTCGACGCGACGAAGCCCGTCCAGCAATGGCTCTTCCCCCCCCAGTCGAAGGCGATCTTCTTCGCCACCTGCCAGGTCGGGCTGTCGATCTACATGTTCCTGGTCGGTGTGGAGTTTCGTTCGGACCTCTTCAGATCCCGCGCCAGGGCGGCCGCGACTGTCTCCATTGCTGGCATGCTGACTCCGTTCGTTCTGGGCGGACTGATTGCCCTGTGGCTGGTCCGCAGCCCGGGGGCGTATTTCGCTGCCAAGGTCCAGACCTGGGAAGCCGTCCTGTATCTGGGTGCCTCGATGTGCATCACCGCGTTTCCCATGCTGGCCCGGATCATCGTGGAGCGCGGGCTCGCCGGGACCACCCTGGGAACCCTCGCGCTGGCTGCGGGCGCAATGGACGATGCCGCCGCCTGGTGCCTTCTCGCCGTGGTTCTCGCCAGCTTCCAACAGGACTCCACCATCGCCCTCAAGGCCATCGGCGGAGGCGTCGCCTACGCCACAATCGTGCTTACCGTCGGACGCTCCCTGCTCGCGAGATTCGAAAGGACCGTGAAACCGGACGGCACGCTTCCCAACACTGCACTCGCCACGGTCCTCATGCTCGTGATGTTGGGCTCGTGGTTCACCGACGTGATCGGGATCTACGCGGTGTTTGGCGCCTTCATCCTGGGTTGCGCCATGCCCCGGGGGGCTTTCGCGACAGCGCTCATGCGGCAGATCGAACCCTTCGTTGTCGTCTTCCTGCTGCCCACGTTCTTCACCTACTCCGGACTGAACACCCGGCTGGATCTGGTGACCACGCCGGCCCTTCTGGGTATCGCCCTGGTGGTCCTGGCCGCCGCATGCCTCGGCAAGTTCGGGGCCTGTTGGGCCGCTGCACGGCTGCATGGCGAAGACAACCCGACCGCCTTGGCCATCGGCACGCTCATGAACGCTCGCGGGCTCATGGAATTGATCATCCTCAACATCGGCCTCGAACGCGGCCTCATCACGCCCCAACTGTTCTCGATCATGGTCGTCATGGCGATTGCCACCACCCTCATGGCCACCCCCATCTTCGAGTGGGTTTACGGCAGGAAGGCCCGCTCCCGCGGCGATCTGGCCCAGGCGGTGACCTGACCGCCTGCGGACATGACATCTGGCAGACCGCTGGCATCCTCAGGCCGTGCCTTTCGAGTTCAAAACCACCCGGCGGGTCGAGTTCAACGAGACCGACCTCGCCGGCATCGTGCATTTCACCCACTTCTTCCGCTACATGGAGTCGGTTGAGCACGCCTTCCTGCGCTCCCTCGGGCATTCGGTCGTCATGCCCGGCTTCAACCCGCCCATCGGCTTTCCCCGCGTCCACGCGTCCTGCGATTTCCGACACCCGCTCCGATTCGAGGAAGTGATGGAGCTTCACCTGCTCGTCGCCGAAAAACGTGCCCGGAGCCTCACCTACGAAATCCGGATCCGCCGCATCGAACCCAGCCCCACCGTGGAGATTGCCACCGGGCGACTCGTGGTCGTCTGCGTCAGCAAGACTCCCGAAGGCCGCATGGAAGCGGTTTCCATTCCCGACTCACTCGCGAGCCAGATCGAGGCAGCTCCAGGTGAACTCCTCACCCTGCCACCCCTGCCCCGCTGACGGGCATGGCCGCACACCCGGGCCGCCAGGACGTCAACGGTTGATCCCGACCTGCGACAGCAGCCAGGCGTACTCGAACGAAACCTCCTTCAACCGGTCATAGCGTCCGCTCGCGCCTCCGTGGCCCGCTCCCATGTTGCATTTCAGCAGCAGCGGGTTCGTGTCCGTCTTCAGGGTCCTGAGCTTGGCCACATACTTGGCCGGCTCCCAGTACATCACCTGGCTGTCGTTCAGGCTCGTCGTCACCAGCATCGCAGGATAGCCCACCTTCCGCAGGTTATCATAAGGACTGTACGAACGCATGTAGTCGTACGCCGCCTTCTCGTTCGGGTTTCCCCACTCGAGGTACTCACCCACCGTCAGCGGTAGACTCGCGTCCATCATCGTGTTCATCACGTCCACAAACGGCACGGCCGAATGCACCGCACGGAAGAGGTCGGGCCGCAGATTCACAACAGCTCCCATCAGCAAGCCGCCGGCGCTCCCGCCCTCGATGACGATCTTGTCCCGTGCCACGAGTCGATTCGTGGCAAGCCACTCCGCGCTGTCGATGAAGTCGTGGAACGTGTTCTTCTTCCGCAGGAGCATACCGTCGTCGTGCCACGCTTCCCCCATCTCGTTGCCACCCCGGATGTGGGCAATCACCGAGACCATGCCCCGATCCGCCAGCGAAAGCCGACTCACCGAGAACGACGCTTCCATGCCGAGACCGTAGGAACCGTAGCCGTACAAGTGGCACGGCGCCGTCCCGTCCAACCGGGTCGATTTCCGGTACATCACCGACAACGGAATCCGCACGCCATCCCGCGCCTGGGCCCAGCGCCGCTCGGTGACGTATTCCTCCGGCCGATAGCCGCCCAGGACCGCGGTGCGCTTCAGGAGCGTCAACGATCCCGTCTCCAGGTTGCAGTCGTAGACGCTCTGGGGCGTCACCATGGACTGATAGCCCAGCCGAAAAGCCTTGGACTTGTACTCGGGCGTACCCGCCGAGGCCGCCCAGTAGACGGACTCGGGAAAGGCCACCTCCAGCCACCGATCCTGCCCCAGACTCTGGATCCGCAACCGGGTCAGAGCCTCGCGCTGTTCCTGGACCACGAGGTGCCTCTCAAATACCTCCACCCCCTCCAACAGCGTATCGGCCCGATGCGGGATCACTTCGGTCCACCGCCTCGGATCCGCCAAGGGAGCCGTGACGAGCCTGAAGTTTTTCGCGTCCCGATTCGTTCGCAGATAGAGGACGCCGTCGCGGTGTTCGACATCGTACTTGTGTCCCTTCTCCCGTGGCAGGACGGTCTGGAACTGCCCCTTGGCATCCGCCGTCGAAAGGATGCGTTGCTCCCAGGTGTCCGTACTTCCACTTCCGCAGACGAAGAATTTCCGGTCTTTCGTCCGTCCCACCCCCAGACTGAACAACTCGTCCTTTTCCTCGAAGACCAATTCCGCCCGCCCACTTTCCAGGTCGAGCCTCCACAGTTGGTCGCTCCGCTTGGTCACCGCATCTTCGGTCACATACAGCACCGTTCGGCCATCTGCAGACCACTCAAACTCCCGCACACGCTCGGCCAGGGGCTTTCCAGTCGTTCCAGAAACCAGGTCCTTTCGATAAAGCGTGTACTGCCTGAACCCGGTGCTGTCCGTGCTGTAGAGCAACTGCCGTCCCTCATCGCTGACCTCGAACCCTCCCAAAGCCATGAACGAATGGCCGACGGCCAGCACGTTCAGGTCGAGCAGGACTTCCTCGGTTGCGGTAGAATCCGCCTGACCACCTGGACCGAGCTTGCGACGCGCCTGGATCGGGTACTGCTGTCCCTCCTGGGTCCGGGAGTAGTACTCGTACTCACCCCGGGTGACCGGCACACTCAGGTCCGTCTGCTGGATCCGCCCGAGCATCTCGGAGTAAAGCTTCTCACCGAATCGGCTGACATCCCGGGTCTGGCTTTCCGTGTAGGCGTTCTCCGCTTCCAGGTATCGGATCACTTCCGGATGGGTCTTCTCCCGCAGCCAGAACCACGGGTCGTTGATCCGCTCGCCGTGCCACTCAACCCAGTGGTCCTGCCGGGCCGCCACCGGGGGCACCGCCGGATCCTGCCCTCGAGTCGCCACCTTCACCGAGTCATTCGCCATCGCGGAACTGAACAGGATCCAGATTCCGAAGACGAGTGCATGCGTTTCCACACTTCGGCGTTTCATCAGGTTGATCATGGCGCTGGTTCTTCCGTGAGGCTATCGCCGCCCCATGGCCAACCGCAACTTTGGACCAGAGCCGGGGTTCGCATTCCAGTCCGGCCGTTGATATCCTTCCCACCATGAACTGCCGCAGCGCCTGCTCCGTTCTCATACTCGCCTGGCTGACCAGGCAGTTCTTGCTGGCGGACTCCCCTCTCCCCGCAGCAGCCACCGCCGTTCCGCGAACCCGCTCCGTCTCCGAAACCCTCGCCGCACTTCCCGGCACCAACACGCAGGCTATCACGGCCCGCAAGCCTGCGCCGGCCACCCCCGTTTCCACCGCCAACCTGACCCTGAACTGGCGTACCAACGCCGACTCGGTCGACGCACGGATCCTCCGGCAACCCCTCTCCCGCGTCCTCCCGCACATCGCCAAAGCCACGGGGTGGCAGGTGTTCGTGGAACCCGGTGCCGATACGCTGGTTTCCTCAGCCTTCAAGAACCAGCCTTCGCGGACCGCCCTCGACCGCATCCTCTCCGATTTCAACTACGCAATCCTGCCCGCGACGAATGGACGCCCACGGTTGGTCGTTTTCCGGACCGCCGCTTCATCCGCAACCGAAGAAATCGACGCCGCCGACGCCCTGCGCGTCGACAACGAACTGATCGTCCGGCTCAAGGAAGGATCCAAACGGACGCCCGAGGAACTCGCCCAACTCACCGGCGGCGAACTCGCCGGCAAGATCGACCCGATCCACGCCGCACGCCTCCGATACGCGGATGCCGCAGCCGCCGAAGCCGCGCGCAAGAAACTCGCTGCGCTGGACGGAGTCACCGTCGACGACAACCACCGCCTTCCCAGCAACGATTCCGTCGGCATCCTCGACGGCCTCGCCGCCGCAGGCGGCCTTTCCATCCGCCCAGCCGAGGTATCCGCCGGCCGACTGGTCATCGGGTTGGTCGACTCGGTCGTCCAACCGATCAATCCCGCCTACGATGCCTTCCTCATCGGCCGGGAATCCGTCGTCGGATCCACGAGCACCTCCGCCGAGCTTTCCCATGGCACCTCGATGTTCGCGAACCTGATCAAGGCGGCCGAAGCCACTGCCGGACCTTCCGGGACCTCCCCGAATTTCGGTGTGATCGCGGTCGACGTCTACGGCGCCAACGAAAGCACCACCGCCTTCGATGTCGCCATGGGCATCCACCGCGCCATCCAAAAGGGCGCGAACGTGGTCAACCTCAGCCTCTCCAGCGAAGCCGACTCCCCCTTCCTGCACGGCCTCATCCAGAGCTATCAGGGGCAAGGGGTCCTTTTCCTGGCGGCCGCCGGAAATGATCCCGTCTACTCGCCCACCTACCCCGCCTCGTACCCGGAGGTCCTCGCCGTCACCGCCGGCAACTCCGGCGGCCAGTACGCGCCCTACGCCAACCGCGGCCCCTTCGTCGACCTCATGCTGCCCGGCTCCGGCATCGTCCCCTACGCGGGTGACCAATGGATGGTAACCGGAACCTCCACGGCCACCGCCTACGCCAGCGGCATCGCCGGCGCCCTGTGGAATCCCCGTATCGGCTCCCCAGCCAACCTCGACTCCGTGCTGCGGACGCAGTTCGGACTCAAGAAACCGTGATGGGCCGGCCTGCTCCCGAAACTAACGCTTGCCGTTCCACCGCCCCTGAACGTTTACTCGCCTTGCCAGGGTCCATGGAGTGCGGGCTAGCAAACCCCGCCAGGGCAGGAATGCAGCAACGGTAGCCTGTTCCGCATTTGCCGTGGGTGCCCTGGCATTCCTCTGGCATTCCTGCTTCCCGGCCGCCCCCTTTCCTCCCATCCTTCCGCCTCAAGTTCAGCGGTTCGGATCATCACAGCTTTCCGGTCATGTCTTCCTACCAGGTCATCGCCCGCAAATACCGTCCCCAGCGATTCGCCGACGTCGTGGGTCAGGATCACGTCACCACCACGCTGGCAAACGCCATCCGGGCCGGTCGCATCGCCCACGCCTACCTCTTCTGCGGACCCCGCGGCACCGGCAAGACCACCCTCGCCCGCATCTTCGCCAAGGCCCTCAATTGCACCGGCGGCCCCAACCCGGACTTCGACGAGAACGATCCCCGCATCCGGGAAATCACGGAGGGCCGATCCCTCGACGTCCTCGAAATCGACGGCGCCTCCAACAACGGCGTCGAACAGGTCCGCGAACTCCGCGACACCGTCCGCTTCGCCCCAGCCAACGGGAAGTTCAAGATCTACATCATCGACGAGGTCCACATGCTGACCGTCGCCGCCTTCAACGCCCTGTTGAAGACGCTCGAGGAACCCCCTCCCCACGTTAAGTTCCTCTTCGCCACCACCGACCCCGAAAAGGTCCTCCCCACCATCCTCTCCCGCTGTCAGCGCTTCGACCTCCGCCGCATCCCGTCCGCCCTCATCGTCCGACAACTGGCCTCCATCGCCTCCACCGAAGGCGTCGAGGTCGACGATGCCGCCCTGGACGCCATCGCCCGCGGCGCCGAGGGCGGCATGCGCGATGCCCAGTCCACCCTCGACCAACTCATCAGCTTTTGCGGCAACCGCATCGTGGAGTCGGATGTCCTCTCCATGTTCGGCCTCGCCGGCCGCTCCCAACTCCGCGGCCTGGCAGGCTCAATCCTCGCCGCCGACTCCGAAGCCGTCCTCCGCGAACTCGATGGCTTTGCCAAGGGCGGCAAGGATCTTGGCCGACTCCTGGGCGACCTGCTTTCCCATTTCCGGAACCTGCTGCTCCTCGTGGTTTCCCGCGGCGACCGTTCCCTGCTGGAAGTGGGCGACGACGAATTCCGCATCCTCACCGAGCAGTCCCAGGGCCTCGACGCCGACACCCTGACCCGGATCCTGGAAGTGCTGTCCACGGCGGAAGGACGCCTGCGGGACGCCGCTTCCAAGCGCATCTTCCTCGAAGTCTCGCTGCTCCGGGCCGTCCAGGCGCGCGATGCCATGCCGCTGGACACGGTCCTCCGCCAACTCCGTGCCATCCGGGACGGCCTTCCCCTGCCAACCCGCTCCGCAGAACCAGCGCCGCCCTCCCGGCCAACCTCACCCCCATCCACTACCCCTCCAACCGCCCCGCGCCCCACCGCCCCTCCAACACCGGAACCCGCGCCCGCACCCCTCCCAGCCAAGCCGGCGGCCGCCCCAACTCCAGTCGTATCGATTCCATCCACCCCGGTTGCTCCGCCTCCGACACTTCCAACGCCCCCCGCAACCCCCGCCCCAAATCCAACTCCAACTCCGATTCCATCGGTGGCCCCGGGCGCTCCGATGCCGACTGATGCGCAGGCCACCTGGGAACTTCTCCTCGCGGCCCTGACTCCAGCGGACCTCATGCTCCGCTCCACCCTGCCCCGATGCACGCCGGTATCGCTGTTCCGGGGAACACTTCGCATCCGGCATCCCGAGAACGACCTTCTCGACACGCCTCGAAACGTGGCGACCCTCAAGGCCCGCCTGCTCTCCGCGACCGGTTTCGCCGTCGACGTCGCCTTCGAAGTCGGGCCACACATGGCCCATCAGGACGAACTGCTGCCGCCGCCCCCGCCGCCGAAGCCAGCCACCGAACCCAAGCCAGCCACCCCGGCTGTCGGAACCGATCCGAAGCCTGCCAAATCCGGGACTCCGACTCCTGCGCCCGCTCCCATGCTCCTCAGCAAGGACGAGTTCATCAAAGACCCCGCCATCCGGGCCGCGCTTGAGATCTTCAAGGGCCAGATTGTGGAGGTCCGCCCACCCGGCGCCTGATCACCGACACACCGCTTTTTCCTGTTTCATCCCCACTCTTGCACCGGCTCCGGTAAATCGGTAACTCCTCTCCCAACATGTCCAGCGTCGGAAAATTGATGCGTCAGGCTCAACGCATCCAACAGCAGATGGAAGCCGTCCAGACCTCGCTCGCCCAGAAGACCGTCGAGGCGCAGGCCGGCGGGGGCGCCGTCAAGGTGGTCGCCCGGTGCGACCAATCCATCGCCTCCATCAAGATCCTTCCGGACGCCGTGAATCCCCAGGACGTCCCCTTCCTCGAGGACCTGGTCGTCACCGCCGTCAACCAAGCCCTCCGCCAGGCCAAGGAAATCTCCGAGAAGGAGATGAGTTCGGTAACCAGCGGACTGAGCATCCCAGGGATGTTCTGATCCGCCGACCGGACCGTTCCACCCGCTTCCGTCCCTCCCAGCCGTGGCATCGCTTCCGGAACCGGTCATCGCCCTGACTGCCGCACTCGGTCGTCTCCCGGGCATTGGCCCCCGTTCCGCGGAGCGCTTGGCGCTGCATCTGGTACAGGCCGATCCCTCCGTCACCCGGACGCTGGCCGACGCGCTGGTTTCCGCCCGCGATCGGGTCTCCACCTGCAACACGTGCGGCGCCCTCACCGAAGCGCAACCCTGCCGGGTCTGCTCGGACCCAACCCGCGCCTCAGGCATCCTTTGCGTCGTGGAACGTGCACTGGACGTCTTGAGCCTGGAAAAGTCCCACGCCCACCGAGGTCGTTACCACGTTCTGGGCGGGCGTCTGAGCCCCATCAACGGCGTTGGCCCCGAAGACCTCCGGATCGACGCGATGGAAACCCGGATCCAACCCGAATCGATTACCGAGGTCATCCTGGCCCTCGGCAGCGACGTCGAAGGCGAAGCGACTTCCGTCTATCTCGCGAAGCGACTCGCTGCCAATGGGGTTCGCGTCACCCGCATCGCTCAGGGCTTGCCCGCCGGGTCCGGACTCGAATACGCCGACGATCTCACGCTCGCCCGGGCACTTCAGGGTCGACGCGACATGGGGTCGATACCCGGATCGACCTGACCTCCCGCCGCAACCACGGATTCCCGCCGCCCCATGCCTGATCCCGTTCGCATCGAAAGACCGCTCTGGCTCAGCCCAAACGGTTGGACCGTGGAGGTCCTAGATCAAACCCTGCTTCCCGGGCAGGTCCGCATCGCACGCCTCCGATCCCTCAAGGACGCCGCCCAGGCCATCGTCAGCATGCAGGTGCGTGGCGCCCCCTTGATTGGGGTCACCGCGGCATACGGGGTCGCTCTCGCCATGCGCAGCGACCCGTCCGACTCGTCGCTGGCGACCGCCTACGACCAACTCATCCACACCCGCCCCACCGCCGTGAACCTTCGCTGGGCGCTGGACCAGATGCAGGCCCACCTATCCCCGCTGCCCCCTGCCCAACGTTCCCAGGCCGCCTATCTCCGGGCCGCGGAACTGGCGGACGAAGACGCCCGGATCAATCGACAAATTGGCGAACACGGCCTCCAACTCTTCCGACAGATCCTCGCCCGCAAACCCCCAGGCACCGCCCTCCAGGTGATGACCCATTGCAACGCGGGTCGCATCGCGACCATCGAGTGGGGCACGGCCACCGCCCCCATTTACCTGGCCCATTCCCTGGGGATCCCCATCCATGTCTGGGTCAGCGAGACGCGTCCTCGAAATCAGGGCGCGGCCCTCACCGCTTGGGAACTCGGCGAACGGGGCGTCCCGCTGACCCTGATCCCGGACAACTCCGCAGGTCATCTCATCCAACGGGGACTGGTCGATCTGGTCATCGTCGGAGCCGACCGCGTCACCGCATCCGGGGACGCCGCCAACAAGATCGGCACCTACCTCAAGGCACTCGCCGCCGCCGCCCACAAGGTCCCCTTCTACGTCGCGTTCCCGGGAACCACCATCGATTGGACCCTTCGCGATGGCATCGCCGAGATCCCGATCGAACAGCGCAGCGCCCGGGAAGTCACCCATGTCGCCGGCATGCCCCCAAAAGGACGCCGCGTGGAGGTCGCCATCGCTCCGCCGGACACCGCCGCGCGCAATGACGCCTTCGACGTCACCCCGGCCAAACTGATCACATCGTTCATCACCGAGCGGGGTCTGTGCTCCGCTTCCGCACGAGGCCTGGCCGGCCTGTATCCCGATCAGGCGCGTTCAAGTGCCAGATCCGTCAGGGCCCGTACCCGCAGGTGACGGCATTCCACGACCGGACGATTTCCAACCCGCTCCGCGAGCGCTGTCTGGAACCCAGCCTCCGCTGCCGCGTCCAACTCCTCCGCCACGTCACTCACGAACAGGATCTTCCCGGGATCGCCCCCAAGTTCGTCGGCAATCCGACGATAACTCGCCGCCTCACGCTTCCCCCCGACCGCGGTGTCGAAATGATGGGAAAAGCAGCCGAGCAGATCCCCCGCGATCGTATGACCGAAATAGAGTTTCTGGGCGGCCACGCTTCCCGACGAATAGATCGCCAACCCGATTCCCTCCTGCTGCCAAACTTTCAGGACCATGGGCACCTCATCGAAAACGTGGGACCTCAAGGTTCCATCCCGATAGCCACCCTCCCAGATCAGGCCCTGCAACCGCTTCAATCCGGTCACCTTGGCGTCCCGATCCATCAATCCATGCAGATGAGCCACGACCCATTCCAACCCATCCGGACTCGCCAGACCCTGCGGGCACCAATCTTGAAAGGATCCCGCACCCGCATCCCGGGCCACCTGGTCGAGGGCTTCCGTGACGATGGACTCACCATGACCCGCCGACAGGAACTCCCTCATCCGCCCCCGCGCATAGGGGAAGAGCACGTCGTGGACGAAGGCCAGATTGGATGTGGTGCCCTCGATATCCAGCAGCACCCAACTCACGGAAATGCGCCTCATGGCGACAGCAGCGTCGGAATCCGCGCCATCGGAATGTAGTTCGGTCCGAAACAGAGCGGCTGATACCCCGACGCAATCTCACTGCCGGTGTACAGCGGCGTCCAACCCGCCTTCTCCTTGAACAACCGGATCGCCCGGACATCGCGATCCGCGCACAGGTCGAACCAATGCTTGGTTCCGGCCGGCACGTTGATCAGGTCACCCGCGTGAACCTCGATGGCGAACACGGACCCGTTCTCCGGATGCACGTGGAAGATCCCTCCTCCGCGCACGATGAAACGCACCTCGTCCTCGGCGTGCGTGTGCTCGCGGTTGAACTTGTCCAGCATGGCCTGGAGGTTCGGGATCGCCTCGGTGACATCCACGACATCCGCCGTGACGTAGCCACCCTTCGCCTTCAACGCATCCACCTCGAGGGCGTAGGCCGAGAGAACCTCCTCCTGCGTCGCGCTCCCTTCGATCCGCCCCTCCACCGGCCACCGCTCGTACCAGATCCCGTGCTGCCTCAGGAAGCCGCAGATGGCTTCCGGTTCTGTCAGCGTACGATCCTCCGAAGGAATTCGAAGCAATGCCATGGTCCAAAGAAACTAACGGCAACCCTCCACCCAAGTCGACCCCACTCTGTGCCGGTGGAAGCAGGCTGTCCCGGAACGGCAAGCGGTGGGGCAAGACTCCGTCGAGCCATTCCTCGAAGTCGCAAGTTTTCAGTTTCAAGTTTGAAGCGGCCGCCGGGCTTGAATCTTGAATCTTGAAACTTGGGACTCCCAATCGGCTCGAGGGAACCCCGTCCGCCCCAACATCGAGCCCCAGGTCAGGATCCGCCGGACCGGCGCCCCACCCCAACCACTTCAAGCAGGAACTCGATGGCCTCGATGTGGCGCCGCGCCTCTGCCAGATCCTTGCCCCAGGCATACAGCCCATGGCCTGCGATCAGGAATCCATGCCGCAACGGTTTCACCGGGTCCAGCAACCGCGCCTCGACCTCCCGCGAAAGCGCCTCGATGTCCTGCGTATTCGGGAAGATCTCGATCCGCTCGACGTGCTCATGCGTGGTCACGCCCGAGAGCGCCTTGAGCATCTCGTAGCCCGCAACTTCGACGTACCCCACTGGCAACTCCGATCGCGACAGGATGGTCCCCCAGGTCGAATGGGTGTGCAGCACCGCCCCGGCTCCACCGGAACGGGCCAACACCACATGCAGCAACGTCTCAGCCGATGGTTTCAACCCGGACGCATCCACCACGCGCCCCGTGTCGTCCACCTCGACGAACTGCTCCAGCGTCAGTCGTCCCTTGTCGAACCCACTTCCGGTCAGGACCAACCGCAATGGATTCCGCCCCCGGACCACGCTGTAGTTGCTGCTCGTCGCCAAGGACCACCCCCGGCGGTGGAAGTCCCACCCGGTCTCGATCAATCCCATCCTCGGATCCACTGGCTCGTTCATGGCTCGGTAATCCGATTTGGCCCGTGGCGAGCCCAGCGGTCGAGCCGCGATTCTGCCCTCGTAGTCGACGACGTCAGGAGGCGATATCCCTGCCTCTTCCCTCCCCCTCGTCACCTCGTCTTGCCCGAGGCAAGCCACTCTTCGATTGCCCGCCTCACGCTGGCTTGGAAACCTCGCCACCGATGTCCGTCCACATTCCCAAGGCCGTGGTCTTCGACCTCGGCAAGGTCCTGCTCAACTTTGACTACGGCCGCGCCGCCGAGGCCCTGGCTCCCCTGACACGCATCGATGCCGCCTCCATCCGTCAATTGATCGACCAATCTCCGCTGCTGCATCAATTCGAGACGGGGCTCATCTCCTTCGACCAACTTCTGGGGATCTTCACGCAGGAAACAGGATACCGCGGTGACGTGAAGACGTTCCATACGGCCTTCGGAGACATCTTCTCGGAGATCCCACCGATGGTGGAGTTGCACCGGCAACTGCATGCCCGGGGCATCCCGACCCATGTGCTTTCGAACACCAATGAAATCGCGGTGGAATGGGTGCGGAAAGGCTTCCCGTTCTTCGCGCACTTCAACAGCTACATCTACTCCCACGAGGTCCGCGCGATGAAGCCAGCACCCGCAATCTACGCAGCGCTGGAAAGTTCTGCCGGATTCACGGGACCGGACCTGCTCTACATCGATGACCGTCCGGAAAACATCGACGCCGCCATCGAGCGTGGATGGCAGTCTCTCCTGCACCACGACCCCGCGGTCACCATTCCCGAAGTCTGGCGCCGTCTCGCGGGCTGAAATTCCGTCCGCCCTCCGCCATCCGGCCGCCATGGGCGGACGGATGGCGCGGTGGCCTCCCCGACTCAGTCCTCGCTGAAGAGGTACTCGAGATCGTCCTTGGTCAGGTTCGTTGCGAACCCTTCCTCGCCCAACACGTCCTGGATGGTCTGCGACTTGCGCTGCTGCAGTTCCCAGATCTTCTCCTCGACCGTTCCGGGCGCGATCAGTCGGTAGGCATTCACCGTGCGGGTCTGACCGATGCGGTGCGATCGATCGATCGCCTGCGCCTCGACGGCGGGATTCCACCACGGATCATACAGCACGACGTAACTGGCGGTCGTCAGGTTCAAACCCGTTCCCGCCGCGCGGAGCGAAAGCAGGAACACGCAGGGCTCAGTGTCGGCCTGGAACGCATTGACCACTTCCTGACGGCCCTTGGTCTCGCCGGTCAGGATGTGGGTACGGATGCCCCGCTCCTTGCAGAGCGCTTCCAGGATCCGGAGCATCTCCACGAACTGGGAGAAGAGGAGGATCTTGTTTCCGGAAGCCAGCACGGGTTCGAGCAACTCGAACAGTGTCTCCGTCTTGCCGGAAGCGGACTCGTTCCCAACCAACCGAGGATGGCAACAGATCTGGCGCAAGCGCGTCAACGCGGCCAACACGTGCATCTTCGACTTGGCCACGCCCTTCTCCTGAAGGGTCTTCATCACCTGGTCCCGACTGCGACGCAGTTCGGCCAGATACAGCTTCCGCTGCTCCTCATCGAGTTCGCAGTCCATGCGTTCCTCGATCCGCTCCGGCAGATCCTGCGCCACCTGACGCTTCAATCGTCGCAGCATGAGCGGCCTCAGCTTGGCGCTCAACCGCCGGCGCATCGTTCCCGCCTCCCACTCCGGACCCTCGCCCTTCGATTCGTAGGTCTCGTTGAAGGAAGTCTGGCTGCCCAGGTATCCGGGCTGGATGAAGTCCACGATCGACCAGAGATCCAGCAACCGGTTCTCCAGCGGCGTACCCGTCAGCGCCAACCGCTGATCCGCCTCGATCTCCTTCACCGCCACGGTCACCTGCGCGGTGGGATTCTTGATGAACTGGGCCTCGTCCAGGATCAACGCCCGGAACTCGAACTTGCCCAACTCATCGAGGTCACGCCGCAGGATCGCGTAGTTCGTGACCACGATGTCATTCTCCGGAATCTGCTTCCGGAGATTGTGTCGCGCTGAACCCGACTGCAACACGAGCACCTTCAGGTGCGGCACGAACTTCTCCGCCTCTCGGCGCCAGTTGTGCAGCACCGATGCCGGACAGATGACCAGGGACGGCTTCCGGTCCTTCTTCGGGACCGAATCATGCAGCCAGGTCAGCCACGTCAACGTCTGCAGCGTCTTTCCAAGACCCATGTCGTCGGCCAGGATGCCACCCAGCTTCAAACGCGTCAGATTGCACAGGAAGTTGAAGCCTTCCTTCTGGTACGGACGCAGGTCCGCGTTGATTCCCTTCGGCAGGGTCGTATCCGGTACTCCCCGGAAATTCGTCAGCTTCTCCTTCAACGCGGCTACCGCCTTTTCGGTCCCCAGCGCCGCCAACGTCTGCTCGTCGAGCTGGGTCGCATGCAGCAACGAAGCCTTCTGCGCATCCGGGCTCAACCCCTCCAACCCCAAGGTCGCCGCCGTCTCGTGCGCCTTGCGGTTCGCATCCACGTCGATCTCCACCCAACCGCCATCCGGCAACTTCACGAACCGCGTGTTCGCCGCCGCCAGGCGCTGCACGTCCGCTGACGTCAGCTTCAAGCCCTCCGCTTCCCACTCGGCGCTCACCGACAGCCAGTCGATGCCCGAACCCTTCAGCACGATCCGAGGCCGGACTACCCGACGATTCAGGAACAACCGTTGGAAGGACGGATTGCCGAGGAACTCCGAGTCCGCCGGACGGTCCTGCCACGCAAACGCCAATTGCGACAACGCATGCTCGTTTGCGTCCAGCACCCACAAACCGGGCTCTGGCGTGAACCAATCCGCCCGCTGCAACCACTGGATCGCCGGCGTCAACCGGGGATCTTCGAGCAACTCAGGCCGCGGATCCGCCCCGCGACGCTGCACCACCCGCTGCCACTCATGGCCGTTCCACTGCCACTCGGATCCGTCCCGCTCGCTGATGGCCAGCAACCGGACTCGCACCACCTCGTCGGCCAACTCGAACACAAACTGCGGCTTCGCCAGATGGGTCTCGCAGAGCGCGTTCCAGTCCGCCACCTCGGATCCGCCGGGCCGCGTCTTCCGCAACTCGGTCAACAGGCGTTGGGAAAGGCGGCGCACCGGCACCACCGGCCGCTGCGCCCAGTGACCCAGCAACCGCGCCGGCGGTGCCTCGCGCAGGACAAAGAACTCGCCGTCCACCAGAACCAACGGCGGCTCGCCAATGAAGAACCGGCAATCCGGCAACAGGTGACTCCGGTCATCCGACAGCCGAAGCACGTGGGTGAAACTCATTTCCCCGTCGATCGTGTCGAGCCGGGGTTCCAGCCGGGCGATCCGCCCCATGAAGGTCACGTTGGTCGCCGTGCCGAACAACTCCAGCCGCTGCCCGTGCCCGAACTTCGCCAACCACGTCAACAGGTCCGCCCCTTCCAGGACAAGCGTCTGCTCCTCCTTCACCTTCTCGCCCCAGTTGCCGTGCAGCCAATCGATGACCGCCCAGTCCTCCGCCGGAAACAGCTCCGCCTCGTGCGCCGCCCGCGTCCGCAGGTCGCACAGATCCGACAGGAAACGCTCCTTCTCGCCGGATCGGCTCCGGAACAAATGAAAGTGCACGGCCAACCGCCACTGGTTGACGTCGTCTGCCGCCCGGACCGGTTCGCACACCACCCGCAGCGCTGCCCGCGGGGAGTCCAGATGCGTGTGATGCGGCGGAAACAACCAATCCTCCAACTCCTGGACAAATCCGGATTCCTTCTCCGACTGCTCCACCTCGGCGAAGCGCTCGAAGTTCGCGTGCGGGATCAACTCCGTCGGCAGGGAGCGGTTCGAGCGCAGGAACAGCATCGCCACCTCCTCCATCCGCGCCTTGGCCGAGGCCACCTGAATGCGGGCCCACCAGTCATGCTGACCAAAGTCCGAACGCCGCAGCGCCAACTTCTCCAGATAATCGTCGAAGAGCAGGTAAGCCCGCTGCGGATCAGCGCACCCAGCCAACTGCTTCAGCACCGCCTCTCGCTCCGCCACCTTCTCCTTGGAATCCGACAATTCGCGGCGAAGGTCCGCAAAGTTGCCGTAGGTGTTGCTGAGCACCTTGTGATGCGCGTCGTACTTGGTCGTGTTGACCACTCGCGGGGCTGCCAGCTTGCTGTTTGCCGCGTTCCGGGATCCTCTAGCCATGTAATATCCTGACAAAGTCACCGGTCAATCTGACCGGCACGTCCGTTTATTATGTCTCCGGGACGCCCACGCGGGGTCAACAGCAAATACATTTACCTTCAGGCTCCGGTTCTCCGGACGGATTTCCGATGGCGTAGGAGTGCCCATCCAATACCAAGCGGATCGTCCGTACGCAGCCGGCGGATCGGGTGGGACGAGTGTCTCCACGAGCCGAGCTTGCGCCGCTTGAGCCGAGGACCCGAGGACTCCAGTCTGGGGAGCAGCTCGACGGACTCTTGTCCTACCGGACTCGGTGGCAGTGTCCGGATGCCTCCAACTGCATTACTCCTGAATTCCGCCTTGCCTTTCAAAAGCCCGCCCTCACCCTGCGCGGCTTACATGAGCAACGAGAATCAGGAATCCACGCAGGAATCCTCGCTGCAAATTGACCTTTTGGCCTGGTACGAGGTCAACAAGCGCAACGTCTTTGTCGGCTTTGGACTCATCGTCGTCGCCATCGGCGCGACCCTGGTGTTCAACCATCAACGCGAGGCCAAGGTCATCAATGCCAGCAGGGACCTCATGCTGCTCCTCACGCCCGGCAAGGGCGATGACCAGGCACCGGATCCTGCCAAACTGATCGAGGTCGCCAACAAGCACTCGGGCGCCCCGGCAGCCGCCCACGCCAGCCTTCTGGCCGGCCGCGAACTCTTCACCGCCGGCAAGTACGCCGAAGCCCGGGCCCAATTCGACAAGGTGGCCAGCAACGACGGCGTCCTCGGTGCAATCGCTGCCTACGGCAACGCGGCTTGCATCGACGCCGAAAAGGGCGGCAATGAGGCCCTGACCGCCTACCAGTCCGTCATCACCCACCCCAAGGGTGATCTCCTCGCGGGCCGGGCCCGCCTCGCCAAGGCCCGCATCCATGAGAGCCTCAAGCAGAACAAGGAAGCGCTCGCCCTCTATGACGAGATCGCCAAGGACAGCAAGGATCGGCAACTCGCCAGCGATGCCTTCATCCGCCGCGCCACCCTTCTCCGGGCCAATCCCGAACTGAACAAGGCCGCCAGCCTGACCAATTCGGTCAACGTCGTTCCCGCCGTCAAGCCCACGCCCTGAACGTGGGTTCCGTTGACGTAGTCGATGTCGCCGCTGGCCTCGTCTTCCGCAACGGAAGGCTCCTGATCACCCAGCGCCCCCCGGGTTCCCACCTCGCCGGCTTGTGGGAATTCCCCGGGGGCAAGCTCCAGCAGGGTGAGTCGTGGGAAGCGGCACTCACCCGCGAACTCCAGGAGGAACTCGGGTTCGTCGCGTCCGTGGGCTCCTTGTATCAAGAGATAACCCACGCCTATCCCGAGAAGACGGTCCGACTCCGATTCCATCTCTGCCAGGTCAGATCCGGCGAACCGACCCCCATCGAGTGCTCGGACCTAGCCTGGGTGGACCGGGCTCAACTCGGCGACTTCCCCTTCCCGCCTGCCGACGAGCAACTGCTCGTCCGCCTCGGACGGGACACCGCCCTCTGGATCACGGCCTAGCTTCGCCCATCAACTCCCGGACCCGGGCATCCACCACGTCCACCGAGAGTCCCTCCAAACCGTCGGCATGCCGGAGGCTCACGAAGGCGTCGCTCCGCGGACGCCAGGTCGCCTCATGGGTTGGGCCCCAGAGCACCAAGCCTTGCACGCCGGTGGCCGCCGCCAGATGCGAGACTCCCGAGTCGTGACCCACGAAAAGCCGTGCCCCGGCGATCCTCTCCGCCAAAAGGCTCAGCGGTTCACTCCGGACAATCCGCACGCCCGGCAAGCCGCTGGCCAAACGATCGAGCAGATCCCCCTCCACCTCACCGCCAACCAACACCAACTCCCAAAGACCCTCCCGCGACCACCGCTGGAGCAACTCCCGCCATCGAGGTGCGGGCCAGTTCTTCTTCGGACTTCCACTGCCCGGGTGAATCACCAACCGCCTCGACTCACCCGGAATCTCGCCAGCCCCCAACGCCCGCGCGCGCGCCACCCCAAGACGGGGCGATGAATCCGCATCGAAGATCGCCAACTTCTCAACCGGCTTCAGCAACTGCACCGCGGCGTGCTGTCCTCGCGTCTCGTCCGGTCGATGCGGCCCCACCAGCAGCTGGGCCTTCGAAACCCGGGCAATGTTGGTCTGGAAGAACAGGTCCGGATCGAACAGGTAGCTCAGGATCAGGTTGAACCCCGCGAAATACTCCGACCACATCCGGTCCAGCTCCCCCTTCCTCGCGAAGAAGCCCGCCAACTCCCGCGATTCCAGAGCCCGGAATCCATCCGCGTAGCCCGCAAAAACGGCCAATTCACCGCATTTGGGATACGCCAGCAACTCCAGGTGCGTCTCGGGAAACTGCGCCCTCAATGCCGCCAACACCGGGAGGGTCAGGATGAAGTCTCCCAACGCCCCTCCCCGGATGACCAGCATCCGACCCTTCGGCCGGGCCAGACTCAACGGCTTCATGGCTCCGCCCACCATCGGCACCCCGTCCCCGGATCGTTTCGACCCCATGATCTCGATTGGATGACACCTGGGATCAGGAAGCCGCCGGCGGCCTCGCCTCGTAGCAAACCAGATCTCCCGCCGCATTCCGGAGGTAGACCCTGCCATTCGCGAGCACGGGTGGCGTCCAGCACCTGCCGCCCAACGCCTGGAATCGACCCAGATTCTCGAAACCGGCGGGCGAAACCTTGCCCAGGCTCAACTCGCCCTTGTCGCTCAACACCAGCAACCGGTTCCCCTCGGCAGCCACCACGGATCCCCAACCGAATCCCTTCTCGCTCCACAACACCTTGCCCGTGCTCCACTCCACGCATCGCAACGCGGCCTCCGGCGCCTTCACCCCGCACGTATTGATCCCGTAGAGGTGTTCGCCCAGCAAAACGGGCGTCGACATGAAATTCCCGAACTCCCGCGACTTCCACCGGACCTCGGGCTGACCCGCGCCAAACTTCACCAACTGGCCGCCATGGTCCGACGAACTGATGAAGACCTCATCCCCACGGACGATCGGATCGCTCGCGTGACAGAAGTAACCCTCCCCAAACGGATGCCGGAACTGCTCCGCGCCATCCTTCATGCGGACGCCCACCAACGCATTCGTCGCCAACACCATCAGCGTTGGCTCGCCCCCGAGCCGCCCCAGCGCCGGCACGTTGAAACTCGAACCCTTCGTGCCCGTGCTCCAGCGCATCTTCCCGGTCCGCTTGTCCAGCACCGTCCCGTTGCTCCCGTAGTTCAGGATGACGTCCTCCCCGGCAATCCGCGGTGCCGCCGTGATCCCCCAGGGCGAAAGATCGGTCTTCAACGTCTCCGGCAACTGGACATCCCACTCCACTTCGCCGGTCGCCGCCTTGAGCCGCAGCACCCGAGCCGGCTTCACCACGGCGTACACGGCGCCGCCGTCCACCACAGGGGTCGCATTCGGCCCGCCCTCGTACATCGTCGGCACCAGCGGACTCGGCCATTCCTTGGTCCAGATCTCCTTGCCCGTCGCCGCATCGAGGCAAAACAACGTGGCTGTGTCCGACTTGTCCCGATTGCCCATCGTGTACAACCGCCCACCGGCAACCGAGACCGCCGTAAACCCGATTCCCACCTTGGCCTTCCAGGCCTGTTTCAAACCCTCCGCCGGAAGCTGATCCGGCAACCGCTCGGAAGATACGCCGTCCTCCCGCGGCCCACGCCACGAGGGCCAGTCCCCAGCGTTCACCACGGGAAACGATACGAACAGACTGGCGAGCGCGAGCAGAGGGAGGGTCTTCATGATCAGAACTTCCCCAAAGACTAACGAGCCCCAGACGACGCGCAAGCAGGGCCCTGCTCATCCGGGCCTCGCGCAGCTGGATCGCGCCCACGAAACCGGTGGGGCGAGTGTCCTCACGAGCCGGTCGGGAGTCCCAAGTTTCAAGTTTCAGGATTCAAGGCCAGTGCTTGAAACTTGAATCTGAAAACTTGCGACTTCGAGGAACTGCTCGACGGAGTCTCGCCCCACCCCGCGGGAATCACCCCCGGTGGGGCGAGTGTCCTCACGAGCCGTATCGCTGCTGCGGAACAGCCAGTCCGCGTCGCTGCCGCTCAGTCGACGCGGTCCAGGTTCTCTTCGCGATCGCGCCCAATGCCACGCGGCCGTGGATCCGCATTCGGTCGGAGCATGCGCTTTTGCCGCTCGCGATCGCCTGCCCCCTTCACGACCGGGATGGGCAACTCGCTGTTGATGTCGAGACCCGTGACATACATCGCGGCGGAACCCGTCATCGGCAGCGGGATGAAGTCCTGCACCTGCTGGAGGTTCCACTTTTCCTTCTTCAGGAACTGCTCGACCGCACCCATTTCCTTCTCCGTGCAACCCGGGAAACTCGAAATGAAGTAGGGCACGAGATACTGCTCCTTCCCGGCCGCCTCGCTCAGTTCGAAGAATTTTTCCATGAACGCCGGGAAGTCCGCCGCCGGCTTGCGCATGCGACGCAGCACATCGGGATGCATGTGCTCCGGAGCCACCTTCATGTGTCCGGAAACGTGGTTCTGGACCAACTCCTTCATGTACTCGGGCGTGCGGAGGGCCACGTCCATCCGGATGCCCGACTGCACAAACACGTGCTTCACCCCCGGCTGGGTCCGGGCCCCCTTCAAGAGGTCGATCCCGGGCTGCTCATTGATTCCGAAGTGAGGACAGATGCTGGGCCACAGGCAACTCGGCCGATGACACTTCTTGCAGGCGTCCACGTGCCCGTTCTTCGCCGCGTAAAGGTTCGCCGTGGGCCCACCCAGATCCGAGATCGTACCCCGGAATGTCGGTGAATTGGCCAGGCGCCGCACCTCCTTGAGCACCGAATCCACGCTTCGGCTCGACAGGAACTTGCCCTGATGGAATCCCAACCCACAGAACGTGCACCCACCCGCACAACCGCGGGACACGATGATGGAATCCTTGATCGTCGCGAAACCCGGCACCGGCAGCTTGTAGCTCGGATGCGCCAACCGCATGAAAGGATACTCGTACAGCGCGTCCAGTTCCGGCCCGTCCACCGGCATCGCCGGCGGTTCCTGGTACACGGCGCGATTGCCATGCATCTGGACCATCCGCTTCCCCGAATACGGCGTCTGCTGCGCCTCGACCACTTTCGTCAGGCGCATCAGGTGCCTCTTGTCCGCCTGCAACTCCTCCCACGAAGGCAGGAGGATGCAATCGGAGAAATCCATCGCCGCCGTCGCCTTGCTTCCAAGGAACAGCGTCGTTCCCGGAATCTCACTGAAATCCTGGTTGCCCGCACGCAACCGACGGGTGATCTCGCGGACCGCCCGTTCTCCCATCCCGTAAACCAGAACGTCCGCCTTGGCATCCGCCATGATCGACGGCTTGAGCTTGTCTTCCCAGTAATCGTAGTGCGCCACCCGGCGCATGCTGGCCTCCATCCCACCCAGCACCACAGGCACTCCAGGAAAAGCCCGGCGGGCCATCTGCGAATACACAACCCCCGCGTGGTTGGGCCGCTTTCCCGGGATACCTCCCTCGCTATAGACGTCGTCCTTGCGCTTGTGCCGCGCCGCCGTGTAGTTCGACAGCATCGAATCCAGGTTCCCCGCCGTCACACCCACGAACAACCGCGGCGTGCCCATCACCTGGATCGACTCGATGTTCTTCCAGTCCGGTTGCGCAACGATGCCCACCCGGAGCCCTTCTGATTCCAGAACCCGGCCAATCATCGCCGCACCAAACGACGGATGATCCACATAGGCGTCCCCCGTGATGATCAGGACATCCAACTCCTCCCATCCCCGTGCCTCCATCTCGGCACGGGTCATCGGCAGGAATCCTTCGTATTCCGGCGGGATCGTCTTCTTCGCAGCACTCATTTACAAAATCCGAGCATGTGCCCGTGTCCCGGATCGCGCAACCGCTGAGCACGAAAGAGTGGCGACATGCGCAGATCTTGCCAAAGCCCCCGCCAAAAACGGCGGGCCAAGTGTCCCCACGAGCCGTTTGGGAGTCCCAGGTTTCAAGTTTCAAGATTCAAGGCCAGTGCTTGAAACTTGAATCTGAAAACTTGCGACTTCAGCACCGGCTCGACCTCAACGATCCCGGACAAAATCCACCCGGGCGCTCAGTTCGGGTGTCAGGTATCGGTCCGGCGTACGGATCTGGACCTTCACCTGCAGGGTTCCCTTCTGACGGCTCGCCTCCGGCGCAATCTCCGCAACCAAGCCCTCATACTTCCGGTCCGGATAAGCCTCCGGTGAAACAACACAGCGTTGCCCGATCGAAACCTTGGCCAGGTCGGACTCCCCCAGATCCACCTCCACCTGCAGGTCTCCGAGATCGGCGACCGCAACCAAGGAGGTGCTGGGACCGCGCCCTCCCCCGAAGGTCTGCGGGGTCACCAGCTCGTTGGCATCCACCAGCTTTTCCAGCACCACGCCGTTCACCGGGGAACGGATCACGCACCAGTCGATCCACGTCTGCAGGAGGCGCCGTCCGCCTTCCACCTGCTTGACCGATGCCTCGGCCGACGCCATCGCGAGCCGCGCATCATCCAGCAACTTCTGCATCTCCACCCGGCTCGCCACCAATCCTTCCGCCCGCTTCAGATCCGTCCGTGCCCGTTCGACTGCCACCCTGGCCACGGCGAGTTGACCGTCGTTCTCCGCCAACCGGGCCTGGTACTCCGAATCGTCCAACCGCACCACCACCTGCCCGTTGGTGACCGCCTCGCCCTTGCGTACCCCGATCCAACTCACCACCCCCATGAACCGCGGACTGATTTCGATGCGTTCGCGGGCGACGATGTATCCGGTCGCCGTCAGGACCGAACCCTCCACGCGGGTCGTGCTGGTTGCGGACGAAGGGGCATTGGTGATCCCGGCAGCTCCGGAAACGGCGCTGCCTGCCGCCACCGGCTTTCCGGCTCCGGGTTTGGTCGCCACCGTGACCGGCGCCCTCAGGTTGTCACCCTTGCGCGGGATCGCGAAGTAGGCGGCAGCCCCAACGACCAACAGCACCCCAACCACGATCCAGGTCACGGAACTGCCGCGACGACGCTTCTGCTGGGACGAGATTCGGAGACGTTCCAATGGGTCCTGGCTCATACAGACTTCAAGGCAGAGATGACGGGAATGCGGGCCGCCCGGAGCGCTGGCAGCAGGCTGCCAATCACCCCGATGCCCACGGCGAACAAAAGTCCCTTCGCCATCAGCATCGGCGTGACCCGGAATTGAAAGACCGTTTCAGCGAACGATTGAAAATCCAGCGTCCCGGTGCTGAACCCATCCGTCGTCCTCGCCAACGCGCATCCCACGATGCCACCCATCGCCGCCAGGCATGCGCCTTCGATCAGGAAGCAGATCACCACGGCCTTCCGCGAGTACCCGAGCACGCGCAGCGTCCCGACTTCCCGGGTCCGGGATGCCACGCTCGCGTACATGGTGTTCATCGCTGCAAACACCGCCCCGATCGACATCGCGATGCCCAGCAGGCTGGCGATGATCTTGATCGGCTTGGCCGTGACCGTCTGCTTCTCGTAATAGGCCACCTCGCCCTCGGCGCGCAGGGCCAGGCGCTTGTCCGTATCGATCCGGTTCGTCAGGACCTGCATCGACGCTTTATCCCGCGGACGAAGCAGGATGCTCGAATACTGGTCCCGCTCGAAGATTGCCCGCGACTCATCGGCGTCCATCCAGGCCTCGGAATCAAACGCACTTCCACCTCCGTCAAAATGCCCCACCACCGTCAACTGGGTGGGTCCTGCCTTCACCGTACCGCCCAGCTCGAATCCGCGGAATCGACGGGCCAACCGACGGGCCACGACGATCTCCCGTTTTCCGGCCTCGAACCAGCGTCCCTCCTGCAGGGTCACCTGCGGGCGTAATTCCATCCCCCGCGGCGTCACCCCCCGCAACAGGGTGTTCGCCTCGCCCGTCCCGTCGATCCGCGGCACGGAAACGATCATGATGACCTCCGCGGAGATCAGCGGTTGGCCCTGGTCGTTGCGGGCGATCTCCTCCATGTACCCCAGGGTCTTGAAATGCTCGCGTGTGACGAGGCTTCCCGACTCGGCCTGCGATCCGCGCCGAACCACCAGCACGTTGCGTTTGTCGCCCGTGTTTCCCGAACTCGCCTCGATGCCCTGGGCCACCGCCTGCAAGACCACGAAAACCGCTACGACCGCGCCAATCCCGAGGATCGTGGTGATCGACGACCGCCATCGCACCAGCACGTTCCGGACGTTGTACTGGATCGGCAGCCCAGCCAGCGTCGCCAGCAACCAGACGAGTCCACCTCCGGCCACTACCGTGCCGGCCAGCATCACCCATTCCAGCCATGTCGTTGCGGATCTCATCGCGTTCTCCTCAATCGAGCGTCTTGAGCCCCTCCACCACACTCATCCGGCCCACCGCAACCGCCGGACCGATGGACGAAACCACGCCCAGCAACGTCGCCACCGTCGCCGCCGTTCCCATGATTCGAGGCGTCACCTCGAAGACGATCAGGAACCCGCTGGTCATGGCCTGGATGTCCGTGAGCGTCCACAGCGCCCACGCCCCACCGATCCCCAGCGCTCCTCCCACCACCGACAGTCCGAAACCCTCCGCCAGGATGAACCCAAACAAATCCCGCCTCTGGAATCCCAATGCCTTCAACACCGCCAACTCCCGGAACCGCTCCCGCACCGCCATGCTCATCGTGCTCACTGCCACCAGCGCCAGCGTGAACACCACAACCAGGTTCACTCCCCGGATCAGGTTGCTCACGTTGCCCCACATGCTCACGAACCCCATCTGGAAGGCCCGCTCGGACTCCGCCCGCACCTCCGCCGACGTATTCGCAAAGGTATCGTTCACCTGCTGGATCACCCGGTCCGCCACTTCGGCCGACTCCGCCCGCAGATACCAGGTTCCCACCGTCCCCGGATCCCCGCTCAGTTCGTCCAGCAGCTTGTGCTGAAAGAAGATGTTCCGGTCATCCACCGTCCCCTCGTAGATGGCATCAATGCGCAGGTCGAGGTCGCACGGATAGAACGTTCCCCGGAACCGCATCGGGTCCCCCACCTTCAGGCCGTACCGCTTGACCGTGTCCGCGCCCACGAGGCAACCGGTGCGATTCTTCACCCACCCCTCGTAGCTCCCGTCAATGATCCGCCCATCGACGATGATCGACTGGAAGGCCACCGGGTCCACCGCGAACTGGGCGAAGCTCGTGAACTCCTCCTGCGCGTACAACCCGCCGAAGTAGGTGAACGGCGTCACCGTCACCACGCCGGGAATCCGCTGGATCGCCGGCAACTGTTTCGCCGGCAGCGGCTGCATCAACGAGACCTTGTTCCGCGCGATGATCCGCAGCGAGGCGCCCTCCGCCTCCGGTGGCACCGTCAGTTCCCGCTCCAGAGTCATCAACGAAACCAGAAGCGCCGAACTCACCGCCACGCTCGAGATCGTCAGCAACGCGCGTCGCGTGTTCCGCAACGCGTTCTTCAGGATGAATCCCGTCACCGTCACGCGACGATCTCCCCCTTCTCGAGGTGCAGGCTGCGTGTCCCGTAACCCGCCGCCTTCGGATCGTGCGTCACCATGATCACGGTCTTGCCCGATCGACTCGAAAGCGCCCTCAGGATCTCCAGGACGTCCGTCGCCGATTTGGCGTCCAGGTTGCCCGTCGGCTCATCCGCCACGATCAACACCGGATCCGTCACCAGCGCCCTCGCGATCGCCACCCGCTGCTGCTGCCCACCGGAAAGCTGGTCCGGCCGATGATGACTGCGGTCGCCCAGACCAACCAACTCCAGCGCTGCCCGAACCTGTTCCCGCCTCGCCGCCCGATCCAACCGGGTCAGCAGCAGCGGCAATTCCACGTTCTCGGCCGCCGTCAGCACGGGGATCAGGTTGAAGGACTGGAAGACAAACCCGACGTATTGGTTCCGCCAAACGGCCAACTCCGACTCGGACAGGTTCGCCACATTGATCCCCTGCACCAGAACGTCCCCGGAGGTGGGCCGGTCAATGCCGGCAACGAGGTGCAACAGGGTGGACTTGCCGGAACCCGAGGGTCCCATCAGCACCACGAACTCCCCCGGTTGGATGTCCACCGAAACGTGGTTCAACGCGGTGACGTCAATGTCACCCTGACGGTAAACCTTGGAGAGGTCGTGGACCTGTACGATGGGATCGAGCGCCATAGGACGCACCACTCCTAGGCGAACTCTCCCGTCGTAGCAATCCCTCAGCCGTGTCCATGCAGTAGCAGTCTCACGCGGAGCCGCGGAGAGCGCGGAGAGAGAAGCCGGTCACGAATGTTCGAGGGTCGGCAACCATTCACCAAACGGTGACTGCCCAGCTTACCAGCCAGGTGT
>CAIMMI010000095.1 GCA_903842505.1 uncultured Verrucomicrobiota bacterium | reverse complement strand
CGTGGAACCGGAGTCAAAGGAGGGGTCCTTGAGAGTCTTCATCCCACTTCAGGGAAGCCTGAAAGGGGGCTCACGTCTACCTCAATCGCAAATCAGCCCGGAACCACGCTTCTTCCGCCTCCGAAAAGAAAAGGCCCTGCTTTGGTGGGTGGTCGGGCTGAGTTTGCCCTTTCCAATCCATGGTCCGCCCGGCTAGACGGAGGGAATGAACCGCCGTCAGTTTCTCCACAAGGGGTCGACCGCACTCGCGATTGCCGCGGCGGCGACCTACGTCCCGACCACCTTCGCCGTGGAGCCCAAGCCGAAGCGGGTGGGGCTCATTGGTACGGGTTGGTACGGCAAGGCCGACCTGCTTCGGTTGATCCAGGTGGCGCCCGTGGATGTGGTGTCGCTGTGCGACGTCGACAAGCGGATGCTGGAGGAGGCAGGCAAGATGGTTGCCGGCCGGCAGAAGTCGGGGAAGACGCCGCGGTTGTTCTCGGATTACCGGAAGATGCTGGCCGAGCGGGACCTCGATGTTGTCCTGATCGGTACGCCGGACCACTGGCATGCGCTCCCGGTGATCGAGGCGTGCAAGGCGGGTGCGGACATCTACGTGCAGAAGCCGACGGGCGTCGATGTGGTGGAAAGCCAGGCGATGCTCGCCGCGGCCCGGAAGTACAAGCGGGTGGTGCAGGTGGGAACGCAGCGCCGCTCGACGCCGCACCTGATCGAGGCCCGGGACCGGTTCATCAAGGAAGGGCGCCTGGGCAAGATCGCGTACGTCGAGATCTGTTGCTACTGGCACATGCGGAACCGCGACACCCTCGCGACCGCGCCGGACACGGCCCCGCCGGATTACCTCGACTACGAGATGTGGACCGGGCCCGCACCCATGCGCCCGTACAACAAGATCATCCATCCCCGCGGATGGCGGGCGTTCATGGAGTATGGCAACGGCATCGTGGGCGACATGTGCATCCACATGCTCGACATGGTCCGCTGGATGATGGACCTGGGATGGCCCATCTCCGTCTCTTCGACGGGTGGGATCCTCGTCGACAAGGCGAGCCGGGCGAACATCACCGACACCCAGAATGCGACCTTCGACTTCGGTGACGTGAAGATCGTTTGGACGCACCGGACGTGGGGCGACATGCCGGACCAGAAGTATCCGTGGTCGGCGACGTTCTACGGCGAGAAGGGGACGCTGAAGGCGAGCGTGTTCAGCTATGACTTCATTCCGCGCGATGGCGGCAAGCCGGTGCATGCGGATCAGGTCATGGAACTCGACCAGTACCCCGAGGACCGCGACGAGAAGGATCTGGAGCGGCACGTGGCGCCGGCGATCCGCGGGCACATGAAGAACCTGATGGAGTGCATCGAGAGTCGGGGCAAGCCGGTGGCCGACATCGAGCAGGGTCACATCTCCACGGCGTCCTGCATCCTGGCCAACCTGTCGATGAAGCTGGGTCGCTCGCTGAAGTGGGATTCGGTGAAGCAGCAGGTCGTGGATGACCGGGAGGCCAACAAGCTGCTGGCCCGGCCGTACCGGGCACCGTGGGTGCATCCGGTGCCGGGGAATGGGGCAAACTGAAATCCAAGGAACTTGAAATTTAGGTAAAATTCCGTCTCCAATTGTACACTGAGTCTTCTGG
>CAIMMI010000094.1 GCA_903842505.1 uncultured Verrucomicrobiota bacterium | reverse complement strand
CTGGAGGGCAACTGCCCGATTGATCCGGTCCGACTCGACGTCGATTCGCTCTTCGATGCGCCTTCGCCAGACGACATGGATCTGGCGGATGTGCGGGGACAGGAAACGGCGAAGCGCGCCCTGGAGGTCGCGGCTGCCGGCGGGCACAATCTCCTGCTGATCGGGCCGCCCGGAACCGGAAAGAGCATGTTGGCGAAACGTCTGGCCACGATCCTGCCGCCGCTGACGCTCACCGAAGCGCTGGAGACCACCAAGATCCATTCGATCTGCGGACTCCTTGGACCTGGCCAGGCGCTCGTCACCCGGCGTCCGTTTCGTTCCCCGCATCACACGGCATCCGACGCTGGCCTCCTGGGCGGGAATGCCAATCCCACCCCGGGTGAAATCTCGCTCGCCCACCATGGCGTGCTCTTCCTGGACGAACTCCCCGAGTTCAAGCGGTCTGTCCTCGAGACCCTCCGTCAGCCGCTGGAGGAAGGTCGGGTCACCATCTCCCGGGCTGCCGGCACGATGACGTTCCCCGCGCAGTTCACGCTGATCGCCGCCATGAACCCATCGCCGGATGGCAAGATGCCGCACGAAAGCCGTTCCTCGCCCCGGGAGATCGCCGCCTATCTGGGACGTGTTTCCGGCCCGTTGCTGGACCGGGTCGACCTGCACGTCGAGGTCCCGGCGGTGAAGTTCGCCGACATGAGCCGGGCACGGCCCGGGGAACCCAGCGCCCTGGTCCGACAACGCGTGGTGGAAGCGCGGAACCGGCAACGCGCCCGGTTCCTGGGTCGGACGATCTCCTGCAATTCCCGCATGGGACCCAGGGAACTTCGTGAGTTCGTCCGTCTGGATGAATCCACCCAGAGCCTGCTCAAGGCAGCGATGACCGACATGAACCTTTCGGCCCGCGCCTATGATCGGATCCTCAAGGTGTCGCGTACGCTGGCCGACCTGGATGGGCGGGCGGAGGTCGGGCCTGGCGACATCTCCGAGGCCATCGGATTTCGAAGCCTCGACCGGCAGTTGTGGGGCTGAGGGGAACCCGGGCCGGAAACTCGCCTCACACAAGGCTGTTCAGGCGATGGGTGCCGGGGAAGAGTCGGGGATGGAGTTGCGGTTCTTGCTGGGGCCGGCGGGGAGCGGGAAGACCTATCGGTGCGTTGCCGGTGTGCGGGAGGCGCTGAGGTCAGGGCCCGTGGGACTGCCGTTGCTGTTCATCGCGCCGAAGCAGGCGACCTTTCAACTCGAGCGACAGGTGATGGCGGATGGCACGGTGGGAGGTTTTGCCCGGCTGGAAATCCTGTCCTTCGAACGGCTCGCGCATCACGTCCTCGCCCGGGCCGGCAAGACTCCGTCCACGGTGCTGGGTGACGAAGGGCGGGTGATGGTGTTGCGGGCGTTGCTGGGGCGAGAGGAGGGCTCGCTGAAGTACTTCGGGCGCTCTGCCCGGGCGGCTGGGTTGGCCCGGGATGTATCGGGGGTGCTGCGGACGTTTCAGGAGTTCGGGATGGGTTCCGGCCGGCTGCGCGAGCTGTCCGATCAATCGACACTGCCGGAGTCGCTGCGGTGGAAGTTGTCGGACTGGGCGCGGATCCTGACCGGGTATCAGGAATGGTTGCGGGGAGCTGGATTGGAAGATCCATCGGAACTGGCCTGGCAGGCTGTGGCGGCTCTGGGCGACGGTCAGGCGGATCCGTGGTTCGACGAGGTCTGGATGGATGGTTTCGCGGAGATGACGCCCGCCGAGATCGCGCTGCTGGCGGCGGTGGCGAGGCGTTCCCGCAAGGTGACTGTCGCGTTTTGCCTGGATCCTGCGGCGGCTCGCTCGGGAGCGGTCGGGTTGTGGAACGTGGTCGAGCGCACGTTCCGTTCGTGTCATGCGGCACTGGAGGTCCACGCGCAGGGTGCCGTGGAGGTGGTGGAACTGGGCCGCAGCCTGCGGTTGGTGCCGAAGGCGACGCCCCTGAACCCGGGTCGGTACACGGGATGTCGAACCCTGGAGGAACTCGAAGCCCGGATGGCCACGGGCGTCCTGACGCCGTTGGCGTCGGACGAAGCCGAACGGTGCGCGCTGCGCCTGGTGCGCTGCCGGGATCCGCACGAGGAAGCCGAGGCGGCGGCAGGCAGGGTCGAGGAATTGGTGCGCGGCGGCGGGCGCTACCGGGACGCAGCGGTGCTGGTCCGGTCGCTGGACGAATACGGGCCGGTTTTTGCGCGGGTGTTCCGGCAACGCGGGATCCCGTGCTTCCTCGATCACCGCCACGGCCTGCGGCATCACCCCTTGGTCGAACTCACGCGGACAGCCCTGCGGGTCGCGTCGGATGAAGGATCGGAGGACGACTGGTTCGCGTGGTTGAAATGCGGGTTGCTGCCGTTGGAAGGCTGGCAGGGCGAAGAACTGGAGAACGCCCTGCGTGCGGGACGATGGGTTGGACGGCGTTGGCTGGCAGGAAATGAACTGGACGAGACCGATCCCCTGGGGCTGGCCATGCGACGGGTCACGGCGCCGCTGCGCGCCCTGACGGCATCGATGTCGCCCGGGTTGGATGGCCCCGGACTGGCGGCAGCCCTTCGCAAGCTCTGGGCGGACCTCGAGATCGAGGCTCGGTTGACGGAATGGGACGATGCCGGGATGGACGCACTCCGGCACCAGACCGTGCTGCACGAGATGGAGTCGTGGTTGGTGGAGGCTTCCCGCGCGTTTGCGGGTCACGTGCTGAAGCCGACCGAGTGGTTGCCGGTGGTGGAAAGTGCCTGGAGCGGGCTGACGGCCGGTGCATTGCCACCCTCGCTCGATCAGGTGCTGATCGGAGCAATTGACCGATCCCGCAACCCCGAGTTGTCCCTGGTGATCCTGCCGGGTTGGACGGAAGGCGGCTTTCCGGCGGCGGTTCCCTCGGCGGGCCTGTTGACGACGACGGATCGCGAGTGGCTGGAGACTGCGGCCGGTGTGGGCCTGGGACCCACGCCAGTGGATCGCGTCCACCATGAACAGTTCTACGCCTACATCGCCCTGACCCGGGCCCGGCAGTCGGTGGTCGTGACGCTCCCAATGGAAGGAATGACCGGAGGGACGCTCCTGCCGTCTCCGTTGCTCCGGCGGTGGTTGCCAGAATGGAACGTCGAGGCCGCCCCGCGGGAGTGGGTGCGACGACGGGGACCGGCGCGGGCGGCCGCGGCCAACGTCGGAGAAGTGGGCGCCGAGCGGATCCAGCCTGGGATCACCGAAGTGCTCTGGGGTGGACAGGTCGACACTTCGGCTTCCGCCCTCGAACAGATGGCCGGATGCCGGTTCGCTCATTTCGCGGGCCGTGTCCTGCGATTCGACGAACGACCGGAACGATCGGTGGATGCGCGTGAACAGGGGACGTGGTCGCACCGGTTGCTGGCGGAGTTCCATCGATCGCTGTTGGCAGAAAGTCTTTCGTGGCGGGACGTGACGCCCGACGCCGGTGAACAGCGGGTACGAAGGCTGGCGTTGGAGTTGAAGAAATCCGCCGGCCTGACCGGAGGCGGTGCCGGCGTGGAGTTCGCCTTGGCCCGGGCAGAGAAACAGGTCGTCGAGTGGGTGCGGCACTGGTTGGAGGTGCTGGGTCGATGGCCCGGCGAACCCCGCTGGGTGGAAGCGGGGTTTGGAAGGACAGGGGACTGGCCGGCGGTGCACGTCCGATTGGAAGGCGGACGCGAGATCCGGATCGAAGGCCAGGTGGACCGGGTGGATCTGTTGGTGTCCACGGACGAAGGCGAGGCGGCGGCGTGGGTCGTTGATTACAAGCGCGGGGATCGACGCATGGATCCGCGTCGGGTGGCGCAGGGGTTTGAGTTGCAGTTGCCGTTGTACCTCAAGGCCGTGACGGAAGGGACGGGGTTGTTGCCCGGCGGAATGACGTACGCAGCCCTGAGCCGGAGCCGACCGAGATCCGAGCACCGGGCGGACCCGGGGGAGGGGGCGACGTACTCGCATCGCGGTCGCGTGGACGTTGGGGTGGTGCGGACGGTGGCGGGCGAATTGGATTGGGAGGCATTGCCGTTCCAGGTGCGGTTCAAGAGGGACGGAAGTCCGTCCGCGGTCGGCGACGGCGTGACAACGGAGGGACTGGTGGCGGTCCTGGACGCGGCGGTGAAGCGGGTGGGCGAGTTGGGAGCCGGCTTGCTGGAGGGGAACGTGGGAGCGGACCCGGTGATGGACCGCGGGGAGTTGCCCTGTGACTTCTGCGACTACCGGGGTGTGTGTCGGAAGGGAGTCTGAAGTTTTCAGAGGCACGTTTGAAGCCAGTGAGGAACGGACGCATCCTGACACGCCCCCCTGGATCCCGTGGGCCGAGTGTCCTCACGAGCCGCTCATTCACCGGCTCGACGGAGTCTCGCCCCACCCCGCAGGAATCACCCCCGGGTGGGGCGAGTGTCCTCACGAGTCGCTCATTCACCGGCTCGACGGTCTCACCCCACCCCTCGCTGGGGGCCGGGTCAAGATGCGCCTGTGAGTAGCGACTCCCGCCCTCCGCGATTTGCATTCCGATGTCGCATATGCGACGCGGGATTGCTCGGGCGTGATCCTGGTTCGTCAGCGCCCGGTGAGGGTGCGGATTTCCGTGAGGAGTTTTTGCGCTTCGGCAGTGGCTTCAGGCAGGGGTTTCCCCTTGCCCATGCCGGGGCGCTGGTGGCCCACGGAGGAAAGCCAGGCGTCGCGCAGGAGGTTCTGGCGACGGGTGACGAGGTCGGCGATTTGGCGGCCCTTGGGATGGGAATCGAGGAAGGCGTCGGGCGATTCGGCATCCACGATGGAGTTCGGCGCGCCCCAGACGCGGAGGAGTTCCCGGGCCATGATCCAGTGGCCGACCGGGCCGGGGTGAACGCCATCGCCGGCGAGGACGTAGGCGGGGTCGGACTTCCGGCGGTTCGCGAGGTGGGTGGCCATCGGGCCGTGGACATCGCCCACGGTCCAGCCGTTCTGGCGCTGGGCGAGGAGCCACTGCGAGTAGCGATGGAGGACGTCGTCGTAGCCTTCGAAGGGGTTGGGGTAGGAGTCGCGTCCGGCGGGTAGCGTTTTGCCCCGGAGGGGCAGTGGGTCGAAGGTGGGCGGGGTGAGGTGGATGATGTCCGCCTTGGCGGCGACGGAGGCGGCGTGGAGTCGGCGGAGGCCGTCGTAGTGCCGATTGGCGCGTTCGTCCGAATAGGGGAAGTAGATCCCATCGTTCATGCCGTAGTTGGCGATGACGAGGTCGGGTTTTACTTGGTCCAGGGCGCGGCCGAGTCGTTCGTGAAGGTCCGGGCGGGGAAACGAACCACCGGCGTGTCCGGGTTCGGAGAGGCCGGAAACGGTTTCGGAGGGGAGGCCCAGGTTGATGAATTCGGTGGAGGCTTCCGGGTATTGGCGTCGGAACCAGGTCTCGACCCAGGCGACCCAGGTTCCGGCGTAGGTGATGCTGTCGCCGAGGAACAGGATGCGACGGGCCTTTTCGGGGCGTGGGACCTCAGCTGAAAGAGGAAGGGTGTGAAGGAGGGAAACGGTCAAGGCCGCGCTCGAGATCATGCCGAGGGCGGATCGTCGGGAGAGGTTCGACCGGCGGAGGGAGGCGGGTAAGCGGACCGGAGGATGCATGGAGGGAGGAGGAGCCATGACCCCGAGTCAGGAAAGGCGAAAATTCGGGAGGTGTGGGCGCGGTCGACCGGGATCAGGCCGACTGGGGTGTCGGGGACTTGCTGGGGACCCTGGAGTTCGTGCCCGGGGCGGGCGGGTGGGTGCGGAAGCTGATCCAGGACGCCTGCGGAACGATCAGGCCGGCGGCGATGATGACGAGTTGGGTGGCGGCGAAGGCGATCAGCCACCAGAAGGCGGCGCTCATGAATCCGTAGGAATGGAGGCCGATGCCGAGGAGGTTGGTGCCGAACCACGACCAGCTGGTGACGATGTTGCCGCCGATGGTGAGGAGGTGGAGACCGCGTTCCTTGACCATGCCGCCCCAGCGCACGTGGAGGATGAGGGCATTCCAGAGGACGATGATGAGGGCGCCATTTTCCTTCGGGTCCCAACCCCAGAAGCGGCCCCAGGACTGGTCGGCCCAGATGCCGCCGAGGACGGTCCCGACGAAGGAGGCGAGGGTGGCGAAGCAGAGGATGCCGTAGACCATGCGGGTGAGGCCGCGGGCCATGTCCTGGGTGAGGGCGCGGGTTCCGACGCCGAGGACGACGTAGAGGAGGGCCAGGAACCCGGCGAAGTACGTGGCGGAATATCCGAGCGTGACGATGACGACGTGGGTCGCGAGCCAGAAGTTGGTGTCGAGGACCGCCTGCATCATCTCGAGGGTGTCGCCGCCGAGGGACAGGTTGTGGGCGACGATGAGTGTGGCAAAGGCGAGGACGCTGCCGGTGGCGAGGCCGATGGCGTTCTTCCAGATGGATTCGAGCAGGAGACCGAGCCCGACCGAACCCCATCCGATGAAGATGGCGGACGAGTAGAGGTTGGTGACGGGTGGGCGGCCTTCGAGCCACATGCGCGTGATGAGGGCAGCGGAGTGGACGATGAAGGCGATCCAGATGAGGGCGGAGGCGCTGCGGCGGGTCCAGTCGCTGAACGTGAACCAGAACGCGGCGGAGAAGAGGAATGCAACGACGTAGAGGACCATCGACTTCATGAAGGGAGCGAAGTCGTTGTAGACCTGTTCGCGGGAAGCCTTGGTGATCTCGGTTCCGAAGGTGGACCCGAGGTCCTGGAGTTGGCGGGAAACCAGTTGGTTGAAGTCGGCGACGCGACCTTTCTGGTAGGCGTCGGTCATGCTGGCGAACTGGCCGACGGCAGGGTGGAGCTTCCCGGTGCCGGCCTGGGTGATGAGGTCCCGGTAATCGGCGTTGGAGAGGTCTTCCTCGCCCATGAGTTGGCGGAGGAGGCGTGGGCTGATGCCGGGTTCGAAGAGTGCGTCGCCGACCTTCATCCATTGATCGCGGGGGAGTTCCGGATGGTGGGGAGGGATGATGAGTGGGGCGCGCATGGAGCTGAGCGGCAGGTAGCGCTGGCAGTACTCCAGGACGTTGATCATCGCGTTGGTGTCGAAGGGGCGGCCGGAAAGGCGGTCGCGAAGGGCGGTGACGCCGGCGGGGATGGAAGCCTGGTAGGCGGCGAGTTCGGCGGGGAAGTTGGTGGTGCGCGGGGGTTGGAGCGTGGCCTGAAGCATGGCGTAGAGGCCCATGGCATTGCGGAGCTTGAGGACCGCGCGGTCATAGGCGGAGTGCTTCGAGGCATCTTCCGGGGCTTTCTCGGCCTGCTCCTGGACTTCCTGCCAGGACGGGAGGAGTTGGTTCCACGAGTAGTGCTTGCCGTCCTCGCCGTTCTTCTCGTCGGCGTCCATGGCGAGCTTGAGCTGGCCCTTGAGATCCGGGTGATCGATGCGGAAGGCCTTCCGGGCATTGGCAACGTCGGGCTTCATCATGACCTCGACGGCCCATTCGGTGGCCGGAAGCGTCCGCTTCTCGGCGGAGTCGCGCATCGACTGCTTGTTGCGGATCTGGAGGAGGGTGTTCCGGGCGAAGGAATCGAAGGGCTGGAGCCGACCGTTGAACACGAGCGGCAGGCGGCCGAATTCGTGGTAGGCGAACCCCGGGTCCCTGGGCGCGCGGAAGGCGCTGAGGAGCCAGACGACGGCGGCGGCGGCGATGAACCAGTGCAGGCGTTTCATGGCGGAGAAGGTCAGGCGGCGGCTGGAGCAGGAACGGAAGGGGCAGCGGGGCGGGACTTGCGGACGCTGAAGGCGACGAGGTGGATGAGGAACTGGACCGTCATGCCGACACCGACGACGACGCAGCCGAAATAGGGGGCGAGCCAGGAGGGGTTCTGGACGACCTGCAGGATGGTGGTGCGGGCGTTGGGATCCATTTCGTCGAAGCCAGCCTGGAAATAGGTGAGGCCCGCGTGCCGGAGGGGATTGTTCATGTAGATGTCGATCTCACGGGGGCGGCCGACGGCGGGGTCGTGGAGGCGGACGCGGCTGCGGAAGTCCTTGGGTTTGTCCGTGCCGATGTATTTGTCGTGCTTGAAGGACAGGAGTTCCAAGGCGTGGCCGGTGTAGTACCGGGTGGGACGGAGGGCGATCTGGAAGCGGCGGTTGGCGAAGCTGAACTCCTGGGGACGGGCGAGGGTTCCGACGAGAGCGGAGGTCATCTCGGGTCCGAGCTTCCGGCGGAAGCTGCGCTCGATGCTGATGCGGAGGGCTTCGTCGCTGGCGTAGGGCGAGACGACCCAACGGTTGGGCGGAGTGGAGCCCTGGGGATCCTCGACGTCGACGATGGCGAAGGGAACGTTCCGGCTGTTCATCGCGGCGGTGGTGGCCTCGGGCGAAAAGGTGAATCGGGTGGCGATGCCGGCGGGCGCCTGGGGTTCGCCGCCGCTCTGGGGGCCGCGCGGGCGGAGGTCCGAGTTGGCGGCGTATTCCTTCACGCCGAGGCGGAAGGGCAGGTTCGGGTGGGAAAGGGTGGCCCCGCGTTGGATGCGGCTTTCGGGGAAGACGATGACCTTGTCGTTGCCGGCATCGGTGACGTCGACGATGGCCAGTTCGGTCTCGCGTTGGCCTTCGGAGTAGTTGCGGGTCTGGCCTTCGGTGAGCCGGAGGTAGGACTCGGTGGCGAACATGTCGGTGGCGAGCTGGCCGACGAGGAGGAGGATGATGCCGACGTGGGTGAGGAGGATGCCGGACTTCTTCCAGGTGAACTTGAAACGTTTGAAGTGGGCGGCGAGCAGGTTGACGAGTAGGGAGGTGCCCAGGAGGTAACCGGCCGGGAGCGGCACGGGGATGGGGAGGCTGGAGACGGGTTGCCAGAGGACGAGCCAACTCTTGAAGTAGCGTTCCTGGGCTTCGTAGAGGCCGAGGTTGACCTGGCCGAGGGTCCCGAAGAACACGAGGACGATGCTCATGGCAAGCAGCGCCACCGTCAGACGGAGGGACGCGAGGAAGTTGAAGGCCCGAACCAGCATGTGGGCGACCATAGACGGACGGCTTCCGGTGCGCATTCCCGATTTTTTGGGGGCTGGGGCGGGATGCTGGGTTTCAGGGGTGAGAGGCTGGGGAGTTGGAAGTTTGAAGATTCAAGTTTGAAGCCAGGCCAGAGTTCGCAGCTTCCAGACGCGAGCCTCCTGACGTCGTCTCCTACTCCAGGTAGCCGACGAGGTAACGAGGCGGGGAACTGGAATCTGGAGACTGGGAACTCCTCAGCCCAGCCTCCTGTCGTGGGCTGACGGTGGGCTTGAAACTGAAATCTTGCGACTTCCCCGACGGTTCGACGGAGTCTCGCCCCACCCACCGGGCTTCAGACTTGAATCTTGAAACTTGAATCTGTGGTGCCTCCGAGCATGTCGCGATAGATGGCGGCGTAGTGGCTTGCGACCACAGTCGCGGAGCGATGGATCACGCTGGCCCGGATCTGGTCGGGAGGAGCGGGGCGGAGGGATCCGGTCAGGATATCTTCGAGGCGGGTGGCGAGGGATTCGGCGGAATCCGGGGTGAAGTGGGCGCCGGAGACACCGTCCTGGACAATGTCGATGTTGCCGCCGCTGGCGGAGACGAGGGCAGGAACGCCGGAGGCGAGGGCCTCGATGAGGGCGACGGAACAGGGTTCGTTGGTGGAAGGGAGGGCGAACCAGTCGGCGCGGCTGAGGATCTGGGCGACCTCGGCGGTGGGGCCGGCGAGTCGGAAGGACGATTGGAGACCGTGACGCAGAACGGCGGCGCGGAGTTCCTCGGAGTACTGGCGGGAGGCGGAATCGGCGGGAACGGGTCCCCAGATGGTGGCCTGGATCCGGGACCGAAGGTTTTCCGGGAGGCGATGGATGGCGTCGAGGAGCAGGTCCCACTTCTTCCAGGGAACCACATTGCCGATGCCGACCAGTTGGAGAGGGCGGCCCTGGAGGGGGGCACGGGCAGGGATGGGTGCGTTGAAAAAGCGATCCGATCCGCATTCGGAGACGATGTCGACGTGGCCTTCGGTGGGTTGGATCTGGTAGTGCCGGGCCTGATTGGGGGTCAGGAGGACCGTGCGGAGGCCGCGGAGGCTGGCGGCAGTTCGATAGAGTCCGGTGCGCTTGGCGTAGGCGTGGTTGGTGAAGAGCGTGGGGACCTGCTTGTGGGCGAGCCCAGCGGCCAGGGGGAGGGCGCCGCGGGAGTGGGCGTGAACGATGGCGTAGGGTTCGGCGCGGAGGAGTCGGCGCAGGTCGGGCCAGGCACGCCAGGCGGCGAGGAGGAGGCGCAGGTGCGACCGCGACTCGTCGAGGGCGTTGGGCGAGTATCGGCAGCTGAGCTGCGGCTTGCGGACCTGGAGGAAGGATGAATGGACCCAGAGGACGTGTTCCCAGTGGGCGGGATCGGAGGCATCGGCGAGCCCCCGGATGGTAGAGAGGATGCCGCCATTATCCTCGGCGGCTCCGACGAGGTGGAGGATTCGGTTGGGTTGACGGGTAGCGGTCACACCGCGGAGGGCCGTGGGAGGAGGGCTGCAGAGGGGCGCTTGTAGGGAACGACGGGTTCGAGGGCGGCTTGGGTGGCGGCTGCCTTGGCGGCGATGATCCGTGCGTTGCGCTGGCGTGTGCGGAGGGCCCAGTCGCCGGCCATGATGATGCCGGAGTGAAGGCCGAAGGTGTTCATGGCGAACTCCGCGTCGCCGTGCAGGAAGATGAAGACCGAGACCTGGATGATCCAGAGGCTCGCGTTGACCGAGATGAAGCGCAGGAACCCGTCTTCGGCCCCGTGGCGCCGGACATAGAGCAGGCCTCTGAAAGCGACAACCGTGGTGGCGAACACGAAGCCCATCAGGCAGAACGTGCCGGGGATGCCGGTGTTTACGAGCAGTCCGATCGGGCCATTGTAAAAGCGCCCGAGGTCCACGTGTTCGGTGATGATTCCGTAGGGGTCGTGAGCGTGGTAGGGAACCGGTTCGGAAGCGGGTCCGAAGCCGCGTCCGCGCCAGAGGTAGTGGGGGATCAGCTTGAGACCGATTTCACGCATCTCGATACGACCGGTGAGCGTGCTTCGTGCGTCCTCGACCGCAACGCTGTCCAATTTGATGCCAGGGAGTACGGCGAGGGTGCGCTGGGCGGCCAAGGGCAGTTGGGAGCCGACCGCGTAGACGAAGATCAATCCGAGACAGGCCAGCAGGACGACGCCCGTGACCCGGGCCGTGGACCAGATCCGCTGGGCCCAGGAATTGACGATCAGGAGGCCGCCGAGGAGGATCAGGACGCCGCGGTGGCCACCGGGCAATCCGAGGCCGACGATCAGGAGGAGGGTGGGGATCAGCCAGATGGCGCTCCCCGAGAAGATCCGGCGCAGGGGCACCTTGATCAGGAGGAGTTGCAGCAGGGCGACGGAAACGAAGGAGAACGATTGGAACCGGCGGATACCGGTGGCTTCGCTGCCGAGTTCGAAGCTGATGGCGTCGTTCGCAAGGTCGAGGAAGTAGAAGATCCACCAGAGGTCCGCGCCGGCGGCGAGGGCGATATCCGACACCATGAAGGTGAAGCTCAGCAGCAAGTGGATGGTGAAGAGCCGGAGCAGCTGTCCCTCGGTGAACTGGAGCATGGCGAACACGAGGGGGAACGAGGCGCAGGCAACCTGCTGAATATACACACGGCCGCCCATCTTGTCGCCGCCCATGAGCTTGAGACCCAGACCATGGGTGCGCATGAGGTAGATCAGCACGAGCACGTATCCGACGGTGAGGAGGAGGATCCAGCGGTACCGCCGGAAGTTCTCGCCGAATTCGGACGAATAGCGCCGGAGTGCCACCAGGATGACGATGCCGGACCAGCCGAGCAGGGCGGCAATCTCCCAGACGAAGGGGCGTCCGGGCATCAGGGGAGCCATCAGGGCCGACCCGTAGGTCGTCATGCCCAGGACAGCGCACAGTCGGGCGTGATAGGGCAGGGTTCCGAGCCATCCGAGACCGGCTGCTGCCAGGATCAGCAGGGGCGTGTTGCTCGCCATGTAGAACCCGAACACGACGGCGCCCAACAGGAGTCCGATCCAGACGAACCCCTTCTGCACCTGCATTCTGGCTTCAATTGCCGTCATGTCCCTTTTCACCTACCCGGATGTGACCGCCGGGGCAAGCCACGCGTTCGGCGAGGGAGTTTCAAGTTGGAAGGGTCAAGTTGGAAGCGGGGCGGGCAGGGGAGGTTTTCCCGCAGGGGCGCAGAGGGGCAGAGGGGGCACGAGGTCGTACTCGTACTCGAACTCGAAGCGGTGGGGAGCCGTTTTTGGGGAAATCCGGATTCGAGTACGAGTACCGCCCTTCGGGCTGAGTACGAGTACGAGTACGACGCGGGGTACGGAATGGCTCGTGGGGACACTCGCCCCACCGGAGTGGTTGTGTTGAGGGGTGGGGCGAGACTCCGTCGAGCCGTCGTGGCGAGTACGGGAGGTAGTGATGAGGAATGGCTCGTGAGTACACTCGCCCCACCGCGCAGGGGCTTTGAAACTTCGCCACTTCCACAAACGGGGCCTTGTGCGGGAGCGAGGGACTGGGCAAAGAATTGCCAATGATCTCCCTCCCCGGTTCCGCACGACGGTTTTGCGATGGCGTTTCGCGTCGCAACTTCCTGCGCATCGGCACGCTGGGCATGGGTGGGATTGCGTTGCCGCAGTTGCTGCAGGCGGAGTCCGAGTCGGGGATCCGGTCGTCGCAGAAGGCGGTGATCATGGTGTACCTGCCGGGGGGGCCGCCGCATCAGGACACCTTTGATCTCAAGCTCGACGCGCCGTCGGAGATCCGGGGCGAGTTCCGACCCATTCCCACCAATCTGCCGGGGCTCCAGATTTGCGAGCATCTGCCGCGGTTGGCGCGTTTGGCAGACAAGTACACCGTGATCCGTTCGATTGCGGACGGCATCGACGACCACTCGGACTTCATGTGCCAGACGGGGCGCCGGAAGAACAACGCGCCGCCGGGTGGATGGCCGACGATGGGTGCGTGTGTTTCGCGGGTGTTGGGTGGGTCGGAGGGTGTTCCGGCATTCGTGGGATTGGAACCGCGGATGCAGCATCGGCCATACAACGCAGCGAACGCCGGGTTTGCCGGGGTTTCGCATGATGCGTTCCGGCCGGCGGCGGATGCGAAGGGTGACATGGTCCTGAACGGGATCACGCCGGAGCGGTTGACGGATCGGCGGGCGTTGCTGGCCGACCTCGACCGGTTTCGCCGGGATGTGGACGCGACGGGGTTGATGGCGGGCTTGGATGGGTTCAACCGGCAGGCGTTTGGGATGTTGACGTCGAGCCGGCTGCTCAAGGCGCTGGACCTGACGCAGGAGGATCCGCGGGTGCTGGAGCGTTACGGCAAGGGGGATTCCAAGGTGCACGGCGATGCGGCACCGATGTTGAACGAGCAGTTCTGCGTGGCGCGGCGGTTGGTGGAGGCTGGGGCGCGGTTCGTGACGGTGGCGTACGGATTCTGGGACTACCACGGCAACAACTTCGGGAACGCCCGGAACGACCTGCCGATGTACGATCAGGCGTTGAGCGCCTTGATCCAGGACATCCATGACCGCGGGATGGACAAGGACGTGACGGTGATCGCGTGGGGCGAGTTCGGCCGTTCCCCGACGATCAACAAGGACGGCGGCCGCGACCACTGGCCGCGCGTGACGAACGCCGTGCTGGCGGGCGGAGGGCTGCGGCACGGACAGGTCATCGGGTCGACGGATCGCCTGGGAGGCGAACCGGCGGACCGGCCGGTGTTGTTCGGGGAAGTTTTCGCGACGTTGTACCAGGCCCTGGGCGTGGACGTGAACAAGGTGACGCTGCCGGACCTGACAGGACGGCCGCAGTTCCTGGTGCCGGACGGCTGCCAACCGCTGCGGGAAATGGTGTGACCCTGGAGATACTGCCATGAAGCATCCTTTTTTTGGTCGATCCGACGGATCCGCCCGATCCTGGGGTATCAGCCTGCTGGCGCTCCTTTGCGCCGCAGTCCCCCTGCAAGCGGCCAGCCTGGAACTGGGCTTCCGCGGCGGTACCAACCGGCTGGTGCTGCGCGGGCAGGATGCCTCGCAGCAGGTGCTGGCGACCTTGCGGGAAGGGAAGGGGCCGGAGAGTGACGCGACGGGACAGGTGAAGTGGCGGGTGGTTCCGGCGGACATCGCGTCGGTGGATCCTTCGGGGCGGGTGCGTCCCCTGGCGGATGGAAAGGCGGAGCTGCGGGCGCGACTCGCGGACGGCACGGAGGCGACCCTGCCGGTGGAGGTGACGGGATCGGGCTTGTCCGAGCCGGTGCATTTCGCGAACCAGATCGTCCCGATCTTCACGAAGAACGGATGCAACGGCGGTGGCTGTCACGGAAAGGCGGCGGGCCAGAATGGATTCCGGCTTTCGCTGCTGGGGTTCGAGCCGGGTGAGGACTACGAGCACCTGGTGAAGGAGTCGCGGGGGCGGCGCCTGTTTCCGGCGGCGCCGGAGCGTTCGCTGCTGCTGACGAAGGGTGCGGCGCAACTGCCGCACGGTGGGGGTCGTCGGCTGGACCCGAACTCCGACGACTACTCGATGCTGGTGCGCTGGGTTCGTCAGGGCATGCCGGTGGGGCGTGCGGATGCACCGACGGTGGCGCGGTTGGAAGTCTTCCCGACGCAGCGGACGCTGCTGTCGGATGCGGCGCAGCAGTTGGTGGTGACGGCGCATTACACGGATGGATCGACCGAGGACGTCACCTACGGCGCGCTCTACGAGGCGAACGAGAAGGAGGTCGCGCGGGTGGACGAGAAGGGTCGGGTGAAGGTGTTCAACTTTCCGGGCGAGTTCGCCGTGATGGTGCGCTACCAGGGCAAGGTGACGACGTTCCGGGGAACCGTGCCGCTGGGCGCGCCGGTGACCGCGTTGCCGCCGGCAAAGAACTTCATCGACGAACTCGTGTTCCGGCGGTTGAAGGAGGTCGGGATGCCGCCGAGCGCGGTGTCGGACGACGAGACCTTCCTGCGGCGCGTGACGGTGGACATCGCGGGACGGTTGCCAACGCCAGCGGAGCTGGATGCCTTCCGTGCGGACCGTTCGGCGGGGCGACGGGATGCGGTGATTGATCGTCTGGTGGACAGCGGGGATTACGCGGACTGGTTTGCCAACAAGTGGAGTGCGCTGCTGCGGAATCGTCGGACGGAAGCGAAGCAGGCGCACGGGTCATTCGCGTTTCATGGCTGGATCCGGGACCAGTTGCAGCGGAACACGCCGTACAACGATTTCGTGAAGGAGGTCCTGACGGCGTCGGGCGACATCGGGGAAAACCCGCCGGTGGCGTGGTTCCGGCAGGTGAGTTCCTTGCAGAACCAACTCGAGGATTCGGCGCAGCTGTTCCTGGGACAACGACTGCAGTGTGCGCAGTGCCATCATCACCCGTACGAACGCTGGAGCCAGCACGACTACTGGAGCTTTGGGGCGTTCTTCGCGCAGGTGGGGCGCAAGTCCGGGAGCCAACCGGGCGAGGAGGCGATCTTCCATCGGCGCGGGCTTGCGCAGGCGACCAACAAGAAGACCGGCAAGCCGGTGCGGCCGGCGGGGCTCGGAGTGCCGGTCGGCGAGTTGGGGGCCGATGAAGATCCGCGGATGGCGTTGGCGGACTGGATGACGTCGGCGCAGAACCCGTGGTTTGCGAAGGCGTTGGTGAACCGGTACTGGAAGCACTTCTTCGGTCGGGGGTTGGTGGATCCGGAGGACGACCTCCGGGACACGAACCCGCCGACGAATCCGGAGTTGCTGGACGCATTGGCGGCGCACTTCGTGAAGAGCGGGTTCGACCTGAAGGATCTGGTTCGGACACTGGCGCGGAGCACGACTTACCAGTTGAGTGCGGAACCGAACGAACACAACGCCCGGGACCGGCATCACTTCTCGCGTTTCTACCCGCGTCGCCTGCATGCCGAAGTGCTGTTGGATTCGGTGCACGGCGTGCTGGGGGCGGAGACGAAGTTCGACGGGATGCCCGCGGGGATGCGGGCGGTCTGCCTGCCGGACAACAGCTTCAATTCGACGTCGTATTTCCTGACGGTTTTCGGCCGGCCGGACGCGAGTTCGTCGTGCGAGTGCGAGCGTTCGCTGGATGCGTCGCTGAGTCAGGCGTTGCACCTGCTCAATTCGAAGGACATCCAGACCAAGCTTTCGGCAGACGGCGGCTACGCGGCGCGACTGGCGCAGGATTCGCGTCCGGAGGCGGAGCGCATCCGGGAGTTGTACCGGGTGGCCTTGGGACGTGAGCCGCGACGGGAGGAGATGGAGGCGGCGGCGGGTTACCTGGGGCGTCGGGTGTCGGCGGCGAAGGATGATGCCGCGCGGGTCAAGGCGCGGCGCGAAGCGTTCGAGGACACGGTGTGGGCCGTGCTGAACACGAAGGAATTCCTCTTCAACCACTGACGCGTGCGAGGCGTGTTCCCGAAATCGAGGCGGGCAATCGGCCGGTTCCTTTTGTGCCTTCCCCTGTTGCCGGCCGTGGCGCAGTTGCCGCAGCCGGTATTGAACCATCTGTTCCCGGCGGGCAGTGCGGCTGGGTCGACCAACGAGATCACGGTCGGAGTGGCTGACCTGGACGAGCCGGGGACACTGGTGTTTTCGGATCCGCGGATCCTGGGCGAACCGAAAGCAGGAGCAGCCGGAGTCTATCGGGTCGTCGTGCCACCGGGCGTGCCGTCGGGGATCGTCGATGTGCGGGTGACGGGGAGGTTCGGCGTGTCGAATCCCCGGTCCTTCCTGGTCGAGACTGTCGGGGCGCGGGTGCAGTCAGCAACGAACGTCACTCCCGCGACGGCGGCTCCGCTCGATCGCGGCGGCGCGGCGTGGAGCCGGTTGTCGGCGGCGAACCGCTCGGTGTTCCGACTCGAAGCGCGGAAGGATGAACGCATCCGGGTCCGGGTGCAGGCGGCGGAGCTGGATTCGCGCCTCGTGCCGGATGTGACTGCCTTTGATGCGCAGGGGCGTGAGATCGCGCGTTCGCGTCGGATCGGGTTCATCGATTTCCGGGCTTCGACGGACGGCGCATGCCGGGTCGAGGTCAACGACCTCCAGTACCGCGGCGGTGAAGATTTCCATTTCCGCATCGAGCGGGTGGAAGGGCCGCAGGTGGAGCTGGCGGTGCCGGTTGGACTGCGCCTGGGCGAGACCAATGCGGTGACGTTGTTCGGCCGCGGTTTGCCGGGTGGACGGCCTTCGACGTTGAAGGGAGCGGATGGCGTGGGGTTGGAGCGGGTGGAGGTTTTGGTGGTTGCGCCGAAGTCGTTGCCTGCGGAAGCCCGAGAGTGGCCGGTGGCGATGGGGCGACGGCCGTCGTCGGTGACGGCGGCTTTGTGGAGTTGGAACTGGTCCACGACGAACGGTGTGTCCAACCCGATTGGATTCGTGCTGGGCGAACAGCCCATCGTTGGTGGTGCTGATCCTGCGGTTCCGGGGTTGGTGTCGATCCAGCCGCCGGTGGACTTCTGCGGCGTGTTCCCAAGGGGAGGCGAGATCTCCGGGGTGACGTTTCCGGCGAAGAAGGGCGACGCCTTCTGGATGGAGGTCGTCGGCGATCGGTTGGGGAATGCGGTGGATCCGGCGGTGGTGGTTCAGCGGCGACGTTCGACGCCGGATGCGGCGGGCAAGCCGCAGTTCTCGGACGTCCTGGAGTTGGGGGAACTGGACTCGAATCCGGGAGGGGCCGAGTTCGCGGTGGCCTCGCGGGATGTGGCGGGGCGGTTCGAGGCGCCCGAGGACGGTGAGTACCGGGTGGTGGTTCGCGATTTGTTCAACACCTCGGCTTCGGCGCCGCGTCGGCCGTACCGGCTTTCGGTGCGCCGGGCCACGCCGGAGTTCCGGCTGTTTGCGTGGTCGCAACCGCCGCCGAAATCGAACGGCGAGGACCGTCGGTTGCACCTGACGGTGCCGGTGCTGCGGCGGGGCGGGACGTTGCCGGTGCGGGTGGCGGTTTCGAGGTTCGATGGGTTCGACGGGCCGGTGGAGGTCGTCGCCGAAGGGTTGCCTGCCGGGGTCCGCTGCGAGACGGCTCGGATCGCGGCGGGGACGGCTTCGGGAACATTGCTGCTGACGGCGTCGGATTCCGTGGTGGCGGGCCAGTTCGCGCTTCGGTTGACCGGGCGCGGGGTGGTCGGGACAAACCGGATCGAGCGGATCGCGCGGTCGGGCGGGGCGCGATGGACGGTGGCGGACTCGAATCAGGACGCGGCGGTATACCGGCTGTGGCAGGAGTTCCGGGTTGGTATCGCGCCGGAAGACGAGCCCGTGGTGGTTGGTGCAGTCGAGGATCGGGTGTACGAGGTGAAGGTGGGAGCGAAGCTTGCGGTGCCATTGCGCGTGGGAAGGCGCCAGGAATTTCCGGCGGCGTTCAACCTCAAGCCCGCGGGCTTTGCGGCGATCGACAAGGCGAAGGAGTTTTCAGTGCCGGAGAAGGCGACCAACGTCGTCTTCGAGTTGAACCTCGCCGAGGTCGCGTTGCCGGAAGGCGAGCATGTCTTCTGGTTGCAGGGCCAGGCGGCGGGAAAGTACCGGAATCAGCCGGAGGCGATCGGCGCGGCGGATGCGGATTTCAAGGCGGCTGAAGCAGCGCTCAAGACGGCGACGGCCGAGCAGAAGCCGGCGATCGAGCAGCGTCGGAAGGATGCTGAAGCGCGACGCAAGGCGGCCGAGGAACGGGCGAAGCCGCGGGACGTGACGATGGGAGTCTGGTCTTCGCCGATCCGCGTGAAGGTGCTCCCGGCGAAGTGAAGGACGACGACATGCACACGCGATTTCAGAGGGAAGCGGTGGCGTTGATCCTGGGCATGATTTTGTCCGGCGGCGTTGCATTGGGTCAGGACGCAAAGGAGGCGAAGGACGGCGCGGCACCGGCCCCGAAGCCGGCCATACTGGCGGTGGAGCGGTTGACGCGGTCGACGCCGGTCGACTTCTACCAGGAGTTGATCCCGGTGCTGCAGGCGAGTTGCCTGCCCTGTCACAACCGGACGACGACCAAGGCCGACCTGATCCTCGAGACGCCCGCGGACATCCTGCGCGGCGGCGAGTCGGGTCCGGCTGCGGTGCCGGGGAAGTCGGCCGAGTCGCTGATGCTCCAGGTCTCGACCCACGAACTGAAGCCGCGCATGCCGCCCAAGGACAACAAGGCGAACGCAGCAAACCTCACGGCGAGGGAGTTGGGATTGCTCGCGATGTGGATCGACGAGGGATGCAAGGAATCCGAGCGCAAGGCGGCGGTCATCCGTTGGGAGGCTCCATCGGATCGGTTTCAACCGGTGTACGCGGTGGCGATGGCGGCGGATGCGCACGTGGCGGTGGCTGGACGTGGGCCGCGGTTGGCGCTGCTGGATCCGTTGGAGGGAACGGTTCGGGGTTGGTTGTCGGATTCCGGTCTGTCGACGAATCCGGTTTCCGCGCATCGCGACCTGGTGAACTCGGTGGCGGTCAGTCCGGACGGGACGTGGATCGCGTCGGGTGGCTATCGCGAGATCAAGGTTTGGAAGCGGACGTTTGCGGCGGTCGGCGGTGCCCAAAAGGGTTCGGTGGGTCCGGGAGGATTTGCCGGGGGTACGTCTTCGACCAATGGCTCGCGGGTCCTGCGCTTCACGACGAATGGCGCCCCGGAGTTGGTGGATGAGAAGGGCGGATTGGTTGCGCGGTTGCATCCGGGGCCGCGGTTGCCGGAGCAGGATCCAACGCGGCAACGGCGGCTCGCGCAGTCCTCGGTGGATGCCGAGAAGGGCCGCCTGGAGGCGCAGGAAAAGGAACTGGCGGCGCAGTCGGATCGGCTGAAGAAGGCCCGGGAAGCCGAGTTGGCGGCGCGCAAGGTCCGGGACGAGAAAACGGTGGCGGCGGATCGGGCGCGGATGGCGCAGTCGATTGCGGAGGCGGTGCTCGCCCGGGCCGAGTCGGCAGGCGCGACGACGAACGCGACCAAGGCGCTGAAGGAAAAGGTCGAGGCGGCGCGGAAAGCGGTGGAGCCGGCAGCGGCGGAAGCGACCAAGGCGCAGACCCGGCTGGATACGGCGGGCGAGGAGTTGCGGTTGGCGGATTTATCGCGGGATCGGGCAGCGGCGTTGGTCCAGGTCACGCGCACGGCGCAGAAGGAGGCGCAGGGGAACCTGGCGTCGATGCCGAGTGAAGGCGGCTTGGATCGGACGTGGGGCAAGGTGATCGCCGGTGCGTGGTCGCCTTCGGGGAAGAGGTTGGCGTTGTTGGCGGACGGACAGGTTCACGTCTGGGCATCCGGCTCGGGATCGTGGGTGGCTTCGACCCGGATGGAAGGTGCTTGGGATCAGGCTGGGTTCTCGGGCGAGGAGACCCTGCAGTTGTCCAAAGGGGCGGTGGTGGATGCCTGGAATTTCACGCCGACCTACCAATTGGTGGCGACACTGGGCAGCGGCGGCGATGACTCACCGATCGCGGATCGGGTGAACGCCCTCGCGTTCCGGTCAGATGGCCTGAGGCTGGCGTGTGGCAGTGGGGAACCGACCCGCGGAGGTGAGGTGCGGGTCTGGGATCCGGCGACGGGTCGGCACCTCTACGGTTTCACGAACGTCCACAGCGACGCGGTGCTGGCGTTGGCATGGTCGCCGGACGGGCAGCGGATCGCGACGGGTGGAGCGGATCGATTCGCGCGGGTGATCGAGGTGGCGAATGGGCGCGTGTCGTCGTCGCTGGAAGGTCATTCCGGGCATGTGCTGGCGGTCTCGTGGCGGGCGGATGGTCGGGTGCTGGCGACGGGCGGAGCGGACGGGGCGGTGAAGTTCTGGACGCTGGGCAGTGCGGACAAGGCGAAGAACGTACCGGGTTTCGCGAAGGAGATTGTCGGGCTCTGCCATATCGGTGCAGGTGGCGACGCGGTGGTGGTGCCTGGCGAGACGGACTTCGTGCGTCTGACGGAATCGGGCGAGAAGCCGGCGACGCTGGGAGGGGCGAAGGAATTCCAGCATGCCGCCGCGATCAGCTACGACGGTCGGTGGCTTCTGGCGGGGGGGCAGGACGGCGTGATCCGGACCTGGGATGTGGAAGGGAAGAAGTTGCTGCGGGAATTGGGACGTTGACGGTTTGGGCTGCAGGGAGTGGAGTGCGTGGGCTGGTCGGATTCCCCTCGGCTGGCGATCAAAACCAAAACTCCATTCCATCCATGAAGCATACATCCTATCTCGGAGCCATCGCAGCAGCGCTGGCATTCACCTTTGCGGGCTGTTCGAAGGACGCGGGCGTCGACACCTCGAAGGTGGAGTCGTCTTTCTCGGCCTCGGACGCGCAGGGCAAGAGCGACGTTGACCAGGTGGTCGCGGCTGTGAAGGCCGGTGACTTCGCCGCGGCAACGGCTCCCCTGCAGAAGCTCGCGTCGAACGCCAAGCTGACGCCGGAGCAGCAGCAGGCGGTGAAGGACCTGATGACGCAGGTTCAGGACAAGGTGAAGGAAGCCGCAGCCAAGGTCAGCGAGCAGGCGAGTGAAGCGGCCAAGAAGGCCCAGGAAGGCGCCGAAGACGCGCTCAAGAAAGCCAAGGAATCCACCGGAGACGCCCTGAAGGATCTCGGCGAGAAGGTGAAGAAGTAGGAGGAGAGTTCGAAGTTTTCAGATTCAGGTTTCAAGTTCCGCTCGAACGGGGCGGCAACGGGTTCGTTGCCGTCTCAGGCTCGTGGGGACACTCGCCTCACCCGAGTGGATGTCTTGCGGGGGTGGGGCGAGACTCCGTCGAGCCATCGCGGCACCGGCTCGCGTCGGGGGTACTCGTACTCCTACTCGTACTCGGGCTTTGTCATAGGTACGGGGTTCGAGTCCGAGTACCGCCCTTCGGGCTGAGTACGAGTACGGGGGAGGCCGGGATCGGCTCGTGAGGACACTCGCCCCACCGGAGCGGATGTCTTGCGGGGTGGGGCGTCGAGCCGGCAATGGTTCGGGTCGTGGGGACAGGGCCTCGGGGGCTATTTTTCGAACGCTGCCGAGCTAGACTTGGCTAGCCGCTGCGACCCCAGCGGCAAATCCAAGATACCCGAACATCGGTCTCGGGTTAGACAGCCTGGTAAGACTTCCCTGGATCGTCTGTTGGACCCAGAGGAGATTCCCTGTGAGGTGGGTTAAAGCCGTTGGACATTGCCCTTGACGGATAAAGCGGTTTCTAGGTCGAGTAATAACATGCGAAGGACCCCTGCCCAAACCAGCCGCACGCATCCAGCCGCACGCATCCAGCCGCACGCATCCAGCCCAATATCCAGCGTGGGCTGTCTGTCTTGGTAATGGGGGCGATGATGAGTCTTGGGGCGGCGAACGCCGCTGAGATTACGCGGTGGTTTTCGCCGAATGGGACAGGCGACGGGACCACTTCCAGCAATCCACGGCTGTTTTCAGCCTCCTACATCAACACGACACTGCTCGCGGATACGAGCTACTCCGTGGTTCGGATCCATCTGCTCGGCAACACCACCAACGACTACGTCGTCACCCAGCGCCTGGAGATTCCGAGCCGCACGGATCGATCGACACTCAAAGTCGTCATCGAGGGATTTGGCAGCTACCCCGAGGAGGTCCGGTTGGTCAACTCTGTCGCCCCGACCTCCGGCGCCTACCCCAATCCGGACTACGTCATTGCATTCAACACGCAGTACCAGAACACAACAGGCCTCCCTGCGCCGGGTGAGTTGGTCGTCAAGAACCTGCTGGTTGATGGCAACTGGGACTGGAAAATGGCCCAGATTCCGCATGCCGGGGTGGGACAGGGCTACAAGAACTCTCCGTTGAATTTGTTCGGAAAGACGGGATGGGTGAAGCAGGTGATTGTCCGGAACTTCGGAGCGATCGGTTATGCGCCCTTCCATCGCTTCGCCGGGGAGGCCGGGGTTGAGACGTTTCCCTTTGTTGCGGGAGGAGATGATACGGGTCAGGCGCTTCCGACGGGATACCGGAGGCCTTGGGTCATTCAGGAATGCGAGGTTCACGGATTCAATTCGATCTTTGGCGGATACACCACCGAGTTGATGGCTCATGGAAGGGTTGTCTCCGGTACCCCGAGCTGGGCCTCATCGGATACCACACGCCGTTTCATCACCGTCCAGCAATCGCAGTTTCGGTCGGGTACCGACGGCGCGTTCGTCATCGCGACCGGGAGCGCGGGGAACTCCGGTCGGGCAACCTTGACGGACAACGTCATCGTCAACGCGAGTCTGGGCTACAACGCCGACACGGGGCAGGTCCGATACACGGACATCACCAATTCCGTGGGGCTCGGAACCTGGTGGTGGGCCAGGGTTGACAACACGCCAGCGGGCCAGATGACCGGATTCGACATCAGCGGAAACACGGTACGCCTGGGCCCCAAGGCGGCTTTCCCCGTTTACCGGTCGTATTGCTGGAATTCGACGGGGAGTTTCACGGATCCCTCGCTGGTTCTGGGTCGGCCCGAGACCAACAACCTGTTCTCCGGGGCCGTCATCGGGACGGTGGACAACGTCCGGTTTGATCGGAACCGATTCACGACGATTCCTGCATCGCGCTTTGATGAGACGGATCCTGGGTCGACCAACGGGGTCTAT
>CAIMMI010000093.1 GCA_903842505.1 uncultured Verrucomicrobiota bacterium | reverse complement strand
GAGTACCCTCCATCGAAAGCCGCTCTCCAAGGGAACCCCTCAATCCCCATCCTCCCTCCCGAAGACCCGAATTCCGTCGTGCCGTTCGACCCCGTCCGCCTCCCCTCGTACTCGTACTCGTACTCAGCCCGAAGGGCGGTACTCGTACTCGACACCCTCACGCCACTCCCACGCCCCTCACTCGAATCCCAGCGGCACCAGTTTGAGGAACCATGTCGCGAAGCGCCCGGAACCCGCTCCTCACACGACCGTGACTGGCAATCCGCCGCATCCTCTGGCAACATTTTCATCCGTCCGCGTCTCCCGACCGCACGTCCGTCCTCTCGCGCCATGAACGTTCAAAAGCCCTTCCGCCGTCACCGTGCCCCCTCCGGCTTCACGCTGATCGAGTTGCTTGTCGTCATCGCGATCATTGCCATCCTGGCGGGCATGCTCCTGCCCGCGCTCGGCAAGGCCAAGACCAAGGCCCAGGGCATCCAATGCCTGAGCAACGGCCGACAGCTCATGCTCGCCTGGAAGCTCTACGTCGATGACTACCAGGACAAGTTGCCCCAGTCCTACGGCCCCAACGAATGGGTCCATGGCTCCCTCAACTTCGACGGCGCGAACACCAGCAATTGGGACGTCAACCGCGACCTCGCCAAGGGCCTCCTCTGGAAGTACTGCGGCCAGTCCGCCAAGGTCTTCAAGTGCCCAGCCGACGCCAGCACGGTCACCGTCAAGGGCTCCAAGGTCCCCCGCGTCCGCAGCATGGCCATGAATGGCTGGATCGATTCCACCGACGTGTCCTCCTTCGGCAGCGGCTTCCGGATCTACAAGAAGTTCTCCGACTTCCAGGACCCTGGCCCGACCATGACGTGGGTGTTCATGGACGAGCGCGAGGACAGCATCAACGACGGTGAAATGATCGTCGGCATGACCGGCTATCCCAGCTCACCCACCGCGTGGCGGATCGTCGATTACCCCGCCGGTTACCACAACCGCGCCGGCGGCCTCTCCTTTGCCGACGGCCACTCCGAGATCCGGAAGTGGGTGGATCCGCGAACCGTTCCCGTCCTCAGGAAGAACACCGAGATCCCGCTCAACGTCGGCTCACCCAACAACGCCGACGTCTTCTGGCTCATGGAACGGACCACCCGCTCCCTCCGCTGAGATCAGGCTGAATCCAGCCGCAAGACAGCGTAGCTGCCGACGTCAGGAGGCAGAGCTTGCATGCCGGGTGCCCTCACCCGGCGTGGATCGTGAACCGCCGCGTGGGGGCACGCGGCCTACACAACGGAGTTCTGGAATCTGGGAACTCCCGTTGGCCCGCCTCAATCCTACGGAGCGGCATCAAGCACGACACGGAATCCCAGGGAGGAACTCCCGCGCTGCACCGCCTCGCTGTCCCGGGAAGCCAACCGGCTGAAGCTGGCATCCTGAGTCCAGCTACCGCCCCGCACGATATAGGAACCGCCGAAAATCGAGCCGGTCGGATCCGTCACGCTCGGGGCGGACGAATACCCACTGCCTGCCGACAGGACGATGACCAAGGCGACCTTGTCCCCTTCGAGGATGGCTTTTCCCTCGGCGCCCGTACCTCCTCCGCCGCTGATCGTCACCTGGGGCGGCTCGATGTAGCCGGAACCGGGCGCGGTCAGGTTGATCGACGTCACATATCCAGCAGTGACCGATGCCACAGCTGTCGCGGTGTCTTGAGCAAGGTTGCGGGTCACTGCCAGAAACCACACGAGGAGCCCGAAAGTCCAAACTGGGGATCTCATGAGTTCGATCGAAACGGAACCCACCACCTGATCAAGCGCATTGTTGGCATGGGGGAAGACACGTCGCGCAACCGCTTACAGCACCTCCTCAAACCGAGAGGCGACGTCCGAACGACTCAGACTCCGATGCAAGGGCGGTGGCACCCCAAGGTCGTAGGGTTTCCAACCTCACAAGGTTCCACGCGAATCCGACTACCGTGATGGCTTCCGTTGCCGCACGTTGGCGGGACCGAACGGTTCTAAAGGGATCAAGGGGGACCGTTCGGCGCTTACCGGCAAGACTGGGTCAGGGATTCTTCCTGAAGCCCAACCTCTCGCCGGTGTTTTTTCATTGCCCACCGGCTCCGCTCTTCCGGATCGGCACCGGTCGACAGCCCCCCAGCGGGGCCCGGGAAGGCACACTATTCCCGGCTTCCAGAATTCCATCGAACCGCTCGCCACTTTCTTCCCCCTACCTCAGATACACCGGATTCGAATAAATCCACGGCCGCCACTCCCCGCCCACCTCCAGCCAGACCTCCGCCCGGTACACCCCCGCCTCGCTCACCGGCGCCTGCAACCGCACCCCTTCGCTCCGCGCCACTTCCTTACCACCCCGGATCAGCCGGATCCGCCCCGGCAGCGGACTCTCCACATCGATCCGTCCGCCCGGCGCGAACGGCTTCTCGTCCCCCATCCAGGCCCGCACCTGCGTCGTCAACTCCGGCGCCTCCGCATCCACCCACGACAACCGGAACCCCGTCGCGTCCCCCATCCATTCATGCGCCACGAAGACCCGACCGCCCTTCACCGCCGTCCGCATTGCGCCCTCTTCGAGCACCGGCGCCAACACATGCGTGCTCACACAACGAAACGCCCGGTAGTACGGGTCGACGTCCAGCAACCGGATCGTCTCCCCGTCCGCATGCCCCTTCAGGATCTCCGCCACCCCGGGCCGCAACCCCACCCGAACCTCCCGCATCCCCTTCGGCTCATCCACGATCGTCCCCAACCGACCCATCCCCTCGTCCACCCGATGCATCACGAAAACCTGGTTGTGATGGCAGTCGTTCGCCCCCACCCCCGTCAACCGCCGCTTGGCCGTCTCCGCATCCCACTTGTCCAGGTACACGTCCGGATACTCGACCTGCGACGCCAGCACTCCGTCCGGATACCGCTCCACCATTTCCTGCAATTCCTTCAAGGACTTCGGATCCGTCAACCGCGACACCAGCGTGAGCATCCCGCGGATGTCCCGCTTGGCATCAAAGTGACGGTTGTAGATCTCCAGCCCGGTCAACCCGTCCATCGGATGGTCCGGCCGTTCCTCGATGTGCGACAGGAACAGCATCCCATCTCCCGCCGTCACCTTCGGCACGAAGTCCGCCGTCGGGAGGTCCTTGTGCTCCATCACCGATCCCATCGGATGAACGAGGAAACCCCGCCACTCCGACCCCGGCACGAACAGCACCCCGTTCGTCAGGAGGCGCCACGAATCCATGAAGTCCCGCGGCGGACGAAAATGATCGGACAGGAAAATCGCGTGCATCCCCGCCTTGCGCGCATCGGCCAGCATCTCCGGCCGCGTTCCCGCCGTGTGCGACGCATCCTCCGCGTGCGCATGGAAGCTGCACCGGAAATCCTTCAAGCCCGCCACCTCCGGCAACACCCGCCGCTTCGCCGCCAAGGCCTGGATCGACGCCTCCGCCGCCTCGAGACGAACCCGGGTCATCCGCTCGCCCGAGTTGTACCTCGACTTCGCCAACGGCTCCGCCCCCTCCAGCCAGCTTCCACCCGCGGCTCCACACACCATCGCCACAACCACCCAGCGCTGCCATCGACCCTTCATGCGTCCCCAAACCTCCCGCGCCCCACCCCCAACATCAAACCGGAATCTCACCGGAATCCTGTTCCCCCCAAAGGGTGGAGCGAGACTCCGTCGAGCCGTTCCGCTTCCATCTTGCCCCTTGAAACTTTGGCCTCCCCCCCAACGATCGCCCTCCAACTCTTGAGCCCCCGGCCCTACATCGAACTCCACGCCCGCAGCGCCTTCAGCTTCCTGCGCGCCGCCTCCCTTCCCGAGACCCTCGCCGACACCGCCGCACGCCTCGGCCTCCCGGCCATCGCCCTCTGCGACCGCATGGGAGTCTACGGCGCCCCTCGCCTCGCCAGCATCGCCCGCGAGGCCGGCATCCGACCCATCATCGGCGCGGAACTCGTCCTCGACGACGAATCGGTCCTCCCCGTCCTCGTCGCCTCCCGGACCGGATACGAGAACCTCTGCCACCTCCTCTCCACCGCCCACCTGCGCGCCCCCAAGGGCGAAGGCCGGATCCTCTGGTCCGAACTCCCCACCCACGCCGAAGGCCTCGTCGCCCTCACCGGTGACGAGGAAGGCCCGCTCCGGCGCGCCCTGACCGGCGGTCCCGTTCCATCCTCCGAAGTCGTCGAACGCCTCCAGTCCGCCTTTGGCGCCGACAACGTCTTCGTCGAGATCCAACGCCATCGCCGTCGCGGTGAGGAACGCGTCAACCGCGCCCTCGTCGACCTCGCCAGCGCCCGCTCGCTCCCGCTCCTCGCCACCAACGGCGTCCTCCACGCCGCGCCCGCCTCCCGCGCCGCCCTCGACGTCTTCACCTGCCTCCGACACCACACGCATCTCGATCAGGCCGGCACCCTCCTCTCCGTCAACGACGGCCGGCACCTCGTGCCCGCCGAACACATGGCAGCCCTCTTCTCCGACCTCCCCGCCGCGATCACCAACACCCAACGCCTCGCCGATCAACTCCAGTTCACCTTCGCCGACCTCGGCTACCGATTCCCCACCCACCCCACCGCCCCGGGCGAATCGATGGAATCCCTCCTCCACGCCTGGACCGAGGCCGGCGCCCGCAAACGCTACCCAAAGGGCATCCCCGACAAGGTCCGCAACCTCCTCCAGAAGGAACTCGCCCTCATCGGCAAGCTCGGCTTCTCCGGCTACTTCCTCCTCGTCGCGGATCTCGTCCGGTACTGCCGCGATCAAGGAATCCTCGCCCAGGGCCGCGGCAGCGCCGCCAATTCCGCCGTCTGCTTCTGCCTCGGCATCACCGCCGTTGATCCCGTCCGATTCAACGTCCTCTTCGAACGGTTCCTCTCCGAAGGCCGCAAGGGTTGGCCCGACATCGACATCGACCTGCCCTCCGGCGAACGCCGCGAACAGGTCATCCAGGAGGTCTACAGACGCTACGGCCCGCGCGGTGCCGCCATGACCGCCACCGTCATCACCTACCGCGGCCGATCCGCCGCCCGTGAGATCGGCAAGTCCCTCAACCTCCCCGCCGACGTCCTCGACCGCTTTTCCGCCCTGTTCGCCAGCGGCGACTTCCCGCACACGCTCGACCTCATCGAGCAGATGGAAAAGGCCGGCCTGCCGCGCTCGCATCCACGCGCCCCTGCCTTCGCCGAAGTCTACTCCCAGATGCGCCGCCTCCCGCGTCACCTCGGCCAGCACACCGGCGGCATGATCATCTGCCAGGATACCCTCGACCGCATCGTCCCCCTCGAGAACGCCGCCATGGCCGGTCGCGTCGTCTGCCAATGGGACAAGGACGACTGCGAGGACCTCGGCATCATCAAGGTCGACCTCCTCGGTCTCGGCATGATGGCCGCCATCCAGGACTGCATCACCCTCTGCTCCGAACGGAATCACCCGGTCGATCTCGCCCAGCTTCCCGAAGACGATACCGCCACCTTCGACATGCTTTGCCGCGCCGATACCGTCGGCGTGTTCCAGGTCGAAAGCCGCGCCCAGATGGCAACCCTGCCGCGTCTCAAGCCGCGCACGTTCTACGACATCGTCATCCAGGTCGCCATCATCCGCCCCGGCCCGATCCAGGGCGAACTTGCCCACCCCTACTTCCGACGGCGCGACGGATCCGAAGCCGTCACCTACTACGACGAACGCCTCCGACCGGTCCTCGAACGGACCCTTGGAATCCCCCTCTTCCAGGAACAGATGCTCGCCATGGCCATGACCATGGCTGGCTTCGACGGCACCGAAGCCGAGGAACTCCGCCGCGCCATCAGCTTCCATCGTTCCGACGAAAAGATGCTCCGCGTCACCGCCAAGCTCCGCGCCGCCATGGCCGCACGCGGGGTCAACCCGGACGCCGCCGACCGCATCGTCCAGGCCGTGGGTTCCTTCGCCCTCTACGGCTTCCCCGAATCCCACGCCATCAGCTTCGCCCACATCGCCTGGGCCTCCGCCTGGCTCAAGGTCCATCGCCCCGCCGAGTTCTACTGCGCCCTCCTCAACAACCAGCCCATGGGATTCTACTCCCCGGCCACCCTCGTCCGCGATGCCCGCCGCCACGACGTCCGCATCCGACCCGTCTGCATCCAACGTTCCCAGACCGTCTGCACCATCGAACCCGACGGCCACCTCCGCCTCGGCCTCAATCAGGTCCAGAGCCTTCGCCGTGCCCACGCCGACGACATCGTCGAGTCCCGCACGCGCTCCGGACCGTTCCGCTCGATCGAGGACTTCCGCACGCGCGTCCGGCTGACCGCCGACGAACTCGCCACGCTCGCCGAGACCGGTTCGCTCAACGCCCTCGCCCCACACCGTCGAGCCGCCCTGTGGGAAGCCGGCAAGGCCCTGCACCCGGACGAACTCTTCAACTCCGGACGCGCGCCCGCCCAGACCCCGGATCCCGTTCCCCTCAAGCCCATGGATCCCCTCGAAAGGCTCCGAGCCGACTATTCCGGCCTGCGCCTTTCAACCGGCGAACATCCCATGGGACTCCTCCGCCCCAAGCTTCCCGACGTCTGGACCGCCGCCGACCTCCTCCAAGTCCGCAACCGCACCCGCCTCCGTGTCGCCGGACAGGTCATCTGCCGCCAACGCCCCGGCACCGCCAAGGGCGTCTGCTTCCTCAGCCTCGAAGACGAAACCGGCATCTCGAACATCATCGTCTCCCCGCCCCTGTTCGAAGCCAACCGGCTCCTCATCATCTCCGAACCCTTCCTCCTCATCGAAGGCGTCGCCGAAGCCCGCAACGGCACCGTCCACGTGAAGGCCGAGAAGTTCGACTGGATCGACTTCCGCCTCGCCACCTCCCCCTCCCACGACTTCGGCTGATCCGTAG
>CAIMMI010000092.1 GCA_903842505.1 uncultured Verrucomicrobiota bacterium | reverse complement strand
TCGGCGATGCCCAGTGCATTCGTGTGGGTCAACAGATCCACGCCGTCGGTGCTGTAGGTGAAGGTCTCGACTCGGGAAGGATAGCCTGCGCCGTCATACCAGCGTTCGCGGACAGACAAGGGCTTGCCGAGGGAATTGCGGGTGTAGTCACGGTACCATGTGGTGCCGTCGGGCATCACCCGGGCTTCCATCGCCGGATACGATTCGGTGCCGGCACGGTCGGGGTCCAACTTGCCTGCGTAGTCGAACCAGACCACCGCGCCCTCCGTTGTTCCGTCCGGCGAGGCGGCCTGCTCCCAGGAGAGCGTCTGGAACGTGACCGCGTACGGCTCCAGCAGCCAGTGCTGGGCGCGCGCCCTTCGCAGGTCTGCCCAAGCCAGACTGTCCGTAGCCAGATTCTTGGTCATGACGCTGCGGATCTGCATGGGCCAGTGGTAGGTATTGCGGAGTCCTCGATCAGCCGTATCCAGGGTGCTCACGACCGAGTTGGTGGGATTTGGAATCTGCGCCCCGGCCCACGCGGGTACCACCGAACTGGCATTGAGGATCAGGGCGAAAGCCTCGGATCCTCCCGTCGGAGGCCAGACCTCCACACTGCGGTCTACCGTCGGGCTCGGCGGAGTAACGCCTGCGGACCGGACCTCGATGCTGGTCCGCCCGTAAGGGGTCCGGATGTAGTTGGTCCCCTCCGCAACCAGATACAGGTAAGACTGGATCCCGGCGACGTCGGTAATCGAACTCAGCCCTTCACTGGCCAGGCCGGACGGATGGGCCTGCGTTCCCTCGTAGCCAAAGGAGGCGGATAGACCAACCGTGCTGGTGACCGAGACGATGGCGTTGGCGAGCGAACCGGTGCCATACCCGATCGTGAAGACCGCACCATCCGCGGCAGTTACCTGGGTGAGGACGGATGTCCCACTCTGGTAGGCGAACGTCGAGCCGAGGCCCGCCGCATCCTTGTCAGCGGTCATGTAGTAGCCCTGCCAGTCTCCCACCCCCTGCCCAACCTGGAGGTAGTCCCGGGACCTTCCGTCGGAGAAATGCAGGCGGAATCCGATGAACGTTCCTCCGGAGTACAATTTCTCCAGCTGGGAATGGCTCCAGTACTCCTGATCGCTGAGGTTGACGCCCGTGTCGAAGGTGTACCGGTGAATGGCGCCCCCGGGGTGGCACACGTAGGCCTGCCATCCTGGTGAGGTCTCGTACTCCACCCAGGACATCCACGAACTGGCCAGCATGTACCGGGAGCCGCTGGGCCCCACTTCGAAACGACCTTGAGGAAGAAAGTCGGTACCACCCATGAACCTGCGACGCGAATGGAAGGTCAGCGAGAGCTCCAGCACCGGTCCATACTTCGGCTGATACACCAGGGGCGTGTCATCGACGCGAAGGTTCAGTGTTGGTTCATCCACCTGCCAGATGGGCATGCCGACCGACCGACATGAGCGGCAGGACGAGGTGCCCGTTGCCGCAGAACCCTCGGCCACGGATCGGCCCGGATGGCCAGGGCACTGCTCCCCGTCGCCCGGCCCCAGCAGGTCGAGCTGTCCCCAGGACACATACCGACCCTGAAAACGACTCGCCTCAGGATCGGCCAGATCTTGCATGATGCCGACGCCCTCGGTCCGTGACTGCCGGGCCACCAACAGGACACCGGTCGCGTCCGCCGCCAATTCCGGCGCGATCAACCAGCGAATCTCACCAGAGCTGGGGTCAACCACCTCATAGAAATCCCCGCGCCGCTCCCGGACGGCGACAAAGTGTTCGGATGCCAGATGCACCACCGAGGGCACGGGAAACTGTCCCAGGGAAGAAAGGCGGACGGCACGAACCTCCAACCCTGCCTCGCGTCCCAAGCGTCCCAGGGTTGCCAGATCAACGCCCTCGGAGCCCACCCGATGCGCGAGAGGCATGCCCAGGGGTTTTTGTGCGCCCCCCAGTGCACTGGCCAATTGGCCCAGCGCCAGCAAACCACAGTTGGATGCGCCCTCCGGATTGCGGACGTTGTGATGGCGTTGCTCCATCAGACCACCCCATCGATCCTCGGTCTCCCGGGGACTGTGAGCCAGCGACGACTTGTATAGCTCATCAAAGGCGACATGCTCAGCGGACAACAGCAGGGATCTGGCCAGCAGGAACGACGATTCGCGAGCCACCTCACGGGCAGGATACTCGGTCCGATCCCGTGTGGCCGACCACGAAGCCTCGGCATACTGCCGGGTACCCGTTTGGTTCAGGATCCGGTCGTGATGGGCGGCCAGTTGCAGGCTGGCTCCGGGGAAGTAGGCGGATTGGGGATACTTCGCGAGGAAGTCGGTGACCCGTTCCGCCCAGCCCACGAGGGCCAAACGACGATCCAAAGGAGAGGATGCCCCTTCATACTGCGCAGTGGCCTGCTCATAGATTCCCAGAAGCTCCCGAGTCTCCTCCTCGCTGATGGCGACCTCGCCCAACAGAATGAGGCGAGGCGATTGAAAGGGCGAACGACTGGCTAGATGAAGGAGTCGATCGCGAGGAGCGATCGAGGCAGCGGTGCGGACAACAGATTGGGGAAGAGAGTTGCCGGAACGCAGGCTTGATTCCGACGGATCAGCGGCACGGGCCAGCCAACACCCGATCATGACTGAAGCTAGGAGAAGGACCCGTGCGAAGGATTAGGAGAGTTCATATCTGGGAGCTTGGGCGCTCTGGGAATCCGGACGTTTT
>CAIMMI010000091.1 GCA_903842505.1 uncultured Verrucomicrobiota bacterium | reverse complement strand
GGTGGCGATTTGCATCTGGATGTCGCATATGGGACATCCGGATGTAAATGCGGGCGGGATCGGGGTGTGATTTACAATCCCGTGTCGCACCTGCGACATGGGATTGTAAACGGGGTGGGGCCGGCAGGGCGGCGTGGGCTTCTGGGGGCGAGCGGGCTGTTCCAGGGCGGGGCCGGCGGATTCAGCGGTTTGAGGCGAAGGGTTGCTGACGGAGGTGGGTGGCGATCTCGGCCAGGGGTACTTCCATGGCCAGTGGGCGATAGCTTCCCTTGTACGAAACGTCGCACCAGATCGTGATGCCGGGGCGCCAGAGGGCGAGTTGGACAGAGTTGGGCTTGAAGGAGTGGACGCCGTGGCGCGGATCGTCCACGGGGGGACGGCTGGGAGCGGGGTCGGAGCCGAGGTAGGCCGGAAGGGATTCGGGGGTCGCCGTTGGAAGCACGCGCTCGGCCCGTTCCGAAAGCCACCCGGTGAGTTCGGCCCGGCGGCCAGTGGTATCGGCGGCAAAAAGGGAGTTCGCATAGATGGCATCGAAGGCGCCGTGGCCGATCACGCGGCTTTCCTGCCAGATCACGATCGAGTTGGTCCGGAGGATCGACTGCCTGCCGACGGGGACCTCCGACAACTGCATGCGGGTGCCGTCGGCGGCGGTCAGCCACAGGTGGCGGCCGGCGGTTGGGGAAGCCATGCTGGCGAAGGGGCGTGTGCCTTCTGTGGAGAATCCATTGCCGAGGTCGGTCCGCGGCTTCCAGACCGAGAGGACGATGCCTGCGAGGCAGACCAGGAGGGCCAGGACGTAGGACCAGGAGCGGATCGATTTCATGGCGACACGGTGGCCGAGGCCCCGCCGTGCCCGTGAATCGATAGAATCTGGAGGGGATTGGCTGGAACGATGCGGGCAGGCGTGGAGAGGGACGGTTTCCCGCAGAGGCGCAGAGGCGCAGGGAAGACGGGACGTTGCTGCGGTGGCTGGCATCGTTGGGGATCAATCCCCATTGTCCTCCGCGGTTGCGCGGCTTCGCGCGAAGACGCGAAGGAGCAAAGGAAGGGGGTCAGGGAAGTGGGAGGAGCGGTTGGTCGCCGAAGAGATGGCGGTAGTGCCAGAGGGGTGAGCCAACGCTGGTTCGATACGGTTCTTTGGCAGTTGAATGGGATACGCCGTCTGACGTGGGTTGCCCCCATCGCATGAAGTCGACCACGTACTGGTGCATGCTGCTGCCATCGGTGGCTTCAAAGCGGAGGTAGTGCTGGACGGTGCCATCGGCGGCACGCTCGGCGTGATATCCGACGATGCAGTCGCGATCGCCAATGGGTGTGGTCAGATCTTCGATGCGGTTCTCCAGCGGGGTCTGGAGGAGTTGGGCGCGTGTGGGGCCGATGGCCTCGGTGAGGCGGACGTCCAGTTGTTCGCGGAGGCGAGGGAGTTGGTTGGTAAGGCCGGAGAGCTTGAACCGGATGGAGGGGCGGTTGGGATCGGGGACGGAGTTCGTGTCGGGCATCCGCTCGGCGGAATGCCGCTGCAGTTCCTGGAGGTCGAATCGGAAATCGGCCCAGGCATCGTGGAGGTTATCCCGTTCCGAAGGGGTGAGGCCGAGGAGAGCGATGGCTTCGAGGGTGGGTTCGCCATCCGCGCCGAGGGCGGTGAAGCCAATGTCGGACAGCAATCGCTTCGGAAGATAGAAATAGGGTTTGCCCGTGGGCCATGCGCCTTCGGTGGCGGGATCGGGTTCGGTGCGGGCGCGGAGGGCGACTTCGGAGGCGGCCTTGAGTTCGGCAGACGCCGCGGTGAGATCGAGGGACAGTTCGGCGTGGCGTTTGGCGGAGGCGGCCGTGCGGGTCTGGAACGAGGCGAGGGTGGAGTTGGCGGCGGACTGCTCTGCCTGGAGGCGGGCCAGTTCGGTGGCGGCGATGCGGGCTGCCTGTCGATGGTGCAGGGTGGCAGCCAAGGCGGCCATGAAGACGAAGCAGGCGATGAGGAACTGGCTCATGGGCGTTGGGGTTGGGAGTTGGTCAGCCACCCCGCGACGATGGGGCGGAGGCGGAGCGGGAAGGTGTCGATGCTGAGGTTGCCGCCACTGTTGCCCCAGGAAGTGAGTTTGCCGTCGAGGTCGCGGGCGGCGTTCCAGCGGGAGAGATTGCCGGGGCCATTGAAGGCGGCGGCCTCGATCCGCTCGACAGCGCCGAACTGGTTGAACTCGTTCTCGAAGGTCCGTTCGGCCTGCTGCCAGACGAGGTTCGCGCGCTCGGTGCCGAGGAGTTGGATGAGGGCTTGACGAAGGTCGTCGCGGATGGCGTGGCCGCGGTCAGGAAGGGCGGGGGTGACGAGGGCGACGGACGTGATCGAGGTGGCGAGCTGGGCGGGAGCGATGGTGAGGGCTGCGGCTTCCAGGGTCTTGGCGGCAAGCGTCGCGGTGACGGTGGCGGCCCCGCGACGGCGCAGGATCCCGGCGAGGGCGTCGAGGGCGCGGCTGGTGCGTTTCTGCGCTGCGTCCTCGCCGATGCCGAGGGAATTGGCGATCTCGCGGAAGGGTCGGTTCTCGAAGTAGCGGAGGAACAGCGTGCGGCGATCCTTCTCCGGGAGTTCGAGAAGGGCTTCATCGAGGATCTCGAAGGGGAGGGGATCCGGGGATTCCGGCGTGGGCATGGTGGTACCGAGTTGGGCGGCGAGGTCCTCGCGCTTCTGGCGGCGCAGGTCGGTGCGCTGACGGAGTCGGGCTTCGAGGGTGGCCGCGCGGTGAAGCCATCCGGCAAGGCCGGTTCCAGCGCGGATGGAGGTGGCCTTGCGGGCAAGGGTGATGAAGACGTTCTGGGTGACTTCCTCGGCGGCGGTACGGTCGCCGAGGATCCGGAGGGCCGTGCCGAAGACGAGGTTCACGTGGCGTCGGACGAGTTGGGCGAAGGAGACCTCGTCGCGGTGGGCGATGTGGTCGCGGAGGAGTTGTTCGTCTGTGGTCTGACTTTCCTGCATGGGGCCGATCCTGTGACGTCCGATCTTTTTGGAAACCTGCCGGTCACGGTTGGAATCCGACACGGAAAGTTTCTGGGGTGAGAGGAGGCGTTCTCCCGCAGGGGTACAGAGGCGCGGGGAAGCCCATCGCATCGGCGTCGGGGTCGGAATCGGTATCGAGCACGAGTACGAGTACGAGTACCGCCCTTCGGGCTGAGTACGAGTTCGAGGGGTGGGGTTTTGCATCCGGATGTCGCATATGGGACATCCGGATGCAAAGTGGGGGTAGGATCGGGGGGTGATTTGCAATCCCATGTCGCACCTGCGACATGGGATTGTAAATGCGGGGTGGGTTGGGGCGGATGGGATGGTGGGTGCGGAGGATGTGGGGTGTCTCGGTGGTTTACGGGATGCGGTGGGACGATAGGGTGGGGGCAGCACGCATGTCGGAGACGAAACCAGAAGCGGACGGGGTGGCCTCGATGATGGGGGAAGCGGGGTCGTACCGGCAGTTGATGTTGTCGGAAATCCTGGCGACGACGGAGCAGTTGGGGAAACGGATCGAGGAGCGGTTTCCGGCGGCGGGGCTGGTCGGGGTGTGTCGCGATCTGGAACGGCAGTGTCGGGAGACCGATGCGAACATCGCGGTACTGAGTCGAGCGAACTACTGGATCCGTGGGGCGGTGGTCCTGTGTGTGTTGATCCTGATGGCGATGGTGGTGGGGATCGTGATGGGTGTGGCGCCGCGACCGGAGAAGCCGGCGGTGGGGGAGTTCCTGCAGGGTTTGGAGGCGGGGGTGAACGATGCGGTGTTTGTCGGAGCGGCGATCTGGTTCCTGACGCGGCTGGAGGCGGCCTGGAAGCGGCGTCGGGCGATGCGGGCACTGCATGCGTTACGGTCCTTGGCGCACATCGTGGACATGCATCAGTTGACGAAGGATCCGGAGCGGGTGACGGGTCGGAGCCGGATGCTGACGCAGAGTTCGCCGAAGCGGCAGATGACGCCGTTCGAGTTGTTGCGGTACCTGGACTACTGCAGCGAGATGCTGTCGTTGATCTCGAAGTTGGCGGCGCTGCATGTGCAGCACTTTGACGATGCCCAGACGATGACGGCGGTGCGGGACATCGAGAACCTGACGCTGAACCTGTCGCAGAAGATCTGGCAGAAGATCATGATCCTGGACCGCATGCTGAACCCGGGGGATTGAAGGGCAGGGGCCAGATGCCAGATGCCAGAGGCCAGAGGTCAGAGGCCAGAGGCCAGAGGCCAGAGGTCAGAGGTCAGAGGTCAGAGGTCAGATGCCAGATCTCGGGTCAGAGGTCTGGGGTTTGAGGTTTCAGGCGAGGATGGGTTTGACGACGTTGCCGTGGACGTCGGTGAGGCGGAAATCGCGGCCCTGGAAGCGGTAGGTGAGTCGCTCGTGGTCGATGCCGAGGAGGTGGAGGATGGTGGCCTGGAGGTCGTGTACGTGGACGGGGTCACGGACGACGTTCATGCCGAGGTCATCGGTTTCTCCGAAGGTGAAGCCGGGTCGGACGCCGCCTCCGGCCATCCAGATGGTGAAGGCGTACGGGTGATGATCGCGTCCCCAGCGGGCGCGGTCGTCGAGGTTTCCCTGGATGAAGGGGGTTCGCCCGAATTCACCGCCCCAGACGACGAGGGTATCGTCGAGCAGGCCGCGTCGTTCGAGGTCGAGGACGAGGGCTGCGGAGGGTTGGTCGGTGTCGCGGCACTGGCTATAGAGTTCGGTGGTGATCGAGTTGTGTTGGTCCCATCCGGCGTGCATGAGTTGGACGCAACGGACGCCGCGTTCGACGAGGCGTCGGGCCATGAGGCAGTTGTAGGCGAAGGAGCCTGGGGTGCGGACATCGGGTCCGTATTCGCGGAGGACGGATTCGGGTTCGCGGGAGAGGTCGGTGAGTTCGGGGACGGAGGCCTGCATCTGGAAGGCCATCTCGTATTGGGCGACGCGGGCGGCGATCTCGGGGTCGCCCCAGGAGTGGAGGTGGTGTTGGTTGAGGGCGGCGAGGTCGTCGAGCATGTCGCGGCGAGCGGAACGGCTGATGCCGTCGGGGTTGGTGAGGTAGAGGACGGGTTCAGCGGAGCCGCGGAACTTCACGCCCTGGTGCTTGCTGGGGAGGAAGCCGGAGCCCCAGTAGAAGTCGTAGAAGATCTGCCCGCAGGTGGTGTTGCGGGTGACGGAGGTCATGACGGCGAAGGTGGGGAGGTTCTCGGCCATGGAGCCGAGCCCGTATCCCATCCAGGAGCCGAGCGTGGGACGACCGGGGATCTGGGATCCGCTGAGGAGGAGGGAGATGGCCGGCGCGTGGTTGACGGCGTCGGTGTGCATACCCTTGAGGAAGCAGAGGCGGTCGGCGATCTGGGCGGTGTGGGGCATGAGGGCGGAGACCCAGGCGCCGCTCGCACCGTGCTGGCGGAAGGGTTCGACGGGTCCGAGCAGGCGTTTGCCGTCGGCCTTGCCGGTCATGGAGCTGAAGCGTTTGCCGCCGATGTATTCTTCGGGGACGGGTTTGCCGTGTTCGCGGGCGAGGCGTTCCTTGTAGTCGAAAAGGTCGACGTGGGTGGGGGCGCCGTTCTGGAAGAGGTAGATCACTCGCTTGGCGCGGGGGGCGAAGTGGGAGCCGAGGGTGGGAATGGTTTCGCCGCCGGCCGCGCGGGCATCGCGGCCGATGATTCCCGCGAGGGCTGCAAGGCCGAGGCCGGTGGTGGAGCGGCCGAGGAACTCGCGTCGGGTGAGGTGCTGGCGGAGTTCGGCGAGGGGATGTCCGGGAGGCATGGGGCTATTCCTTGGAGAGGGCTTCGTCGAGGTTGAGCACCGTGGAGCAGGCGAGTGTCCAGGCGGCGTGGTTGGCGGGGTCGAGGCCGGGCGGGTTGGGATGCTCACCGATGCGGAGCAGTTTGGAGGCTTCGTCGGGGTTGGTGCGGAACCGTGCGTGGTGTCGTTCGATGCCGGCGAGGACGATGGTGGATTCGGCGGGAGAGGGTTTGCGTCCGAGGACGGATTCGAAGAGGTCGTCGACGCGGGCGGGTGAGGCGGGATGGTGGGAGAGGAGACGAGCGGCGAGGAGACGGGCGGCCTCGACGTAGGTGGTGTCGTTGAGGAGGAGGAGGGCCTGGAGGGGGGTGTTGGTGCGTGGGGTGCGGACGGTGCAGGTCTGCCGGTTCGAGACGTCGAAGAAGAGCGTGGGGCCGACGATGCGACGCCAGAAGACGTAGAGGCTTCGTCGGTAGAGGGCTTCGCCGGAGTCGCGCTGGTAGCGCTTGTTGCCGAACGTGGCTTCCTCCCAGACGCCGTCGGGTTGGTAGGCGCGGACGGGTGGGCCGCCGATCCGTTCGACGAGGAGGCCGGCGGCGGCGAGGGCGACGTCGCGGATCATCCAGGACGGGAGGCGATGGCGCGGGCCGCGGGCGAGGAGTCGGTTGGCGGGGTCGTGGGCGAGGAGCGTGTGGGAGGCGGCGGAGGATTGCCGGTAGGTGGCGCTGGTGACGATGAGGCGTTGGAGGTGTTTGATGTCCCAGCCGGAGTCGATGAGTTCGGAGGCGAGCCAGTCGAGGAGATCGGGGTGGGAGGGGCGTTCGCTCTGGAGGCCGAAGTCCTCGGTGGTGCGGACGAGTCCGGAGCCGAAGAACAGTTGCCATTGGCGGTTGGCGATCACCCGTGCGGGAACGGGGTGGGCGGGGTCCACGAGCCAGCGGGCGAGGTCGAGTCGGTTGGAGACGGATTGTCGGTTGGGGGCGTTGGGGAAGAGGCCCTCCGGGGCGCCTGGGCTGACGCGGTTGCCGGGCTTGTTGTACTGGCCGCGGGAGAGTTGGAACGTCTCGCGGGGCTTGGGCATGTCCTCCATGACCATGACCCGGGGAAGGCTGCGGCGGATGGCGTCGCGTTGTTCGAGGGTCTGGCGGTGTTGATCGAGCCAGACGTGGTAGGTGGGGGCGTTGGTCTTCGAGAATTCAGCGAGGCGTGCGGTCTGGGAGGCGTTGCGCTGGGGTGGGGCGGTGCGAAGGGCATTGCGGACGTCTTCGGGCAGGTTGGCAAAACCGGCGGACTGACTGACGTCCTGACCGGTCGGGCGCGGGAACTGTCGGAGTTCCTCCAGGGCAACGACGGCGGCGGAAACGGTGGCCGCCTGTTGGATGGCCTCCAGGGCAGCGGATTGGTCGCGGCTGGGGACCTCGAGGTTGGGGCGTGATTGAGGGTCGCCGCCCGATCCGTCGACGACGGTCTGATTGAAAAGGGCGAGCAGGCGGAAGTAATCGGCCTGGGAGACGGGATCGAACTTGTGGTCGTGACAGCGGGCGCAGTTGAAGGTGGCGCCGAGCCAGACGGTGGCGACGGTTTCGGTTTGATCGAAGAGGTAGTCGATCCGGTTTTCCTCGGGGATACGGCCGCCTTCGCCGTTGATCATGTGATTGCGGGCGAAGCCGGTGGCGAGCCGTTGGGTGGGGGAAGGTTCGGGGATCAGGTCGCCAGCGAGTTGCCAGACGGTGAAGGCATCGAACGGCAGGTTCTGGTTGAAGGCATCGACGACCCAGTCGCGCCACGGCCACATCGTGCGTTCACCGTCGCCCTGGTATCCGTTGGAGTCGGCATAGCGTGCGGCATCGAGCCATTCCCACGACATCCGTTCCCCATGGCGAGGGGAGGCGAGGAGGCGTTCGACCGCGCGTTCGTAGGCGTCGGGGGAAGGGTCGGATTCGAAGGCGACCAATTCGGCGGGTGAGGGGGGCAGGCCGGTAAGGTCGAGGGTGACGCGGCGGAGGAGGGTCCGGGGGGCAGCTTCGGGCGAAGGTTCTAGCTTCTCCGCGGCCAGCCTGGCGTGGATGAAGGCGTCGATGGGGTTGCGGCGGGCGGTGGGTTGATTTGAGGGGGGGAGGGGAGGGCGCGCGATCGGTTCGTAAGCCCAGTGACGTCCCCAGGGGGCACCGGTCCGGATCCAGGTTTCGAGCGTTTCGATCTGGGCGGTGGAAAGGGGCTTGTGGGTGGAGGGCGGGGGCATGATCTCGTCGGGGTCCGCGTGGCGGATCCGGCGGAGGAGAGAACTGCGGGTTGGGTCGCCGGGTGTGATGGCGGGTCCGTCTTCCTTTCCGCCGGCGAGAGCGCCTTCGTGGGTATCGAGGCGGAGCCCACCCTTGCGTGCGGCTGCATCGGGGCCGTGGCAGGCGAAGCAGTGGTCGGAGAGGATGGGAAGGATGTCGCGCGAGAATCGGGGGGATGGGTCTGCCGCGATGGCTGGGACGGCCCAGAGGAGGCTGGCGGCCACCAGGGAGAGCCGTCTGCCGGCGGGGAGCCGATGGCGGACAACGGGGGACATGATGATGGGAGGGAGGATGGGGTGGAGAGGAGGCGGTAGCCAGAGTTGTGTGGGGAAGGGTGTTGGCGGAGGATGGGGCGAGACCCTGTCGAGCCGCGGCAGAGTTTGAAGTTCTCCGTTTCAGGTTTGAAGCGGTAGCCGCGCTTGAATCTTGAAACTTGGGACTCCCATCTGGCTCGTGAGGACACTCGCCCCACCGATGAGGAGCAGAGGCGGCTCGTGAGGACGCTCGCCCCACCGTCTTCGGGCTGTGAGGCCGCCCGCGTCGTTGACCGGTTGGGGTTGGGTTCCCTATAACTCTGCGTCACCGAGTAACAGCAACGTCTGATCCCTTGTTTTGCCTATGAGCCGGAAGATTCGATACGGAATGGTGGGTGGTGGTCGGGGCGCCTTCATTGGTGCCGTGCACCGGATTGCGGCTGCCCTGGACCAGCAGACCGAGTTGGTTTGCGGTGCGTTTTCGTCGGATCCCGAACGGTCGAAGGCGAGCGGCGCGGACCTGTACCTGCCGGCCAACCGTTGCTACGGGAGCTATCAGGAGATGATCGAGACCGAGGCGAAGCTTCCCGCGGACCAGCGGATGGATTTCATCGCGATCGTCACGCCGAACCACGTGCATTTTCCGCCGGCGAAGCTGGCGCTTGAGAAGGGTTTTCATGTGCTGAGCGACAAGCCGGCGACGTTCAACCTGGCCGAGGCGCAGGAGTTGGCGACGTTGGTGAAGCAGTCCGGACTTCTGTACGGGTTGACCCACAATTACACGGGGTACCCGCTGGTGAAGGAAGCGCGGCATCTGGTTGCGAGTGGCAGGCTCGGCAAGATCCGCAAGGTGGTGGTCGAGTATCCGCAGGGTTGGCTGGCCACGCGGTTGGAGGCTTCCGGCCAGAAGCAGGCTGGATGGCGGACGGATCCGACCAAGTCCGGTGCGGCGGGCTGCATCGGGGACATCGGCACGCATGCCGAGAATCTGGCCGAATACATCACCGGCCTGAAGATCCGGGAGTTGGCGGCGGACCTGACGGCGTTCGTGGACGGGCGTCCGTTGGATGACGACGGCAACGTGCTGCTCCGTTTCGAGGGCGGTGCGAAGGGCGTGTTGCACAGCTCCCAGATCAGCGTCGGCGAGGAGAACAACCTCAACATCCGCGTCTACGGCGAGGTGGGCGGAATCGAATGGCATCAGAAGGAGCCGAACACGCTGCTCGTGAAGTGGCTGGATCAGCCGATGCAGGTGTATCGCACGGCGAATGGCTATCTGAGTGCGGCGGCGAAGGCGGCGGGTCGGACGCCGCCGGCGCATCCGGAGGGTTACCTCGAGGCCTTTGCCAACATCTACAAGAACTTCGCTGCGCACATCCGGGCGCGGTTGGAGAACCGGACGCTGGCCGCCGATGATCCGGCGCTGGACTACCCGCGGATCGAGGACGGCGTGCGTGGCATGGCGTTCATCGAGGCGGTGGTGAAGTCGTCGAAGGCGAACGCCGCCTGGACGCACCTCGAGGGTTGATTCGTGGGTGGGTCGGGCCGGGAACCGCAGCCGTCAGGGCTGCGGCCCGGCGCCGAGGAGGCGTTGGAAGGCCTTCATCAAGACGCCCTGGACAGTGGGGGCGACGTTGGAGGAGCGGGGTTCGGTTTCGTAGCCCCCGAGTTCGTAGGACTTCTGGGTGCCGATGTAGGCGGTGCCGTAGTCGCCATAGGCGGCCAGGGTGATGTCGAGGTCCGGGCGCATGTTCCGGGCGGCGAGTTGGTACTCGACGAAGAGTTCACCCGGCGCGTGCAGCACGCGGTGCTTGCCAACGCGCAGGCAGGCAACATCGATTCCCTTCCCGGCCTGCACGCGCTCCACAAAGGCCAGTTGCGCGGCGAGAACGTAAATCTGGGGCGTGGGGCGGCGGATGGCCTGATCGAGTTCCGCGGCCTTCAGATGGGTTGCCAGCGGCAGCGCGAGGGTTTCCACGTCCCACCCGACGTCCGTCGAGGAGATGGCCTGCCTGCGGGTGGATTCCCAGGCCCGTTTCATGCCGTCAGCGAGGCGCCCGGCGAGGACGGCGCGATTCGTTTCGGAACCGTCATTGTATTTTCCGGCCCCGATGTTTCCGCCGGCGCCGTTGAAGTGGACGTGGAGGACGCCGGGCACGGATTGGTCCCGGAGGAATCGTGCGATCCCGGGGAAATCGGGGTTGGCCAACCCGGTGCGGTAGTAGCTCTGGGGGTGGGTCGCGTAGTAGCTCAGGACAGCGACGGGTTTCTCCCCGTTCCAGAAGCTGAGCAGGACGACGTTGGGGTCGATGACGCCTTCCGGGGCCGCCTGGAGTTCCGGGTCCTTGCAACTGGTGTAGCGGACGGCGCGGACTTTTCCGTCCGGGCCGGCGATGCGTCGGTTGGAGGCCACCTGATGGACCTCGGCCTGTCCCCAGCCGACGTGGGTCAGGGGTTGGAGTCGGGCCGTGGCCGAGCGCACGGCGTTGCTGGCCCGCAGCATGGCGGGTTCGACGATGGCGGAATCAAAGGGGCCCGGCGGAATCCCACGGGACTTGAGGATCCTTTCGGAGGTGGCGTCGGCCTGGGGGGCGTCGTGCTGATGGAGGGCGTGGATGGAAACACGCTGACGGCGGGTCCCGGCCGCGGCAGCCAGCGCGTCCCGGAAGGCGTCGTGGGAATCATTGGCCACGCCGATCCAGTCGATTGCGGCGAGGACGATGGGTTCGCCTGATCCGCGAAGGATGATGCCACGGCAGCGCAAGGTCAGTTCGCCAGCACCGACCATGGGATCGTAGGCCAGGAGGGTCCCGGTGGCGGGAGTGGCGTCGACGTCGAAGGCGGCGACCTCCAGGCCAGCGCCGAGGGTGCGGATCGCGAGGGTCAGGACGGCCAAGGTGGCTCGGAGACTCCGGGAGAACATGAGGTGAGTGTGGGCGTGGGAAGGAGCGGGGTCGATGCCCCAAGTCAGTCATGTCGGGCTGATTGCCGACTGGTCAGTTGGGCAGTTTTGGGCAGGATGCCGATGTGTTCGTCGTGCCACATCCGGGTTCGCGTCGCCGGTTCCTCCAGCAACTGGGAACAGGGTTGGGTGCGGCCGTGGCGGCATCGATGGCCAAGGCGGAGGCGGGGGGAGTGCGGGGGGCCGTCGATCCGTTGAAGCCGTTTTCGCCCCGGTTGGGCGACATCCGGCCTCGGGCGAAGTCGGTCATCTTCCTCTTCATGGTCGGCGGGCCGTCGCAAGTGGACACGTTTGACCACAAGCCGGTTCTCCAGAAGCTGAATGGGCAGGCGGTTCCGGCCAGTTTCCGGAAGGCGATGGAATCCACGCGGCACGCGAACGTGTTTCACGGCTGCAAGGACGTGCTGATGGGGAGTCCGTTTGGGTGGAAGCAGCACGGGAGCTCCGGAATGTGGGTGAGCGACCTGTTTCCCTCGATCGCGGGTCATGTGGATGACCTCTGCTTCATCCATTCGATGCAGGCGGAGTCGAACAACCACGCGCCCGCCAGCTACCAGTTGCACACGGGCGACATTCGTCCCGGCAAGGCCAGTCTGGGTTCGTGGGTGACCTACGGGCTGGGCACGGAAAACCAGGATCTGCCGGCTTACGTGATGCTGTTCGATGCCGGGCCGTTGGGCGGCGCAGCCAACTATTCAAACGGCTACCTTCCTGCGTCCTTCCAGCCAACCCGGCTCCGGGATGTCGGCACCCCGGTTCTGGACCTCCTGCCTCCGCCCGAGTTGGCCGATGGGCAGCGCGCAACGCTGGACACCGTCCGGGAGCTCAACCTGCTGCACCGTTCGGATCGGGTGGGTCGAACGGATCTCGACGCCCGGATCGCCAGCTACGAATTGGCGTATCGCATGCAGTCGGCGGCGTTGGACGTCGGTGGGATCGAGTCCGAAGCGGCGTGGCTCCGGAAGGGATACGGGTTGGAGCATTCCGACCGGCGAACGGTCAGTTTTGGGCGGAAATGCCTTCTGGCACGACGCCTGGTCGAGAAGGGGGTGCGTTTTGTCCAGTTGTACGACATGCCGGACAAGGACGGATGGGATGCCCACGACGCGCTTTCGAAGAATCATGTGCCGCGGGCCCGCTGGACGGATCAGCCGGTGGCTGCCCTGCTGGCGGATTTGAAGCAGCGTGGGCTGCTGGATTCCACCTTGGTGATCTGGGCCAGTGAATTTGGACGGACGCCGATGATGCAGGGGAACGACGGGCGTCAGCACAACGCGGCTGGATTCACGATCTGGATGGCTGGGGGAGGCGTTCGGCCCGGTGTCCGGATTGGCAGCACCGACGAACTGGGCTTGATGGCGGTGGATACGCCCGTTTCGTTCAAGGATCTCCACGCCACGATCCTGGCGGCGGTGGGGTTGGAGCACGAGGGGTTGTCGTATCGGGTGGATGGCCGGGACGAACGGTTGACGGGAATCGCGGGTGGGGCGCGGGTGGTTCCGGGAGTTCTGGCGGGTTGATCCGGCGGGTTGATCCGGCGGGACCCGGGAAAACAAAAAGGGCGCCCGAAGGCGCCCTTGAAGTTTTTGAAGGATTCGAAGCGAACCTTAGTTGTTCGGCATCGAGAACTTCAGGCTCTGCGCGGTGCTGGCCGCAGAATCGCGGATGGCTTCGCGGAAGCGGGAGGACGTGACCTGCTGCACGGAGCCGTCACCCAGGAGGATGTTACCGGCGGAATCATGCGTGCGGGCGGTGAAGCCAACCTTGGTGTTCGACACGATCGCCAGAGCAGCGGCCGACGGAAGCTGCGCATGGATCGGCTCACCAGCGACCTGAGCGGTGAACGGAGCGGCGGCGGCGTTCTTCAGGAGCGTGACCGAGGCGGCCGTGGTGTCGACGGAGACATTGCGGTCGCCACCGAGGATCGTCTGGGGATTCTCTTCGGAGGCATCCAGACCGATGAAGTAGGAGATGAAGCGGTTGCCAGCGTTGTTCACGACGCTGCTGTTCGCGCTGCGGACGATATGGAGCCAGTTCGTGGCTTCAGCCGGGCGCTGGGTTTCGGTGCCTTGGGCGCCGTCCGACGGGCAAACCACGATCTTGGGCGTGGAGAGCTCGTTGGAAACAGCGGCGAAGTGAGCCCAGGTCTGGGCTCCGTTGGTGGCCGTGCCACCGTTGGCGATGTCAACCGTCCAGGGGAACTGGCCGTTGTTGTCGGTGGAGAAGATGCGGAATCCGAGTCCGAGGTTCTTCTCGTTGTTCACGCACTTGATCCGCTGCGCCTTGGCTTTGGCCTTGGCGAGGGCCGGGAGGAGCATGCCGGCAAGGATCGCGATGATCGCGATCACGACGAGCAACTCGATCAGCGTGAACGCGCCCCGACGCTGGGAATGGAGACGATTCATAGGTTTTGTGTGAATTTAGCGGGCTTAACGCGGCGCGACTTTAGGGAGATGACCCCGAGTGTCAACGCCTTTCCCCTGTGTGCTTAGCAGTCGCAATGCCACAGGGCTGAGCGAGGCGGGATCTTGGTCGGGGAGGCTTGGGGGAGGTGGTTGGGAAGGGGATGTCGGGTTGGTTTGAGGCGCGCCGTGTGGATAAAAAGGAACAGATTCCAAGGTCAAGTATCGTCGTTCATGGAAAAGATGAACATGTAAATTGCTTGTTATCAGCATATTAAACTGTTCTCCAAAACAGATGGCATCCCCATTGCTTCAGGGGTTGGCAGAAGTCGGGCACAACGTTCGACGGGCATTTTTCTCCGGGCCGGCGGGGAGAGTGCAGAGCAGAAACCGGTGGAGTGCTGCGCATGAAGAGAATCGAAGCAGTCATCAAGCCGTTCAAATTGGAAGAAGTTAAGGATGCCCTGCATGACGTCGGGATCGAGGGCATGACCGTGAGTGAGGTCAAGGGGTTCGGTCGTCAGAAGGGCCATACCGAGATCTACCGGGGAAGCGAATACACCGTGGATTTCCTCCCGAAGATCAAGATCGAACTCGTGGTGTCGGACGCCAAGGTTGGCGACGCTACGGCGGCCATCGTGAAGGCTGCGAAGACCGGGAAGATCGGCGATGGCAAGATCTTCGTTTCGACGATCGATGAGGCGATCCGGATCCGTACCGAAGAGCGGGGGGATGCGGCTGTCTGAGGTCAGGAAACAGGCTGAGACAACAACCAGAAAAACAACCTAGATACCATGAAGAGATTTTTTCAGATCCTGCTGCTGGCGGCGTTTGCCTCTTTGGTGAGCGTGGTCGCGCAGGCCGCAGATGCGCCGGAGCGGTCGATCACTGAGCGGTTGGAGGACATTGAGGCCTACATCAACAATGGGGCGCGCAACGCGACGACGAATGCGCCCTCCAAGATCGCGGGCCCTGGTCCGGGTCACAACGCGTGGCAGATGACCTCCACCGCGTTGGTGCTGTTCATGACCCTGCCGGGACTGGCGCTGTTCTATGGCGGCCTCGTCCGGAAGAAGAACATCCTGTCCGTGCTCGCCCAGTGCATGGGAATCGCGGGTTTGGTCACGATCCTCTGGTGGGCGATCGGTTACAGCCTCTCCTTCGGCGCGGGCAATGCGTACATCGGTGACGCGGCCTATGCGTTGTTCAAGGGGGTTGAGCCGGGCAACGTGGGAGCGGGTTACCACTGGATCAGCGATTCCATGTGGGCGATGTTCCAGCTGACGTTCGCCATCATCACGCCGGCCCTGATCCTCGGTGCCATTGCCGAGCGCATGAAGTTCCTGGCGGTGCTCGTGTTCGTGGCGCTCTGGATGTTCGTCGTGTACTTCCCGTTTGCCCACATGGTCTGGTCGACCACGGGGTTGATGTGCGGACCGCTGAACAAGGAAGCGGGAATCAAGGCGATCGACTTCGCCGGTGGCACGGTGGTGCACATGACCTCCGGGTGGAGCGCCTTGGTGCTCTGCATCATCCTTGGAAAGCGCATCGGGTTCGGCAAGGAGCAGATGACGCCGCACTCCATGACGCTTTGCATGGTCGGTACGGGCATGCTCTGGGTCGGTTGGTACGGCTTCAACGCCGGTTCGGCGTTGGGCGCGGACGCGATTGCTTCGAACGCCTTCACGACGACGACGTTGGCTGCAGCGGTGGCGGGTTTCGTCTGGCCGGTTTGCGAGTGGATCACCCGCGGTAAGCCCAGCGTCCTCGGCTTCTGCTCGGGCATTGTGGCTGGTCTGGTTGTGATCACCCCCGCCTGCGGCTATGTCACCGCGACCTCGGCGGTCATCATCGGTGTCCTGGCCGGCATTGTTCCCTTCCTGGCCTGCAACTACCTGAAGCGGTTGATCGGGTATGATGACGCCCTGGATACGTTCGGTGTGCACGGCATTGGTGGAACGATGGGTGCGATCCTGACGGGTGTGTTCGCGGACGAGAAGGTCAACGCGGTGCTGGGCAAGGGCGGCATGGACCTGCTCCCCGGTTTGCTGGGCAACCAGCTCAAGGCAGTTGCTCTCACGATTGTGTGGAGCGTGGTGGCGACGGCCATCCTCGCCTACATCGTGAAGTTCACGGTCGGCCTGCGTCCGAGCGAGGAAGATGAGCGTACGGGTCTGGACCTCGCCGAACACGGTGAGGAAGGCTACCACGGCTGATCCGTAAAGGATCCTTCAAGCGCCGGCAGAGGGCTCGAAAGGGCTTCTGCCGGCGCTCTTCATTTTTGGGGGGAACCCGTTCGCGGAGCCGCGGACGGAAGGCCGCTTCGGTCAGTGGGCCTGAATGATCAGGCCGGTGGTGTTGTCCTTGCCGCTGCCAGCGAGCGAGGCGTCGACGAGGCGTCGCGCGGCTTCCGGTGCGGTCGGGTTGGCATCGTTGCGCAAATGCTCGGCAATCCGTTCGTCGAGCAGGCCATCGACGAGGCCGTCGGTGCACAGGAGGAACAGGTCGCCCGGTTCGATGCCGACGGCGCCGAGTTGGGGTTCGACGAATTGGTTTCCGGCGCCGAGAGCCTTCTGGAGGGCGCTACGGCGAGGGTGGGTCCTGGCCTGCCAAGGGGTGATCTGGCCCGTGCGGAGGAGCCACCCGACGTGGGTGTCATCCTGGGTGAGCTGCCGCAGCGGTCCGCCGTCGCCCGGCAGGTGGTAGATCCGGCTGTCACCGACGTGGGCGAAGTACATCCAGTGCGGGGTGAACCAGGCGAGGCTGAGTGTGGTCTGCATGCCGTAGCACTCCTCGTAGCTGTGTCCGAGGTAGGTCAGGGCCTTGTGGATCTGGGAGACGAGTTCGCCGAGGACGTCCGCATGGCCGGCATCGAGCCCTTGGGCTGCCTGCCGGAATGCCCGTGGCATCAGGCTGGAGAGTTTCTCGACAGCCACCCGGCTGGCGAATTCGCCGGCCAGTTCCCCTCCCATGCCGTCACAGACCGCAAAGGCCGCGTCCATGGTGTTGAGATCCGATTCCCCGTGTTTGCCCAGGCGATGGATTTCCCGGCCATCGAACCGGACGCCGAGGAAGGAATCCTCGTTGCCGGGGCGGACGTGGCCGCGGTCGGTGCAGGCGGACCAGGTCAGGCGCTGGATCCTGGGCCGGTTGGGGTCGATCGGAGGGGGGGTGGTGGGCGTTGGATTCACGCGGGCGTGGGCAGGATCGTGGCGAACTCGAAATCGATCAGGCAGAAGCGGCCGTCGGACTGACGGTAGGTGATGTTCCGGATGTTGATGTCGTCGTGTTGGACGCCGTAGGCCTCGAGTTCAGCGAAGACCTCGATGAGGCGGGCGTCATCGATCCGTTCGACGCGGGCACCGCAGTTGGTGGTGACGATGCGGAGGAGCTTTGGGTCGGCCTCGAGGAGTCGGGGGACGAACCCGCAGCCGCGTTCTTCGAGCAGGCGCAGGACGCGAACCTCGTGATCGAAGCGCGTCTGGGCATCGGGGCCGTGGTAGGCCTTGATGACGCGTCCATCGAAGGTGAGGTTGACGGTGGACCGGAGGGTGTCCTTGACCTGGAGCATCTGGGTGGTGGGAGCGGGGGAGAGGTAGCCTAGGCGTGGTGGAATTTGATCAGACTGATTGGATGGTAACAGAAAGTTTCGCTGATAAGTCCCATGATTTCCATGAGCGAAACCTCTGAAAAAGGCTGAAAATCGGTGAAAAGCGGTTTCGAGGTGCCCGTCTCACAAAAATTCTGATGGCGTGGCACCCTTCGTGCGGTTAAGCCAGAAGCCGCCCTGCGGAACGACAAGAAGACGTGGGTGCGCAGAACGTAACCTGTTAGACTCATCCATATGGCGAAGTACAAGCTCGAATATATTTGGCTCGACGGCTACGAGCCCGTCCCGAACCTCCGTGGCAAGACCCAAATCAAGGAGTTTGATGCTTTCCCGAAGCTGGAGCAGCTCCCCCTCTGGAACTTCGACGGCAGCTCGACCCGGCAGGCGGAAGGCCGCAGCTCGGATTGCGTGTTGAAGCCGGTTGCCATTTACCCGGATTCGACCCGCAAGAACGGGGCTCTGGTGATGTGCGAAGTGATGATGCCGGACGGCAAGACGCCGCATCCGACCAACGCCCGCGCGACGATCCTCGACGATCCCGGCGCGTGGTTTGGTTTTGAGCAGGAGTATTTCCTGTATGAAGACGGAGTTCCCCTCGGCTTCCCGAAGGGCGGCGGATTCCCCTATCCGCAGGGCGAGTACTACACCGGCGTCGGCTACAAGAACGTGGGTGACGTGGCTCGTGAGATCGTTGAAGAGCACCTCGATCTGTGCCTCGACGCTGGGATCAACCACGAGGGCATCAACGCCGAAGTGGCGAAGGGCCAGTGGGAATTCCAGATCTTCGGCAAGGGCTCGAAGAACGCTGCGGATCAGGTCTGGGTGGCTCGCTACCTCCTGATGCGCCTCTGCGAGAAGTACCAGGTGGACATCGTCTGGCACTGCAAGCCCCTCGGCAAGGACGTGGACTGGAACGGTTCCGGCATGCACTCCAACTTCTCCACGACGCACCTGCGCGAAGTCGGCGGCAAGGAGTACTTCGAGGCGCTCATGGCGGCCTTCGACAAGTACAAGAACGAGCACATCGCGGTGTACGGCCCGGACAACCACCTGCGCCTCACCGGTCTCCATGAGACCCAGTCGATCGACAAGTTCAACTACGGTGTCGCCAACCGTGGCGCTTCGATCCGTGTGCCCCACAGCTTCGTGAACAACGACTACAAGGGTTACCTCGAAGATCGCCGCCCGAACTCCCAGGCGGATCCGTACAAGATCGCGAGCCGCATCCTGCAGACCATCGCGACGGTTCCGACGAAGTAACCCTTCGTTCCGTTGCCGGTTTCAAGGGCCTCCGTGCTTCACCGCGCGGGGGCCTTTTTGCCGTTCCGGGGGCTGGTCTCCCGGGTTTTCCGACTGTCAGGCCTTGCGGTCCTCGGCGTCATCGCCGGGGCCGGCTTCGTCCCACGGGTTGACTGTGGGAACGTCGGGAAAGTCCCGCGTGTTCCGGGTGGCAACCGTCAAGCCCAACTCCTTGGCCTGGGCAGCGATGACGGTGTCCGGCCAAGAGATGGGCTGGCCTGATCGCTTCCTGGATCCGACCAGACTTCCAAACTCCGTGGCCGTGGCGGACGTCAACGGGATCTCCTGCGGATCGTAAAAGTTCGCCTCGAGTCGATCCACCAACTCGCCCAGCTCGATCTGGCGGCGGCCGTCCGGATGCAGGGAGACTCCCTTGCGGAGCTCGGCGATCGTCACCCAAGACACGACCAGGTCGTCCTCGTGATCCCGAACCCATCGGACGACCGAGGGTGCAGGTCGTCGGCCGATGAGTTCGGACAGAAGGTTGGTGTCGGCGATGAACTTCATGGGAGGGGATCGGTGGAGATGGGGGCGTAATCAGATTTCGGCAGCTTGAACCCGAGTTCGCCGAGCTGCTGGCACAGGTCCACCAAGGAAGCCTTCCGGGTTCGCCTCTCTGGCTTCATCCGGACCAGCTCGATCCGATCCGGCGAGGCCGTAGAAACCGCCCATGTATCCCCTTGGGAGACCAAGTCGCCCAAATTGATCCGCCCCCGCGAGTCTGGTTGGCAAATGCGCATGGTGTGGGCTTAGCCCACAAGCTGATGCCGAGCAAGAGGGTTGTGGGCGAGGCGGCACGGAGGAATGGCCGGATTGCCTGGGCAAACGGCATGCCGAGAGGAGAAGTGCCAGACGGATGAGAGCGAATTTTGGGGAATCTGCTCCCCGCAATTCAGAAGAAAGAATGGTCGGGACGACAGGATTTGAACCTGCGACGTCTTGCTCCCAAAGCAAGTGCTCTACCGGGCTGAGCTACGTCCCGCCTGTTCGAAGAATTGAACGTACAGACGGACTATCGGCCTTTGCGGTGGGCCGGGCAATCGGAATTCCTGCGACTTGCGATTCCGATCCAGGATCCGTCGGCCTGGAGCTTGAAGCGGTGCGATCCCGGTGGCTGGATATCGTCCATGAAACGCCGCTCGTTCGTGCTGGGTGCCGGTGCTGCCGTCGCTGCGGCCGGGGTGCGGGTCAGTGGGGCGGACCGTGGGTTTCCAGGTGAGCCGGTACGCGGTTCCTTCGCGTTGGACGGCACGAGGGTCCGGATTTTCAGCCCGGCCTGTCGCGAGGCGGTCCGTATCCTGATGTTGGCGGACACCCATTTGTTCCGGGATGACCAGCGTGGCGCGCCGTTCATCGAGTTCAGCGGGCGCATGGCGCGGGCCTACAACCAGACGAAGCATTTCACCACGGGCGAACCCACAGATCCGGAACAGGCCTTCGCAGCCGCCTTGATCCGAGCTCGGGAGTGGAAGCCGGAGTTGCTCGCGCTGGTGGGAGACATCGTGAGCTTCCCGTCCGAGGCCGCGGTGGAGTGGGTGCTGAGGAAGCTTTCCGCGGTCGGGATTCCGTTCCAGTACACGGCGGGCAACCACGACTGGCACTACGAAGGCATGGCAGGAACGCTGGTGGAGTTGCGCGCCACGTGGACGCGGGAGCGGCTTGCGCCATTGCATCAGGGAGCGGATCCGCTGATGTCGGTGCGGGCGGTGGGTGACGTGCGCGTGGTGATGCTCGACAACTCGAACTACGAGATCCTCCCCGAACAACTGGAGTTCTTCCGAGGCGAAGTCCGTTCCGGAAAGCCGATCCTCCTGATGGTTCACATCCCATTGTTTGCGCCCGGGCGGTCGCTGGGCTTTGGATGCGGGCATCCGGACTGGGGTGGGAAGAACGACCGAGGATACGAATTGGAGCGACGCGAGCGTTGGCGGGAGTCGGGTCACACGGAGGTGACGCGGACATTCCATCGAGAGGTGTTCCAGGCGGCGAACCTGCTGGGAGTTTTCGCCGGTCATGTCCACCGGCCGTCGCTGGATGTGGTCAACGGGATCCCGCAGTTCGTGACCGAGGCGAACGCGGTGGGCGCGTGGATGGAGATCGAGGTGCTGCCGGCGGTATGAGTCAGGGGGGGCAGGAGGAGCGGAGCGGTTCGACGGAGTCTCGCTCGACCGCGAGCCTCTATCGAAGCCGGCCGCATCGGGATTCCCAGAGGACACCG
>CAIMMI010000090.1 GCA_903842505.1 uncultured Verrucomicrobiota bacterium | reverse complement strand
GACAACAGGTTCGCCGCCAGCGCTGGAATAAGGTCCATCAACATCCGTATCCACCGTCCCGAGAAACCGACCCGGTGGCCCCGCAGGATGCGCAGGTTGCAGATTTGCACAAGGGGGCGCCTTGCCGCCGCCACCACCCTGTCGCGCCTCAATCACCATATCCTTCAAACATCTCCCTCCACGAACGTCCTCGCGGCTTCGCGCGAGGTCTTTACCAGCTTGAACAGATGCTCGCGCGAAGCCGCGATGATGCGAAGGCATGGGGTCTACAACAACGAAAGCGACGTCAGCCAAGTGGAGTCTTCCCTGCGTCTCAGCGCCCCTGCAGGAAACCCTCCCCCACTCCCCTCCGCGCCTCCGCTTGAGCCAATCCGCGTCCCGCCTGAATCACCATATCCTTCAAACATCTCCCTCCACGAACGTCCTCGCGGCTTCGCGCGAGGTCTTCACCAGCTTGATCAGATGCTCGCGCGAAGCCGCGAAGCCGCGAAGGCATGGGGTCTACAACAACGAAAGCGACGTCAGCCAAGTGGAGTCTTCCCTGCGTCTCAGCGCCCCTGCGGGAAACCCTCCCCCACTCCCCCTCCGCGCCTCCGCGCCTCCGCGTCGCCGTTGGCTTGAGGAACTGGGTACTTCCCAAGCCCACCATCCCGCCGATACCGTCTGAAGCCATGGCTGAATCCGCGCGCGGCTTCGTCCCCTTCATCCCGGCCCAGGCGGTGCTCCGGGAATTCACGTTCCGGGCGGTGATCGTGGGAACGCTGCTGGGAATCCTGTTCGGGGCCTCGTCGCTGTACCTGGCGTTGAAGGTCGGGTTGACGGTGAGCGCCTCGATCCCGGTGGCGGTGATCTCGATCACCCTGTTCCGGATCTGGGCGAAGCTGGGCGGCCAGGACGCATCGATCCTGGAGCACAACATCGCGCAGACGGCGGGGTCGGCCGGGGAATCGCTGGCGTTTGGTGTGGGCGTGACCATGCCGGCCGTGTTGGTCCTCGGGTTCGACCTCGAACTGGCACGGGTGGCCCTCGTCGCGGTGCTGGGCGGCGCCCTGGGCATCCTCATGATGATTCCCCTGCGCCGGGCGCTGATCGTCGAGCAGCACGGGGAACTCAAGTATCCGGAAGGCACGGCCTGTGCCGAGGTCCTGAAGGCCGGAGCCGATGAAGATTCCCACCGGATCGCATCGCAATACCACGGCAACACCCGGGCGGTGGGAGCGATCAATTCCGCGACCATCTTCGGCGGGTTGGGAATCGGGGTGCTGTACAACTTTGCCTGCAAGGCGCTGCGCGGATGGAAGGACACTCCCGGGGTCGCCTTCGACGCTCCCTTGAAAGGCGGATCGGTGGCGGCCGAGATCACCCCGGAGATGCTGGGCGTCGGCTACATCATCGGCCCCCGGATCGCGGGCGTGATGATGGGCGGCGGCGTGTTGAGCTATCTCGTGCTGATCCCGCTCATCCGGTTCTTTGGTGACGGACTGGGGGCTCCTCTCGCTCCGGCGACGGCCAAGATCATCCGGGACCTCTCACCGGGAGCGATCCGGAACGAATACCTCCTCTACATCGGTGCGGGCGCGGTGGCGGCGGGCGGATTGATCAGCCTGCTGCGGTCCCTGCCGACCATCTGGAACGGCCTGCGCCATGGTCTCGCCGACCTTCGAGGCGGACGCGCCGGCGATGCGGCCGGGCAATCGCGGACCGAACGGGACCTGCCGATCAAGTTCGTGTTGATCGGCACCTTCGCCCTGATCGGATTGATCAGCGTCGCGACCCCGTTGCACATGAACCTCCTGGGAGCCTTCCTGATCGTGGTGCTGGGGTTCCTGTTCGTCACGGTGTCGTCGCGACTGACCGGCGAGGTCGGTTCGAGTTCGAATCCGATCTCCGGCATGACCATCGCGACCCTGCTCCTGACGTGTCTGGCATTCCTGGCGATGAAGTGGACGGGGCGCGAATACTACGTCACGGCCTTGTCGGTCGGAGCCATCGTGTGCATCGCGTCCTCGAACGGCGGAACGACCTCGCAGGATCTGAAGACGGGATTCCTGGTGGGGGGAACCCCCCGCCTGCAGCAGTTGGCCATCCTCATCGGAGCGACGGCGTCGTCGCTGGTGCTGGGGCCGGTGCTGCTGACGCTCAACCAGGCGTCGACGGTGTACGTGCCGGCGGCCGAGGTGAGCGGTGCGCCGACGGTCAAGCTGCCGGATCCGACGGTCACGCGCCGGGAAGCGCTGGGCGGGCATCAGGTCGAGGCGGGTGGCCGGCAGTACTGGGTCTACCACCAACTGGATGCGGCCGGAGGAATGGCGCGGAAGTTCCTGCTGGATGAGTCCGGCAAGGCGGTGTGGCTCGTGGATCCCGGGATCAACGGCACGGTGAAGCAGGTCCCGGGCGGTGGGGAGGTGCAGAAGTTCGAGGCGCCGAAGGCGGTCCTCGTGAGCTACATCATCAAGGGGATCCTCGACCGGAAGCTCCCGTGGGAGCTGGTCCTCATCGGCGTCATGATTGCTGTGGTCCTGGAACTGTGCGGGATTCCGTCGTTGGCCTTCGCCGTGGGCGTGTACCTCCCGATCGCGGTCTCGACCCCGATCTTCATCGGAGGCGTGATCCGTTGGGCGGTGGACCGACTCGACCTGCGCCGGTTGCAGGCGAAAGGCCTGACCGAAGATCAGATCGTCGCCGAGAGCGACAAGAGCCCCGGCGTGTTGATGGCGTCCGGCTACATCGCGGGTGGGAGCATCGCGGGCATCTTCATCGCGCTGGTGGAGTCGCGCTTCGCGAAGCAATCCGGGGCGATCGCCGACTGGGCGGCGAAGAACAACCCCTTCTTCGAGGGACCGAGGTCTGACCTGCTCTCGATGCTGCCGTTTGCAATCCTGTGCCTCCTCCTGCTGGCCGCGGCCCGCGGTTGGATCTTTGGGAAACCTGCTCCCGGAAAGGCCTGACATGAACTCCCTCGTTCCCCGGCCCGTCGACGATCCGTCCCGTCGACCGGGGAACGACCTGGCCCGTCGCCGGCCTTGCACGGGTCGCGTGCTGGCCTCGCTGGTGTGCCTTGGCTTGCTCGCCACCACGACCCCGTTGGAGGCGGCCCGGAAGGTCCACCTGGCGCCGACCAACCAAGGCGACGGCAGTGGCCGGGACGCCGCCAACGCCCGTCGATTCGACGGCAATGACCTCAACTACCGCCTCTTCGCCGACGCCTCGGATCCGGTCATCGAACTGCGCTTCGCGCCGGGCACCTATTCGCTCACCACGTTCCTCTTTGTGGGCGGAGGAGGACGGGCCGCGGACTACGTCGTGCGGATGATCGGCGACGGTGTCCGCCCCGAGGAGGTGGTCCTGAGGAATGACAAACCCTTCGTCGCCGGAGTCCAGGACCGCATGGTGCGGTTCCAGGACCTGCGCCGGGTCGAGGTGGAGAACCTCACCTTCGACGGCAATTGGGATGAGAAGATGCGGTTGGCCGGTCACCCGGCTCTGGCCGCGGGATACAAGAACCAACCCGTCTCGATCACGGCACGCACCGGCCGGATCCGACGCGTGATCGTCCGGAACATCGGTTCCATCGGATTCGTGCCGCAGACGCGTTTCGACAACTCCGCCGGGGTCGAGTCCTTCCCGCTCGCCGTCGGCACCGTGGATGTCGGGCAGGAACCCGAAGGCGGCGATCCGCGCCCGTGGGTCGTCGAGGATTGCGAGGTCCACAACTTCCACGCGGAGTTCGGCGGTTACGGCACGATGATCATGGCGGGTGCCGGGAACATCGCCGACCGCACACCGGCCTGGGCCACCACCGATGCCAACCGACGCCTGATGCTCATCCGCCGCTGCCTCGTGCGCGGGACGCCAACCGGAGCCGGGGTCATCGCGCTGGGTTCGGCCGGGTGCAGCCCGGGCGAGATCGACGGTGGCCGGGTGACCTTCACGGATAACCTCGTGCTCAACGCGAGCATGGGTTTCAACACCGACTGCGGCCGCCTCACCAACCTCGACTTCACCAACAGCCTGTTCCTCGACATCTGGATCGGTGGCAACGTCAACGCCGGGTTCGCTGGCATGATGCAGCGGTACCACTTCTCCGGGAACTCCATCCGCTTCGGTCTCCGGCGTGGCTACCCGCTCTACACACGCCTCCGGTGGAACGGTCCCCAGGCAACGTCTGAGCCCACGTTCGTCCTCGGCCGCACCGAGACCAACGAACTCGCCGGCCTCTTCATCGGCAGCCCTTCCGAGGTCCGCTTTTCCGGCAACTGGTTCACCACCCGCGCTCCACTCGCCCAGGGCCTCGAATCCCTCCCCGCCGAATTCCAGATCGGCCGCAAACTCAGCCAGCAGGACATGCCTTGGACGACCCACTTCACCGACGCCACGGACTTCGATGGATCCGGAAACGGGATCTCCCGGGGTCCATGATGACTTCGCCAGCCTCGACGAAGTTCCGGTCGGGCGCCTCGCCAAACTCCGGCCGGACTCCGCCCCCGAACTGACGAAGCGCCGATCCCTGCCGCCGCGCCGCGCCAACTTCCGCCCAATCGGCCAGGTCGAGCGGGTCCTGCCTGTCTGGTCCCGACGCCAGCAACGGTACGACTCGACTCCGTCCACGGGACCGGGCACCCGGCGCGACCGAACGACCGAAGTTTCCGAACCCGCCCTCACCGGCGGCATCGAGGTGGCCATCGGCGAGGCCATTCCCGACAAGACCGGCGACCTGCGCATTCCTGTCCGGCTCGTTTTCCAACCGTTGCCGGGTCAGGGCGAGACACGCCCGTTGGGTCGTTCCAACCTTTGGCTCGAAATCACCGGCGCCACGACCCACACGCTGGCCGCGATCACGGACGCCCGAGGCATCGCCGAGTTCCGCATCAAGGCCGACGATCAAGCCCCCCGACGCCTCGGGCTCCGGGCCTACCACGATCCACGGGCCCGCTCCGCCGCCGAGGGCCGACTCGACGAATACCAGGTCGCCTGCTCCTCCGCGGAACTCGCCCTCGGAACGATCGTCCGCGTGACCGCGTCTCCAGCCGTTGCCGACGAGAAGTCCGGGCAACCTGCCCGACTCCGCTTCACCCGAACCCCGGATTCCAAGGGCGACCTCCCGAAACAGGAAATCTACTTCCGCGTCGGCAACGAACCCCAGTCTGCCCGTCTTGGCGCCGACTTCGAACTCGAGGCGGTTGGCACCTTCCCCTTCCAGCCCGGACCCGCGAGCCAGGGAAGCCTCGCCCGACTCACCTTCCCCAAGGAGGTTGCCGCCGTCGAAGTCGACGTCGTCCCCACGCACGACGATATCCTCGAGCGGGAATGGACCACCGTCCGACTGATCCCGGCCGCCCGCCGTGGTTATGAGATCGGATCCGATTCCTCCGCCACGATCTACTTCTACGACGGCCCCGAGTGGACCCGACACGACCTGCCGGCACCCGCGGGCCTGCTCGCCCGACCCACTGCCCTCAGCCCCGTCGTCCGGATGGGCACCAACCACGCCGTCGTCATCGCGGGAACCCTGGAAAGTCCCGACGGCCGCCAAAGCCCCGTCTGGTGGCACTGGGATCTTTCCCGCGAAAAGCCCGACCTCCTTGCCCAGATCCCGGCTTCCTGGAGCGGGCTTCGCGCCCGTTCCCTGGCTGCCGTCGGCACCGATGGATGGCCGGTCGCCGCGGGCGAAACCGGCAATCCCTCCACCCCACGCGCCGCATTGCCCGGCTTGAACCTCGACTGGAACGGCTCGATCCGCGCCACCAGCCCAAATGGCGCGATCTGGATCGGATCGCGCCAGAACGGTCGCGAACGGGAAGCCGTTCTCGGACGCGGCACCGCTTCCCCGACAACCGCCCGCGGTGTTGGCTGGGAGATCATCGAATTGAAGGCAGTCAACGATTCCGGCCTCGTTGTCGGCGAAGGTCGGCAGACCGGACGCCGCCGTGCCTTCCGTTCATCCCGGATCCAGGAACTCTCTCCCAACAACCTCTTGCCTCTCCCTCAGGATTGCACCGAATCCGGCGTCGAGGCGGTTGATGCCATCGGCAATGCCGTCGGCTGGGTCAGTTCCCCGACCGGCCGACGCGCCTGTCTCTGGCCCGCTGCCGACAAGAACAACAAGTCCACAGTCGTCGAGTTCGGCCGGCCCGACGGGCTGCCCGAATCCTCCGCCCTGGGACTGACCGTCGCCGGGGAAGTCCTCGCCGTCGCCGGCAAGGGCGGCCGTTGGGAAGTGCCCTACCTGTTCTCACCCGCCACCCAAGCGATCCAACCGCTGCAGGACCCGGCCTTCGTCTGGGGTTCAGCCCCGAACGAACCCGCCGCCGATGCCGTCGCGATCAATTCCCAAGGCTGGGTCATCGGAACCCGCTCCACACCCGCCGGCCGCACCGGCTGGATCGCCCGAAGACTCCAACGGCCCTAGTCGTGGGTAAGCTCCATCCCGGATTCAGATTCAATACCCAGACATGAAACCCCTGACGCATCGTGCCCGCTTCGCCCGACTCGTCGACGGCCAGGTGGAACTCCGCTTTCGGGGCGAACCCGGCTTCATCTACGAGATCCAATTTGCCTCCTCCCCGGAAGCCACCACCTGGCAACCGCTCGCCAGCTTCATCGCCAAGCTCGAACCCATCAACGCAGTCGCCAACGACGCGCCCTCGCAGTCCCAGCGTTTCTACCGCATCGCCATCACCGGTCAGGTGGATTGAGTCCCGACTCCATCTGACTGGAGGCCGGGTGCCCCCACCCGGCGCAATCCAACGACCCGCCGCGTGAGGGCACGCAGCCTACACAGGAGGAGGCCGGGTGCCCCCACCCGGCGCAATCCAACGACCCGCCGCGTGAGGGCACGCGGCCTACACAGGAGTGTCCACAGAAAGCCAAGCAGCAACCCTAGGCCGCCAATTCCCGTGTCGCCGGGCTCTCCGGTGTGAACCACCCTGCCGGACACAAACCATGAATGGCATTCCTCGTCCCCAGAGCCACCCACGCCAGTGGGGTTGGGTGGCGGGCGCCCTGCTGGCCGCCCAGACCACCCTGGCGGATTTCCAGGGCAGCACGCACCTGATGCCCTACGACGAGGACGCCTTGGGTTACGCCAGGACTGCCGACACCAGCGCCGTCGCCCAATTGCAGGCAAAGCTCGACCGGGGTGAAGTCACCCTCGAGAAGGACGCCCGCTTCGGCTACCTGCTCTCCATCCTCAAGGAACTGAAGGTGCCCACCGCCT
>CAIMMI010000089.1 GCA_903842505.1 uncultured Verrucomicrobiota bacterium | reverse complement strand
GCCGATTCGACCTCCGGATCGAAGGCCTCCGCGTGCCCGTGATCACGCCGCCTACCTTCATCACCACACCCACCAACCAGACCCTCATCGCCGGTCAACCCGCCGTCTTCAGTGCCTTGGCCTCCGGTTCCCCAGCGCCCAGCTACGCCTGGCTCCGCAATGGCTCGCCCATCGACGGTGCCAACCTCCCGACGCTGAACTTCGCAGCCGCCTCCACCAACGACGCCGCCGCGTACCAGGTCATCGCCTCCAACGCCGCCGGCAGCGTCACCTCCGCTCCCGTCACGCTCACGGTCCTGGTCCCGCCCGAGTTCGTCTCCACGCCCACCAACCAGACCGTCATCGCCGGTCAGCCCGCCGTCTTCCGTGCCTTGGCCTCCGGTTCGCCAGCGCCCAGCTACGCCTGGCTCCGCAATGGCTCGCCCATCGACGGCGCCAACCTGCCAACGCTGAACTTCGCAGCCGCTTCCACCAACGACGCCGCCGCGTATCAGGTCATCGCCTCCAACTCCGCCGGCAGCATCACCTCCGCCCCGGTCACGCTCACCGTCCTCGTCCCGCCGGGCATCGTGAGCAACCCCACCAACCTCACGGTCGCGAGCGGGGAATCAGCCCGGTTCCAAGTGATGGCTGACGGCTCCGGGACCCTCTCCTATCAATGGTTCAGGAACGGCCTCGAAATCGAAGGAGCAACGTCCAGCATCCTGGAACGGGTCAATGTGGTCGCAGCCGACGCCGGCATCTACACAGTCCGGATTTCCAATGCGGCCGGATCGAAGTGGACTGAACCGGCCATCCTGACGGTCACCACTCCCGCGGAAGCTGCCCACCTGACGATGGTGCGCAGCGATCTGGACCCGGAACGTCTCTTCCTCGTGATCACCGGCACGCCTGGCGCCCAGTATCGCCTTGAGTACAGCGAGGAACTCGACGGATGGGCCGAGGAACACACCTTCATCATGCCGTCATCCGACACCGCCACCTGGCAAGTGCGCACCCCACAGCAGGGCACACGCGTCTTCCGCGTGATCAGTGTGCGCTGACACCAACCGGCATCGGGTGCACTCGCGCCCGATGAACCGATTCAAGGAGCCACCGCAAGACGTTCATCCGCCGTCTCCCGCTTCATGAGCACGCCCTGCTCCTTGTAGGCGCGCAGGACGAAGTGGGTCGCCGTCGAAAGCACGCCCTGGAGGGTCGAAAGCTTCTCGGAAACAAACGCCGCAACCTCGCGCAGGTTCGCCCCTTCCACCTCCACGAGCAGGTCGTAGCCGCCGGACATCAGATGACAGGAACGGACTTCGGCGTGACGGGCGATGCGCTCGGCGAGCTTGTCGAAGCCACCCCCGCGTTCCGGCGTGATCTTGACCTCGATCAGGGCCCGGACGATGTCCCGTCCCAGCTTCTCCTCGTTCAGGACCGCCCGGTATCCCAGCAGGATGCCGGCATCGGTGAACTCCTTGAGTCGCGCCCGGACTTCCGGCTCGGTGGAACCCACCAGGCCAGCCAGTTGAACAGGGGTCAGCGACGCGTCGTTGTGCAGCAGTTTCAGCAGCGGATCCACGCTTCAAGGGAACCGGATCCAGCCCGGGGGAGGAAGCCTGATTTCTGCGGGACTTGGGGGGAGTTCCCAGTCGCCAGTTCCCAGATGCCAGAACTGCACCGACCCAGCCTCCTCACGTCGTCTGCTACCGTAGCCAACAACTGAGGTCACGAGGCGGCTGCCTCCCCCGCTTCAAACTTGAAACTGAAAACTTCCAACTTCCCCTACCTGGGCCCCGGCGGAACCGCCACACGGATCGCGTGCATCTGGACTCCCGCCCGCGTTCCCAGCCATTCCCGCAACGCCTCTTCCGACGCCGCCGCAATCGCCCAGCGGAGCACCCCGTCCGAAGCGGGCACAACCGCGTCGACCTCCACTCCTCCCAAACGATGGGTCGCGCTCCCGTCATCACAACCCCAACCCCGATCGGCGAGCGCAAGTTCCAGCGCGGCGCGGGCCTCGTCCCCGGCGGACAACTCGACTTCGAACGTGCCCAGTTCCGACGCCTGCCACAGGCCCAGAACGTTGAAGATCGGAATCTTCCTTCCTTCGAGTTCCCGCTCTCCGTCCGGCGCCCCATCCCGAAGGACCATATCGCCAAACCGGTAGCCCGATTCTGCCCGCGGCACATTCCGCAACTGCACCCGTGCCGGGTCGATCATCTCACCCCAGATCACCTCGACCTCCCCCTGCTGCGAGGGCAACCGCACGGGCACCAACCCGAACTCCATCCGGATCTCTCCGGTCCCGGACGGCACCGGGATCTTGTGTGCCGCCCAGGCCTGCCTTGCCTCGGTCCACCGCCGCAGTGCCGTGGCGGCAATGCCAAAGTTCCACCAGGCCCCGGTGTTCTTCGGATCGGCGTTCACCGCCCGTCGGTTGCATTGATAGCACTCGGACCAGTTGCCCCGCTGCTTGGCGAGAAGTCCCAGGTTGAACCAGGCCGCTGAAAACTGCGGATCCACCGTCACCGCCTGACGCCACAAGCGTTCGGCCTCGGCTGTGTTTCCAGCTCGGGAAGCGGCATTTCCCTGTTCGTTGAAGCCGCGGGCAAGGAATCGCATGGAATCGGATTTGCCGAGTTCAGTTCTGTCCAACCTTCATGCCGAAGTGATGCACCAGGAACGCCAGTTGATCGCTGCGCTCCTCGATCACCTTCGCCGTCGGCTTGCCGGCCCCATGACCCGCCTTGGTCTCGATCCGGATGAGCACCGGGTTCGACCCACGATGGCTCTCCTGCAAACGGGCCGCGAACTTGAAGCTGTGCGCCGGCACCACGCGATCATCGTGGTCGGCCGTCGTCACCATCGTCGGCGGATAGCTCACGCCCGGCTTGAGGTTGTGATACGGCGAATAGGCGTGGAGCGCCTTGAACTCAGCCGCATCCTCGCTGGAGCCGTAGTCACTCTTCCACGCCCAGCCGATCGTGAACTTGTGGAACCGGAGCATGTCCATCACCCCAACCGCCGGCAGGCACGCCCCGTACAGTTCCGGCCGCTGCGTCATGCACGCTCCCACCAGCAAACCGCCGTTCGAACCACCCTGGATCGCCAACCGCTTCGGATTCGTATAACCGTTCCGCACCAACCACTCGGCCGACGCGATGAAATCGTCGAAGACATTCTGTTTCCGGAGCTTCGTCCCGGCCTGATGCCACTCCTCGCCGTACTCGCCGCCGCCCCGCAGGTTCGGCACCGCGTAGACGCCACCCATCTCCATCCACACGAGATTCCCGACGCTGAACGCCGGGGTCAGCGAGATGTTGAACCCGCCGTATCCGTACAGCAGCACGGGGTTGTTGCCGTCCAGCTTCAGCCCCTTCTTGTGCGTCACGAACATCGGGAGCTTCGTGCCGTCCTTGCTCGTCACCCAGACCTGCTTCGTCTCGAAGGCATCCGGGTTGAAGTCGACCTTCGGCTCCCGCCAGAGCTTCGTCTCGCCCGTGGCCAGGTCGTGCCGGTACACCCGCCCCGGCGTTGTGTACCCGGTGAAGCTGTAGAAGGTCTCGCTCTCCTCCCGCTTGCCTCCAAACCCCGACGCCGAACCAATCCCAGGCAACGTCACCTCGCGCTCCAACGAACCATCCAACCGATGCAACTTCACCTGGCTCCGCGCATCCTTGAGATACTCCAGCACCAGGCGCTCACCCACCACCCCGGCCTGCGTCAGCGTCGCTTCCGTCTGCCCCACGACCTCTTTCCAATCCCCACGCGCCGGCCGCCGCGTATCGATCGCGATCAACCGCCCACGCGGTGCCTGCAGATCCGTCCGGAACCAGAACACCGGCCCGTCATTGCCCACGAAATCGTAGCTCGCGTCGAAGTCCGTCAACAACTCGACCACCGCCGCCCCGGCCACCGTCAGGTCCTTGTAGAAGACCCGGTTCTTCGGATCGGTTCCCTCGTTGATCGTGATGATCAGGTACCGCCCATCGTCCGTGACCGAACCGCCAAAGCCCCACCGCGGATGATCCTTCCGCTCATAGGCCAGTTCGTCCTGGGACTGGTCCGTGCCGATCTTGTGGAAGTACAGCTTCTGAAACTCGTTCAACCGGGTCAGCTTTTCCGACTCCTTCGGCGCGTCGTAACGGCTGTAGAAAAACCCGGACCCATCCTTCTTCCACGCAATCCCACTGAACTTCACCCACTGCACCCGTTCCGGCAGATCCTTCCCCGTCGCCACGTCCCGGATCCGGATCTCCTTCCAGTCACTGCCACTCGCCGAGATCTGGTACGCCGCCAACCGCCCATCCTCACTCGGAGTCGGCGCACTCACCGAGACCGTCCCGTCTCCCGACAGCGCATTCGGATCCAGCAACACCGTCGGCTCCGCATCCAGCGAAGGCGCCGTAAACCACACATCCTGGTTCTGCAGCCCGTTGTTCCTCGAATAAAAGTAACGCCCTCCCCGCTTGTACGGCAGACCCGTCCGCTCGTAGTTCATCAGGCGCGTCATCCGATCCTTGATCACGCCCCGCGCCGGAATCCCGGAAAGATACCCAAAGGTCACCGCGTTCTGCGCCTCGACCCACGCCTTCGTCTCCGCTGAATTGTCATCCTCCAACCACCGGTACGGATCCGGCACACTCGTGCCAAAGTAGGTGTCGACGACATTCGTCCGGACCGCCGCCGGATACTTCAGTGAGGGCTTGTTCACGGAGGATTGGTACGTATGGCAGCCTGCCAGCAGCAGGATCGACAGGGCACCCGCAATGGAATGGCGCGTCAGCATCCGTCGACATTGTCCGGAAGCCCTCCACTTCTCAACCCTCCACACGGCAGGGAGACAAGCCAGTGCGCATCTTGACCCTGCCCCCGGTCCACAAGGGGTGGGGCGAGTGTCCTCACGAGCCAATCCTCAACTGGCTCGACAGAGTCTCGCCCCACCCAATTTCCGGGGGCAGGGTCAAGGTGCGCGCGATTCGCCATCGCCAACCCCCCGTCCCATCTCCCCCCTTGCCACCGCACCGCATGAGCCCGAGCCTCCACAACGGTCTGAGTTTCAGGCCCACGTCCATCGCAGTGCATGCCATGAAAACCATCCGACAACGGCCCCCCAACCGACCGCCCTCCCGGTCCCGATCCGGGTTCACCCTGATCGAACTGCTGGTCGTGATCGCCATCATCGGAATCCTCGCCAGCATGCTGCTGCCCTCCCTGGCCGGAGCCAAGGCCCGCGCCCAGGAAACCGTCTGCATCAACAACCTCCGCCAGGCCGGCCTCGGGATCGCCATGTACATCCCCGACTTCGACCACCGTTACCCCGCCGCCTTCATCAACGACCGCAACCCCGCCACCGGTGCCTCCCTGGGCGTCAAGGATGTCCGTCCCACCCTCGGCGGCCGAACCGCCGGTGGCCAATTCGCGCAGGCCCAGTCCAGACCCCTCTTCAAGTACGTCCCCAACGCCAACTCCTTCCGATGCCCCATGGACAAAGGGGGCGTCACCGATTGCCTCACCCCGGAAGGCCCCGCCAGCCTGTGGATCGCTGCCGGTTGCTCTTACCGCTACAACGCCGGCGGCCTTACCAAACTTTCCTCCCCCGGCACCCTCCGACCCGAGACCGACCCCGATGAAGGCGTCGGCGGCAAACCCGAGTCCTGGATCCCTGATCCCTCCACCTACATCATCGCCCACGAACCCCCGGCCCGTCCGTGGGGATGCAGCGGTTCCGCGCCCGTCTGGGTCCAATGGCACCGGGCCAAGGGCCGCACCCAGTTCGCCGACCCCGCCCTCGCCGGCACCACGTTCGCCTCGGCCACCGTCTTCGGCGATGGCCACGCCGCTGTCCTCAACTTCAGCCGCGCCCTCACCCAGGACGCCTATCACCCCTACGAGCCAACCAAGGAATGGACCTGGTACCGATCCGACCGCTGAACCGACCGTCCCCTTCCAAATCCAGGAATCCGCCTGCACCCTCCCTCCCGATCTACGATGAGCCGCGCCGCCGAACTCCAGCTGCCCCTCAACGATATCCACCAGGCCTACCCAGCCCTCGTCCGCGCCCTCGCCGAGGCCGGTGAAACCCCACCCCGGATCCAGGAACTCCTCAGCCAACACCTCCGTATCCGCTGCCTCGGATGCGGCCAGGCCATCACCGCCGATGACCTCTCCCACCTCGGCTTCGGCGACCCGACCGCTCCGGCACCCAACCCGACCGTCGAACGCCTCCGACTTGGCTACTGCGCCCGACCCGACTGCAAGTCCCGCTTCTACCACGCCACCGCCACCACCGGCATCGTCGCCTGGCCCGCGATCTTCCAGCGCACCCAGCACTTCATCACCCATCCACCCGCGCCGATCGCGGATCCCAAGCCCGAACCGGTGGATCCAAAAGCCCATCCGAACGTCGGCAACAAGGCCACCGCACCCGATTCCGCCCCTTCCGTCGAAGACCTGCCGGAACCTCGCCAACTCACGTTCAAGGAAAAGTGGCGACGCCTCCAGTTCACCGCCCTGGCCGCAACCGTCGCCCTCGGACTGCTTTTCTGGTGGTGGAACTCCGGCCTCCGCATCCCCGGCCTCGGCCCCACCCCCAGGCAATTCGAAGTCATCTCATCGCCCGGAGACGCGCCACCCGCTGCCGCCGCCCCCGCCCAACCCGCGCCCGGCGCCCCTCGATCCTTCCGATCCCAGTAACCACTCAACCGGAAACTGGCAGTTCATCCCTCCGCAGATGGCATGGCCAAAAAACAGGGATCGGACCCCTCCGGTAATCTCACCTCGTGGGTCGGCGGGCAGGGCAATTCAAGTCGCTGCCCATCTGCGGATCCAACCGCCTTTCCCAGGTTCAACCGCGTCCGGTGGAGCGAGTGTCCCCACGAGCCGCTCCCCCCTTCGGCTTATCCGGTGGGGCGAGTGTCCCCACGAGCCGCTCCGCGCCTCCGCACCTTCCCTGAAACTTGAAACTTCATTCTTTCACCCGCACCCCGCACTCTCTGCCCCATGCTCCGCCGGTTCTGCTCTATCGTCGTCCTGTCCTGTCTTGCCTGGATGGCGTGTGCCCAGGGACCCGACGACCAGTTCATCGTCGCCTACAACCTCATCCAGCAGGCTGACCAGTCCCGCGATGTCCGCGCCGCCGCCCGCCTTTACGAAGAGGCCCAGGTCCAACTGCGCCGCATCCAGCGCGGCTACCCAAACTGGAACGAGCGCGTCATCAACTACCGCATCCGCTACTGCGGCGAAAAGCTGACCGGCCTCCAGGAGGCCCTTGCCAAGGCTCCCGCCCCGACCAACGCCCCCACGGCCGCCAAACCCGGAACCGCCACCCCGGCCCTCCCACCCGCCGACGCCCCCTCCGGCGAGGTCCTCACCCAGTTCAACGACCTCAACGATCGCATCCGCCGCCTCGCCTCCGAGAAGCAGCTCCTCGAAGCCAAGCTCCGCGAGGCCCTTTCCGCCCAACCCGCCCCCGTCGACCCCCGCGAACTCCAGGCGGCCGTCGACCGCATCTCCGCCCTCCAGTCCACCAACAAGGCCCTCCTCACCAAGCTCGAAGCCCAGGAGGCCGATCGCCGCGACCTCGTCGACAAGGTCGTCGCCGAAGAAGCCACCCGCGCCCTCGCCGAAACCCGCCGCCAACTCGACGAACAGAAGCAGGCCGCCACCCGACTCCAGAAGGAACGCAACGAGGTCGAAGCCAAGCTCCAGAAAATCCAGGAGGAGTCCCTCCGCCCCCTCAAGCTCGAGAACCAGACCCTCAAGGCCCAGGTAAATGACCTGAAGTCCGACACCGAAAAGGGCAAACAGGTCGCCGATCTCTCCGCCCGACTGAGCCGCGTCCAGACCGATCTCGACGACCTCCGCAAACGCAACGAAACCCTCACCACCGAAAAGGGCGCCCTCGAAAAACAGGTCGAGGACCTGAAGACCCGTCAGACCGAGGAAGGAATCGTCCGCATCGCCAAGCTCGAGACCGAACTCGCCGTTGCCCGCGCCGACGCCGAACGCAGCACCCTCCAGGCCGTCACCCTCGCCGAATCCCTCGAGAAGGAAAAACTGACCCGCTCCACCCTCGAGTCCGAAAACAAGTCCCTCGAACAACGCGTCTCCCAACTCGCCGCCCGCTCCGCCGCCGACGCCGAGGCCCTCAAGACTCTCCAGACCGCCCTCGCCGCTGAACGGTCCGACCGCACCGAGGCCGAAGCCCAACTCAAGGCCGCCGAGGCACGCCTCAAGTCCCTGGCCAATTCCGACCCCTCCACGCCACCCGTCGCCGATGCCGCCGCAGGCATCGCCGCCGCCCGTGCCGAGGTCAGTCGTCTTCAGGATTCCCTCCGTCAATCCAGCCTCCGCGAGGCCGAGCTCCAGACCGCCCTCACCCAGGAATCCACCCTCCGCACCCGGCTCCAGCAGGAGAAGCTCGACCTCGAAAAACGCCTCAACGAGGCCACCACCGCCCTCAAGGCCAAACCCACCGTCGACCCGGCCGCCACCCGCTCGCTCGAAGCCCGACTGGCCCGACTCGAAAAGGAACGGGACGACCTCCAGAAGAAGCTCGCCCGACTCAGCCTCCAGGCCCGCACCCGGCTCGTCGCCACCCGACTCTCCTACCCTGCCGTCACCCCGCGCGACCGCGCCCTCGAGTTCCGTCTGAGCCGCCCCTGATGAAGCCCGGATCCGCCCAGAATTCTGCCTGAACGGGCCACTGCACACTGGCAACTCGGGCGCCCCCTTGGGAAAACTCCTTCCCAGCATGCGTCACGCCGCCATTGATCCCGCGCTGTTCATCGAGAACCGGGCACGCCTCCGCCAACTGCTCCTCCCCGGGTCGCTGGCCATCGTCAACGCCAACGACATCCCTCCCACCAACTCCGACGGCACCCGCCGTCTCGTCGCCAATTCTGACCTGTTCCACCTCACCGGCGTCGCCCAGGAGGAATCCATGCTCCTCCTCTTCCCCGACGCCGAGGACGAACGCCAGCGCGAGATCCTCTTCCTCCGCGAGACCTCCGACCTCATCGCCGTCTGGGAAGGCCACAAACTCACCAAGGACGAGGCCCGCGCCGTCTCCGGCATCCAGAACATCCAGTGGCTCTCCGATCTCCCCAGGACCCTCCACCGCCTCGCCTGCGAAGCCGAACACGTCTACCTCAATTCCAACGAACACAAGCGCGCCGAAGTCGTCGTCGAATCCCGCGATGCCCGCTTCATCCGCTGGTTCCAGCGCGAGTACCCGCTCCACTCCTACCACCGCCTCGCGCGCCTCATGCACCGGATCCGCGTGGTGAAGTCCCCCACCGAGGTCGCCCTGCTCCAGGAAGCCTGCAACATCACCCGCGCCGCATTCGAACGCGTCGCCCGCTTCGTCCAACCCGGTGTCAACGAATGCGACGTCGAGGCCGAGTTCGCCCATGAGTTCACCCGCCGCCGCGGCGACTTCGCCTACAACCCCATCATCGCCTCCGGCCGCAACGCCTGCGTTCTCCACTACATCGACAACGACCAACCCTGCCAGGACGGCGACCTCCTCCTCATCGACGTCGGCGCCTCCTACGCCAACTACAACGCCGACCTCACCCGCACCATCCCGGTCAACGGCCGCTTCACCGCCCGCCAGCGCCAGGTCTACGAGGCCGTCCTCCGTATCCTCCGCGCTTCCACCGCCGGCCTCACGCCCGGCAAGAAATGGCGCCAATGGCAGGCGGAAGCCGAAGACCTCGTCGCCAACGAATGCGTCGGCCTCGGCCTCCTCACCCAGGCCCAGATCTCCGTCACCGTCGATGACCCCGCCCGCAAGGCCGTGAAGAAATACTTCATGCACGGCAACGGCCACCCCCTCGGCCTCGATGTCCACGACGTCGGCTTCCTCTCCGAACCCTTCGCCCCCGGCTGGGTCATGACCGTCGAACCCGCCATCTACATCCCCGCCGAAAACATGGCCGTCCGTCTCGAGAACGACGTCCTCATCACCGACAACGGCGTCGTCGACCTCATGGCCGACATCCCCATCGAACCCGACGACATCGAGCGCCTCATGGCCCGCTGAGACTCCCCGCCGCTGGGTCACCGCTGGCCCCAGCCGCGACGCCACCCACCCGGATTCCTCCCAGCAGCGACACAGCGACGCGGCGGGCAACCGGATCCAGCCCATCAGGGATCGCTCGCTTGCCAGCAGGCCTTCCCCATCCAATTGGACATCGATCACACTCCCCCACCCCGCAGGCTTGCGCATGGGCGCCCTGTAGTGTTCTTCCTCCTGCCCATGCGCAGGAACCTCCTCCTCTGGGTCTCGGCAGCCCTCGGCCTCGCCTCCGTCCGATGCCTCGCCGCACCGGTCGCGCTCCCCACGGAGCGCGCCGCGTTCCTCCAGTCCACCCACGTCTGGGAGTTCCATCTCCACCTTTCCCCGGCCGACTGGAAGGCCATGGAACCGTCCAACGCCAATGCCAACGCTCCCGGTGGTCCCAACGGTGGCCCCGGATTCCCCGGGGGCCCCGGCGGCCAGAACCGCCCCCGACTCCTCCCGCCCGGCGGATTCGAGTTCCCGTGGGTCACCGGCCGGGTCGAGATCAACGGCATCGCCTTCACCAACGTCGGCGTCCGTTTCAAGGGCAACAGTTCCTACAACGGCTCCCGCAACTCCCGGAAGCGCCCGTTCAAGCTCGACTTCGACCGCCACGTCGAGGGCCGTACCCTCGCTGGCTTGGAGGAAGTCTTCCTCAACAACAACGTCAACGACCCCGCCCAGATCCGCGAAACCCTCGCCTACGCCACCTTCGCCCGCGCCGGCATCCCCGCCCCGAAGACCACTTACGCCCGCGTCTGGCTCACCCTGGCAGGCGAATCCCAGCGCGAGTACGTCGGCCTCTATACCGTCATCGAACCGATCGAAGGCGACTTCCTGAAACAGCATTTCGGCACGAAGAAGGGACTCCTCGTCAAACCCGAGGGCGTCCGCGGCCTCGAATACTTCGGACCTTCCTGGGAAGCGCACACCAACCGGTACGAAGTCCGATCCAAGGTCCGCCCCAACGACACGCAACGGTTCCTCTCCATCCTCCGCAATCTGGACCAAGCCTCCGACACCGACTTCCCCAAGGCCGTCACCGCCGCCTTCGACGTCGACTCGGTCCTCCGCTTCGTGGCCGTCAATGCCTGGCTCGCCAACTACGACTCCATGCTGGGCACCGGACACAACTACTACCTGTTCCTCGGCGGCGAAGACGGCCGTCTCCGCTTCATTCCCTGGGATCTCAACGAAGCCTTTGGACGCCATCCCGGGGCAGGCCCTTCCTCCTCGCAGATGGCCTTTTCCATCCTGCAACCCCACACCACACCCAACCGTTTCCTCGACCGACTCCTGGGCCACGCCGCGTTCGCTGCCCGGTACCGCGAGATCGTCGCCAGCCTCCAGTCCGGCGCCTGCGCCACCAACCAACTCCTCGGCGAAACCCGCCGACTCGAATCCCTCCTCGCCACCGCCCTCACCGAGGAACCCAGGAACGGCCCACGCTCCGGGGGATTCGGAGGCCCTGACGGACCACGCGGCCCTCGCCCACCCCAGGACTCGCGGGACCCCAACCGCGAACGGGGACCCGGTCCCGGCTTTGGTCCTGGACCCGGCGGTCCTGGACCCGGCGGACCCGGTCGCGCGTTCGACAACACCCCGGTATCCGACTGGATCCGGACCCGACATGAAATGGTGCAGGCCGAACTCAAAGGCGCGCGGACCGCGCCGCCCCCCCAACTCCGCATGATGGGGCCCATGGGACGTCCACCCGGCGGCCCCGATCGCCCTCGCCCGTGAACAACCCCGGTTAACCCATACGGAACGTTTCCGTATGAAACTCCCGCCGAGAGGCGGAGCACGCTGGGAGAGGCTTGGAAATCCTCACCCAAAAGGGACTCCCCCGCCGGTGCGGATTGGGTGCCTTCCCCTGCGTCCCAGCGTGCTCTGCGGGAGTCTTCGCTCCGTTTCCAACCGCATCGTCCGGCTTGGGCTTCAACTCGAAAACGGCGGTTGTATCCGCGGGTCCTGCGACTGCGACTGCGACTGCGACTGCGACTGCGACGGGCCCGTCACCGGAACCGGGCAACCCTCCATCGGTTCCACGTCCACCGACACCTGGAGCACATGTTCGCCGCTGCCGACGAGAACGCCACGGATCGGGCTCACATCCGAAAAATCACGCCCCCAGGCCACCGTGACGTGGCGTTCGCCTGGTTCGATGTCGTTGGTGGGATCGAAATCAATCCAGCCCAGACCGGGACACCACGCGGACACCCAGGCGTGCGACGCATCCGCACCCACCAATCGCGCGCGACCCGGAGGAGGCAACGTTTCGAGGTATCCAGACACATAACGCCCCGGCAACCCCACGCTCCTCAGGCAGGCCAGCATCAGGTGCGCGAAGTCCTGACAGACTCCCTTGCGCCCTTTCAGAACCTCCTCCACCGGCGTGGCCACACTCGTCGCCTTCGGATCAAACCGGAACTCGCGATGGATCCGGGAACTCAGGGAAGACACGGCCTCCAGCCACGGCCGCCCCACCGGAAAGCTCGGCCGGGCATACTCCAGCGCGGCATCGCTCCGTCGAACGTTCGGCGAATCAAACCGGTACTCGCCCGCCTCGGTCGCATCATCCCAACCCTCGCCCCGGCAGGCCTCCGCCACCCGTTCCCACGCCGGCGACTCCACTCCAACCCGCGGCGGCGACGGCAACACCTCGACCCGGGTGCCCGCCACGATCTCCAGTTGCCGGTGCGCACTCTCCACCGTGATGACGTCCGCAAAATTCCCGAAGTAATCGATCCGCTGGGACTGCACCGAGGGCTCCGGTTGTACCACCAGGTCAAAGCACTCCACCCGTTGACGCGGGAGGTCGCGCGGACGCAGGTGCAGCAGGTGATGCGAGACCGAGACCTCCGCGGCGTAGGCATAGGTCGTGACGTGGGTGATCCGGTACTTCATGGCACGCTCCCCTTCAGCTGGCCCGGACGACCGCATGACTGAAATAGCGGTGCGTCAGGTGATCCGATACGGAACAAAGACCGTCGTCCAACCGCTGCAACACCGCATCCACCTCCTCGATGTCGCCGGCCTCAGCCCGCGCCGAAACCACGCCCAGATCGGTGCCGTGCAGCAACTCGGACACCGACAGCAAAGCCCGCTCCTCCTGCGGCTCCAACTTCGCCCAACGGTCCCGCGGCAGGTACTCGATGTGCTCGTGCAACGTCTCCAACTGGAAGGCCAGCGCCCGCGGGTTGGACTCATCCGCCAGCAACAGGTCCAGCACCGTTGCCAGATGGATCTGTTCGAAGTAGCGGCGCCGGTACGTCATGACCGAGTCCGCCACCTCCAGCAACGGTGCCAGCACCGACGGATTCGACGGTCCGGAACGCAGCACCGCCCGCACCAACCCCAGCAGGTTTACCGAACGTTCCACCCGGCGACCAATGTCCAGGAACCGCCACGCATGGCCGCGCGTCATGTTCTCCATCTCCATCCCCGAAAACGCCGCCAGATCCACCACCAGCGTGTTCAGCATCGCCGGAACTTCCGCCAACGTCGCCTGCCCACCCGTCAGGTGACCATCACCCTGCAACCGCTGGAAGATCCGCCACGTGTCATTCGACAACCGGTCCCGGACCGCTGTCGTGATGTACCGCAACCGCGTCAGCATGTCGCGGACGCTCCCCGGCCGGTTGGCCTGATGCAGCAACCCCATCAATGCCTCCGCCAGTTCTCCATCGTCCGCATCCCGCCCAAACCGGTCCGGCAGATGCCCCAGCGAAACCAACATCTGAACCAACCCCGTCAACTCGGCATGCCCATCATGCGTCGTCTCACCACCCAACCGGTGGAACGTCGCCCGCAGCAACCGCACCTGATGCTCGAGTCGTTCCGCATAGCGCCCCAACCAGTACAGGTTGTCCGCCACCCGGCTCGGCACGTCGGCCGGCGCTCGATCCAACCGGACCACCTGCCCACCCGGCTTCAGCAACGTCACTGGATCCACCGGTCCTTCCGAGAAAACCCACGTGTCCTTCGACCCTCCCCCACGCTGCGCCGAAACCACCGGCGAATCCGGCGACAGCGAAAACCGCGTCAACCCTCCCGGCATCACCACGTACGAATCCGGCCCGCTCGCCGCCACGTACGCTCGCAGCACCAATGGCCGGGGTTCCCACGAGTCCCCGTTCCACACCGGCGTCGTCGAAAGCTCGATCCGTTCCTGCGCCACGTATTCCGCCGGCGCCCCTTCCAGACGGGCCAGGAAACGCCGCCGCGTCTCGCCCTCCAACTCCTCGCTGAACACCGGATCCGCCGCCCCGCCAAAAGTCCGCTTCCACACCACCCGTCCCGTCGCCGCCAACGCCTCGCGACGTCCCGCCGCCTGCCCAGCCCACCACGTCGCCGCCGACTTCAGCAGCAATTCCTCACCGAGTATCCGACGCGACAGCTCCGGCAGGAACGGCAGGAACGCCGGTGACTCCACCAATCCCGCCCCCAGCGCGTTCGCGATCACCACGTTCCCCGCCCGCGCCGCGTCCACCAGACCCGCGATTCCCAGGAAGGATTCCGCCCGCAATTCCAATGGGTCGCAGAACGTGTCGTCCACGCGACGCAGGATGACGTCCACCGGCCTCAACCCCTCCAGGGTCTTCAGGTAAACCCGGCGATCCCGCACCGTCAGGTCGCCCCCTTCCACCAAGGGAAACCCAAGGTACCGCGCGAGGTACGCGTGCTCGAAATACGTCTCGTTGTAAGGCCCGGGCGTCAGCAACACCACGTTCGGCGTCCCGGCCGGCCGCGGCGCCGCCGCACGCAACCCGTCCCGCAGTCCCGCAAAGAATCCCGCCAACCGCGCCACACCGCACTCCCGGAACTCGTCCGGCAACACCCGCGACAGGATGATCCGGTTCTCCAGCGCATAGCCCGCTCCCGACGGTGCCTGCGTCCGATCCGCCAGCACACACCATTGACCGTCCGGTCGGCGGGCCAGATCAATCGCATGGAGGTAAAGGTGACGCCCGCCGGGCGGATGCAACTCATGGCACGGCCTCAGGAACGATCCAGCCCCGTGCACCAGTGCCGACGGTACCCAACCCTCCTTCACGGTCCGTTGCGACCCGTACAGATCACACAACAACCGGTCCAGCAACCGCGTCCGCTGGATCAACCCCCGCTCGATCTGCGCCCACTCCGACGGCGCCACGCAAAACGGAATCAGGTCCAGCGTCCAGCCACGCTCCAACCCCTCTTCCGACCCATAGACATTGTACGTGACACCGTGCTCCCTCAGGAGCCGCCGCGCCGTGTCCCGCCGCCGAGCCAACTCCGGACTCCCCAGCATCGCCAACTGCGGAACCAGATCCCGCCAGGCCGGCCTCAACCCGCCCACCCCATCATAGAGCTCATCGTGGACATCCGGCCGGGATCGGTAGCCGGGCAGACTCCCCGCTCCTTTCGCCAACGGACTTCCCACGTCGCTCATCGGCTCCAAGTTACGCACCAGAAGCCCCCGTGTGCAACCGGCGCCATTCGAAGTTTACACCCGCCGTTGACCACCCAAAAAACGGTCCTTTCGCGCCCTCCCTCGTACTCGTACTCAGCCCGCAGGGCGATACTCGTACTCGATCCCCAGTCTCATTCCAGCCCCTGCATCCCCACCGCCCCCTCCCCGCACCCATACCGCCGGATGTCCGCCTCCCGATCCGGATATCCCCCCAACAACTCCTCCACTGTCCCCGCCTCGAAGATCTCCGGCACGAACCCCGGGGCCAACGTGCAACCGTACAGCGCGTGCGTTCCGCCCGCCACCAGATGCCCCGCCTGCCATACACCCGCTGGCACCACGAACTGCACCTCCTGCCCCGCCGTCGGATCCGATCCCAGGATCACGTCCCGGCTCGATCCGTCCGGATACAGCAGGATCAACCGCAGAGGATCCCCGCTGTAGAAATGCCACACCTCGTCGATCGCGAGCCGATGGAACAGCGACTCACTCCGCGGTTCTTCACAGTATAACCCGACCATCGCCGTCCCGGCCGGATGCCCCGGCGCCACCTCGGCGGCCGTCCGGTAAGTCTGGGCAAACAGCGTCCCTTCTACGGGCAACGGTTTCAGTCCGTAACGCTCGATCAACTGGCGGACGATTGGCTTCATCGATTCCTCCTTTCTTCAGACGGACACCGTCAGATTCCCAAACACCGCATCCACCAACCCCTGCGTCCGCTCGCTCAACCGGATGCTCGCTTCCACCTCCGCTCCGCGCGGTTCCAGCGCCAATCGCGCGAAGTCTTCCAGCATCTGCACCGACTGCCGCCGGAACGCCGGCGTCACCACCCGCTCAAACGCCGACGGCCCAGCCAACCCAGCGCGGTACGTGAATCCCACGCGATGCCCGGGCTCCGGAATCAGGAATCCTCCCACCCAATCCAGCACGAAGTCATCCAACTGGATCACGCCCTTCTGCCCCATCAACTGCAGGTCCATCAGGCACGCGCCCACCGTATAACCCGCATCCCACGTCGACGTGCAACCATCCGACAACTGCACCACGCCCGCACCCCGCAGGAACCCGCCCGTCACCGGATCCTTCCGTGCAAACCCGTGCGCTCCCACCAACGTCGCCGTCTCCGGCGTGAACTCCGCCACCGCACGCATCGAGTACCACGCCATGTCCCCGATCGCCCCCGTCGGTTCCTTGTCGGGTTGCAACCGGATGTTGTTCCGGTCCGCCGATGGAAAGAAGAAGGACGTGTAGATCGCCTCGATCGGTCCAATGCGCTCCGCCATCTGTGCGCGGATCGCCACGGTACGCGGGTGATGACTGAAGTGCGTGGCGTCCATGAAGGCGACTCCCGCAGCCCGGCAGGCCGACGTGATCCGCTGCAGCGAAGCCAGGTCCCGGAACGGCTTCTCGGCCAGCACATGTTTTCCCTGCGCTGCCGCGGCCACCGCGATCTCCTCGCGCACCACCGTCGGCGTCGCGATGTACACGGCATCGACCTCGTCGGACGCCACCAATTCCGACCACGTTCCAAACACGCGCACCCCGCCGTGCTTCGACGCCAACACCTGCGCGGTCTCCACCCGTCGACTTGCCACCGCCGCCAGCACCACCGAATCCGACTCGCGGATCGAATTCGCGATGACATCCGCGATGAATCCCGCCCCGACGATTCCCAGCCTCAATGGTCGCATCTCCACCACACTGTCCCGCAAACCACCCCCGAATCCACCCCGCTTTTCAAACCCAACGGAAACCACGCCTCTTCGCCTGAAGGCCGGGCGCCCTCACCCGGCGAATGCAAGGATTGCGCCGCGTTGGGGGCACGCTTCGCCCGTAGGCCGGGTGCCCTCACCCGGCGGATGGGACGTTCGCGCCGCGTGAGGGCACGCGGCCTACAGAAGCGGCTCGAAGGTCTCGTCCCACCGGTCTAACCCCTCCCAG
>CAIMMI010000088.1 GCA_903842505.1 uncultured Verrucomicrobiota bacterium | reverse complement strand
TGGAGTATCTGGAGGCGAACCGTGGCCGGGGAGAATTGGCGGAAGCGATGGAAGCGATGCTGGTGAAGTACGACGCCGTGCTGGCTCCGGCGTGGGTTGGGGAGACCCTTGGGTTCTCGAACTTCAGCGGGCATCCGTGCGTGGTGATTCCGGATGGCGCGAAGGAAGGCAGCAAGCCGGCGACGGTCTGCCTGATCGGACGATGGTTTGGGGAATCGGCGCTGCTGCGGGTCGCGCGGGCGTATCAGGCTGGGAGCACCTGGCATCGCGCCCGTCCGCCGGGGTTTGCGGAGTGAGGGTGGGGGAGGCTACTGGGACCGGGAACGTTCGATCAACTGGAGGTCAGCCTTGGCGCGGGCGTCGCCGGCATCGGCGCGGCGGAGGAGTTCCTGGATGATGGCCTGGGAGGTTTGTTCGACCGACTGGAGTTGTTCAGCGGTGAGGCCTGGGGCGCGCTTGGCTTCCTGCAGGGCGACGACGCCAACGCCGAGGTCGTTGGTCTTCGCGGCGGCGATGGCAAGTTGGACGGCGGGGTTTTCGGTGGCCTTGCCGAGGGATTTTTCGAGATCGGCCACGCCCTCGGCGGCGGAGGGTCCCTTGGAACATCCGGTGGCGAGCGCGATCAGTGCGGCCGCGACTGGAACCGCGGCTCGGCAGAGGCGGGAAAGGGAGTTCATGCGGATGGGCATGGGCGTGGGTTCAGCGGCCGTTCCGGCTGTTGGGAAAGCACCAGAGGCTGTTCTTGTTCGGATCGGCCAGCAGTTGGTAGTAGCGCTTCCACTTCAGGTATTCGACGTGGCCACCCATGAGGCCGACGACAGCACCGGTGTTGTGGCGCTTGGAAAACCCCTCGGCGGGGGAAGAAGAACCGTCGTTGAAATAGCCCGGATCGTTCTCGTCCGTTTCCCAGAACATCATGTCCGTCGCCTGAAAGGACGTCGTCTTGAAAGTCCGACCGCTGGCGCCGGCGGACCAATCGAAGCTCTCGCTGCTGGCGATGACGACCCCGCTCATCAGGTAGGACGTGAACTTGATGGTGCTGGCGCGCCAGGCTGCGGTGTTCGTCTTGTGGGACGGGCAGAGGTACATCTTGCGGCTCTGCATCATTGGGTAGAAGAGGCCCTTGGTGGGACCGTCATTGGTGGTGCCGCGCTGGAGGGCCTGACCCGGCTTGTAGAGCCAACCGGCGGGCAGTGAGTTGTTGGCGGCGCCGCCTGCGCCGCCGCAGTTGGGCGGGGCGATCTTATCGCTGTTCTCGTTCACATACATCGTGTGGGCGAGGAGGAGCTGCTTCTGGTTGTTGATGCAGTTCGTGCGGAGCGCCTGTTCCTTGGCCTTGGAGAGGGCTGGCAGAAGCATTCCGGCGAGGATGGCGATGATCGCGATCACGACGAGCAGTTCGATGAGCGTGAAGGCGCTCGGACACTGGGGACGTTGGGCGGCGTTCATGATCGACGATGCTTCCGGGGCGGTGATGGGACCTGACAGGGAATCTTGTTTCACCCTAGGAACCATCCAACCCGGGTCAAGCCTCCGGATGGCGGGGGCGGTTCCAGGCGCATCTTGACGCTGCGCCCGCGCTAGACGGGGCGGCAACGTCCTCGGTGCCTTCCCGGGGCTTTTGCCACGGGGATGAGCACATCGCCACCCCGTTCACCGGGAACGCGTCAGGCAGGGACCGGGTGAAACTGCGGATGTGATTCGAGCGCCTTCCGGGATTCCTCCGAGAGGGGGCATTGGCGATAGACCGGATCGTGGAGCGGTTCGGCACTGGTCGAGCGGAAGGCGCGGCCGAGCCAGGTGGCGTCGAGGGGGCGGGTGACGAGTGACGGATCCGCAGCGGCGAAGGTGGTCTCCTCCTTCTCGCCGGTGGCTTCGCCGGCGCCGACGTGGAATCCGGCGAGCAGCAGGGTGACGCGGAGCAGTGTGCTCCGGGAGTAGGTGGCCAGCGTCCCGCCCGCGTCCTGGGGCACGCGCCGCCGCAGGCCCCGGAAGATTCCGAGAGTCCACATGGCGGGGTTCCGCGCCGGGGAGAAGGCGTCGAAGAGGATGGCGTCGGGTCCCGGGACGGACGTGGTCTCCGGCGAGGCCAGCCACGTGGGAAAATCGGCCTCGTGGAAGCGCCACGAGATTTCGCAGGCGCCGTGTTGGAAGCGGGTCTCGCCGTGCGCGAGCAGGTTGCGGATGGGTTCCTCGAAGCCGACGACGTAGCCGAGTTCGCTGGCGTGGGTCAGGGCGAACTTCAGGGGGGCGGCGGTGTGGTCGAAGCTCTCGATCCGGACGCGGGCGGGGACCTCGGTGAGCGAGCGGAGTACGGTCAGGACATTGGCGGCAGCGCCGAGGCCGACGTCCCAGACGACGAACTCGCGCTTCGCGGCGGCCGCCCGGGCGGCAATCTGCATCTGTCGCACATAGAGGGCTTCGGCCTCGGCCTGCGGGCCGATGACGGGATGGAAGGTCTCGCCCTCGATGCGGGCGCGGACGGACCAGGCGCCACTCGCCACCTGGACCAGTTCGTAGTCAGATTCTGTCACGTGGGGGCGACGGTACCGGGGGCGGGGAGCAATGGCGAATACCGGAAACGGGTGGGGCGAGAATCGTCGAGCCGGCAATGGTTCGGGTCGTGGGGACAGGGCCTCGGGGGCCATTTTTCGAACGCTGCCGGGCTAGACTTGGCTAGCGGCTGCGACCCCAGCGGCGAATCCACGATACCCGAACATCGGTCTCGGGTTAGAATGCCTAGCAAGACTTCCCTGGATCGTCTGTTGGACCCAGAGGAGATTCTCTGTGAGGTGCGCGAAAGCCATTGGACATTGCCCTTGACGGATAAAGCGGTTTCTAGGTCGAGTAATAACATGCGAAGGACCCCTGCCCAAACCAGCCGCACGCATCCAGCCGCACGCATCCAGCCGCACGCTTCCAGCC
>CAIMMI010000087.1 GCA_903842505.1 uncultured Verrucomicrobiota bacterium | reverse complement strand
TGGTTCGAGGGCGTATAGACCTCGCATCCGTTGCGGGCGAGGACCTCGGCGGTGTCGCGGTTGACGTCGGAGAAGAGCAGGTCCTGGGCGCAGCCGGTGAGGAGGGCGACGCGGAAGCGCTTCGTCCCGGTGGCTGGGGTGACGGTGTCGATGAGTTCGTCCGAGAACTTCGGCTGGACGGTGGGCGTCATGGCCTCGAGTTCGCGGAGGCGCTTGGGGAGCAGCTTCGTGACGCCGGACTTGCGCAGCAGGCCCTGGAGGCCGGTGTCCTGCCAGAGTTGCATGGCCTTGCCGACCATCTGGAGCCGGCCGTGGTCCATGAACAGCCACGAGAGCGTGGCCTTGCGGATGACGCCGCGCTGCGGGTTGTTGAGGACACCCTTGGATTCGACCTCGGCGCGGGCGTGCTCGAAAAGCTCGGCGTAGTTCACGCCGGCGGGACACGCAGTCATGCAAGCGAGGCAGCCGAGGCAGAAGTACATCTCCTCGCCGAACGAGGGCGTTACCTCCATCCGGTCGTCGGCGATGGCCCGCATGAGGGCGATGCGCCCGCGGGGGCTGTTGCGCTCGAGCTTGGTGGCGTCGTACGTCGGGCAGGTGGGCAGGCAAAGCCCGCAGTGCATGCACTGCTGCACGACGGAGTAGTCCAGATCCTTGAGGTGCGAACGGGTGGCGGTCATCGCTGTCGACCCGGAACGTACAGGGGGCCGGGCGGTTCGGGGAGTGCGCAGTTTTGGGAAAATGGACGGGGGGCGCAGCTGGACACAGCCCCCAAAACGGGTTGGGCGAGACTCGGGCCGCTCTGAAGATGGGAATTGTGAGCTTCAGGCCAGAGAAATGCCGGAATCGGCTCGTGAGGACACTCGCCCCACCTCTCGATGGAGGCCGCCCATGAAGGGCTTACTGCGCTCCCTTGACCTTCAATTGGACGCCGTAGATCGAGGTTCCGGCGGTGATGAAGAGGTAGTCGCGGTTCGAGCCGCCGAAGCGGACGTTGGCGGTCCAGCCCTCGGGGATGGGGAACTGGGCGATCTTCTCGCCGGCTCGGTTGAAGGCGGTGACGCCCCGGCCGGTGAGGTAGAGGTTGCCGTCGGCGTCGAGGGTCATGCCGTCGGATCCCATTTCGCAGAACAGCTTCTTTCCGCCGAGATCGCCGTTGGGGAGGATGTCGTATCGGTACGTCTTCCCGGCTCCGATGTCGGCGACGTAAAGCTGCTTGCCGTCGGGGGTGCCGACGATGCCGTTGGGCTGCTTGAGGTCGGTCGTGACGCGGCGGACGGCGGAGCGGTCAGCCGGCAGGTAATACACGTGCTGGCCGTCCTGCTCGGAGGCACCGCGGTTCCAGTAGGGGCGCTTGTAGAACGGGTCGGTGAAGTACAGGCCGTTGTCGGGACGGATCCAGACGTCATTGGGGCCGTTGAACAGCTTCCCCTGATAATCCTTCAGCAGGACGGTGACCTTCTTGTCGGGCGTGATCGACCACAGCTCGTTCTTGCCGTCGGCGCAGGCGATGAGGTTGCCCTGGTGGTCGAAGAACATCCCGTTGGCGCGCCCGGCGGGCTTCATCCAGTCGGCGAACGTCCGGGTGGTGGCGTCCCAGCGGACGATCCGGTCATTGGGTTGGTCGGTGAAGTAGATGTTGCCGGCCTTGTCGGCGGCGGGGCCTTCGGTGAACTGGTACCCGGAGGCGAGCTTCTCGATCTTCGCGTCGGGTGCGAGGAGCGGGTTGTCGGCGGCGAGGGTCGTGATGGCGAGGCCGGCGGCGGCAAAGGATGCGAGAAGGGCGGAGCGGAGCGCGTGCATGGTGAGTGTGGGGGAAGTTGGAAGGATTCAGTTTCAAGTTTCAAGGGCCGTTCCAACGGCGACGCGGCGGGTTACGAACGTCGCCGGGTGAGGGCACCCAGCCTACACGGGGGGAGTGCAACACGCTTTGTAGGCCGCGTGCCCCCACGCGGCGGGGTTACGAACGTCGCCGGGTGAGGGCACCCGGCCTACGCGGGAGGAGTGCAACACGTTTTGTTGGCCGCGTGCCCCCACGCGGTGGGTCACCTGGCTTCCGGTTCTTTCTTTGCCTGTCGGGTGAGGGCGGGCGTATAACGGGGCTTCGCTGATTATGCCGCAACGCACTGTATCGTCTCCCAGTCCCGTCGTCGGTCGCCGTGGGTTCCGCAAGCTCATGGCCGCGAATCGTTCCGAGATCGCCATCCGGATCTTCCGGGCGGCGAATGAAATGGGGATTCCGACCGTGGCCGTCTTCGCGCAGGAGGACCGCTTCTGCATGCACCGGTTCAAGGCGGACGAGGCGTACCTGATCGGGCAGGGCAAGGGACCGGTGGCGGCGTATCTCGACATCGAGAGCATCGTGGCGCTGGCGAAGGCGCGCGGGGTGGATGCGATCCACCCGGGCTACGGCTTCCTTTCGGAGAACGCGCATTTCGCGCGGGCCTGTGCGGAGGCGGGGATCGCCTTCGTGGGGCCGCGGCCGGAGTTGCTCGAGATGATGGGCGACAAGACGGCGGCGCGGGCGTTGGCGAAGCGGATCAACGTTCCGGTGCTGCCGGGAACGGAGGAACCGATCGAGGATCGCGACGAGGCGATGAAGATCGCGAAGTCGATCGGGTTCCCGCTGATCATCAAGGCAGCCTTTGGCGGGGGTGGGCGCGGCATGCGGGTCGTGCAGAAGTCGTCGGAACTGGCGAACCTGCTGGACGAGGCGCAGTCCGAGGCGGAGCGGGCGTTCGGCAATCCGGCGGTCTTCCTGGAGAAGTACATTCCCCGGGCGAAGCACATCGAGGTGCAGATCCTGGGCGACCAGCACGGGAACGTCATCCACCTGTACGAGCGCGACTGCTCGGTGCAGCGGCGGCATCAGAAGGTCGTTGAGGTGGCCCCGAGCTACGGGTTGCCGCCGGGCGTGATTCAGGAGTTGTGCGCGGCGGCGGCGCGGATGGCCAAGGAGGTCCGCTACGACAACGCGGGGACGATCGAGTTCCTGTACGATCTCGACCGGCACGAGTGGTTCTTCATCGAGATGAACCCGCGGATCCAGGTCGAGCACACGGTGACCGAGGTGGTGACGGGGTTGGACCTGGTGCGGGCGCAGATCCTGATCGCGCAGGGGCATTCGCTGCATTCGCCGGAGGTTGGGATGCCGACGCAGGACAAGGTTCCGTGCAACGGCTATGCGATCCAGTGCCGGGTGACGACGGAGGATCCGGAGAACAAGTTCATGCCGGACTATGGCCGTCTGCTGGCCTACCGGTCGCCGGGCGGGTTCGGGATCCGGTTGGACGGCGGCATGGGCTACTCGGGCGCGGTGATCACGCCGTTCTACGACTCCATGTTGGTGAAGGTGATTGCCAGCGGACAGACGTACCACCTGGCGTGCGACCGCATGCATCGGGCGCTGTCGGAATTCCGCATCCGCGGGGTGAAGACCAACATTCCGTTTCTGGAAAACGTCATCACGTACGGCGTGTTCCGGGAGGGGCAGGCGACGACGACGCTGATCGATACGACGCCTGAGTTGTTCGCGTTCAAGCCGCGGAAGGATCGGGCGACCAAGCTGCTCAACTTCCTGGGCAACGTCCTCGTGAACGGCAATCCGCATTCGAAGGGCTATCGGCCGACGAAGCCGTTCGATGCGCCGGTGGTGCCCAGGTTTGATTTGCTCACGCCGATTCCGAAGGGAACGCGCGACCTGCTGCTGGAACTCGGGCCGCGGGGCTTTGCGGAATGGGTTGGGAAGCAGAAGCGGTTGCTGGTGACGGACACCACGTTCCGGGACGCGCATCAGTCGCTGATGGCGACCCGGGTGCGTTCCTACGACATGCTGGCCTGCGCCGACGCGCTGGCGCGGCGGTTGGGGGATGCGAAGACGGGTCTCTTCTCGCTGGAGATGTGGGGTGGGGCGACCTTCGACACCTCGATGCGGTTCCTGAGCGAGGATCCGTGGGAACGGTTGCGCCAGTTGCGGGCGAAGATCCCGAACATCTGCTTCCAGATGCTGTTCCGCGGATCGAATGCAGTGGGTTATTCGAACTACCCCGACAACGTCGTGGCCGGATTCGTGAAGCACGCGGCGGCGTCCGGGATGGACATCTTCCGGATCTTCGATTCGTTGAACTACCTGCCGAACCTGAAGGTCGCGATGGAGTCCGTGCAGGGGACGCACGCGATCTGCGAGGCGGCGGTGTGCTACACGGGCGACATCCTCGATCCGAAGCGCGACAAGTATCCGCTGCAGTATTACGTGCGGTTGGCGAAGGAACTGGAGCGCATGGGAGCGCACATGATCGCGATCAAGGACATGGCGGGTCTGTGCCGTCCGTTCGCCGCGCGCAAGCTGGTGAAGGCGCTCAAGGATGAGATCGGGATCCCAGTGCATTTCCACACGCACGACACGGCGGGCGTGCAGGCGTCGTCGATCCTGCAGGCGTCGGACGCCGGCGTGGACATCGTCGACCTCGCGATGGCGTCGATGTCGGGCAGCACGTCCCAGCCGAACCTCAACTCGGTGGCGGCGGCCCTGCAGAATGCGCCGCGCGACACGAAGCTCGACGTCGAGACGCTGAACGAGTTCTCGGACTACTGGGAGAAGGTTCGCGAGACCTACGCGCCCTTCGACACCGCGCCGAAGACGGGCTCAGCGGAGGTTTACCTGCACGAGATGCCGGGCGGGCAGTACACGAATCTCAAGGAGCAGGCGGCGAGCATGGGCGTGTCGCATCGGTGGCCCGAGATCGCGCGGATGTACGCGGAGGTGAACCAACTGTTCGGCGACATCGTGAAGGTCACGCCGTCGTCGAAGGTTGTCGGCGACATGGCGCTCTTCCTCTTCAGCCGTGGCATCAAGCCGGTGGACGTGCTCAACCTGGAACCGGGCGCGACGCCGTTCCCGGAGTCGGTGGTGGACATGCTGTCGGGTGGCCTGGGCTGGCCCGAGGGCGGTTGGCCGGAAGGGCTGTCCCGGGTGGTGCTGGGCGAGAAGCGGCACGCTGAAGCCCGAAAGAACTTCCAACGGGGAGTGGTCCCCGGGGCGGTGGCGGAGCCGGCGAACTTTGACAAGTTGCGCGAGGAGTTGGCGACGAAGCTCAAGCGGCCGGTGGCGGAGGACGACCTGTTCTCGCACCTCATGTATCCGCAGGTGTTCGTGGATTTCTCGAAGCACCTTCGTGAGTACAGCGACGTGTCGGTGCTGCCGACGACGGCATTCTTTTACGGCCTGCGCCGCGGGGAAGAGATCAGCGTTGCGATCCAGGAGGGAAAGACGCTCATCATCAAACTCATCAACGTGAGCGAGCCGGACAAGGACGGCCGCCGCACGGTGACATTCGAGTTGAATGGCATTTCCCGCGAAGCCTACGTCAACGACCGCAAGGTGGCGCCACAGTCCAAGACCCGGCCCAAGGCGGACATCGCGGATCCGACCCAGGTGGGCGCACCGATTCCGGGCCTCGTGGCCACGATCTCGGTGACCGTCGGCCAGAAGATCGCGAAGGGGGACAAGATCCTCATGATGGAGGCGATGAAGATGCAGACCACGGTGACGTCGCCGGTCGATGGCGTGGTCGATGCCGTGCACGTCACGCTGGGTGAAACGGTGGAGAGCAAGGACCTGCTGGTGAAGCTCCGGGCGTAGGGGTGGGGCGAGTTGCCAGTTGCCAGTCCCCAGATGCCAGTACTGGAGCCCTGGTAACTGGGGACTGGTAACTCCCCCGGCGCCCGCCTTCTGACGTTGGTTGGAAGCTGCGGGTGGGCCATTCGGCAGGGCGTCGTTTCCATTCACGGGTTCGTCGGGTACGCCGGAGGCGTTACAGCCGATAGCCCCGGGTTGGCGCGTCAGCGCCTACCCGGGGAACGCGCGCGAAAATCCATCTGTTCCCCGGCAGGGGTAAGAAGGGGTCGGATCGCAGGGGAGCCCGGAATCGTTTACCCAGCCGCGAATCAAGGAAGAGCACGCCGTCTGCAACCCCTCCGGGGTTGATGTCGAAATGGGGCCTTGGACCCGGGGTCGCTTCGCACCCCGGGCTACCGGCTGCAACGCCTCCGGCGTTGTGGACCCGGAGAGAGTTCCCAGATGCCAGTCGCCAGTTGCCAGAACTGGGATCTGGGAACTGGGGACTGGGAACTCCCCCGGGGACCGCCTCCTGACGTCGTCGGCTACGATGCGGATGGGGACCGCCTCCGGACGTCGGCGGCTACGATGTAAGAAAAAGGCCCGGATCGCGGGGGGCGATCCGGGCCTTGTTGTGTGCCGACGACGTGGGCGTCGTGGATTGGCTTACTTGGCGGGCTCGGGAGCCTTGACCGGGCCGTTGGTGGAGTCGGTCTTGGTGGCCTTGGCGGGATCCACGTACTTGGGCGAGAGCTTGCCGAGCAGTTCGGTGCTCTTCACGGCGTTGGGCAGGGAGTCATCGTACTTGGCTTGATAGTAATTGAACCCGAGGTAGGCGAAGAGGATGACGGCGAGCCACATCTTCCAGGGGAAGCTCTTCTCGGCGTAGGAGTCGTTGTAGTCGACGGAGGATCCCGGCGGGAGCTGGGCGATGCCGGTGAGCGAGGTGCCGAAAGGCACGTTGATCTTGGCGGCGGCGTTCACGGCCCAGCCGTTGGCATCGAGGATGGGGCCGAGGTTGCGCTTCCGGAGCTTGATGTAGGCGAGGATCATCGACGGCCCGGAGATCAGGGCGATGACGCCGATGAAGCCGAGGAGCAGTTGGGGCGGCGTGACGCCCTTGAACAGTCCGAGGACGTAGGCGAAGGCGGTGCCGATGCTGCCGAAGGCGACGGACAGGGCAGCGACCATGCCGACGTCGATCTTCTTGGGTTCGGCCGCGGCGGGTGCCGGAGCGGCCTTGTCGGCATTGGCGGTCGCGGCGGCGGCGGCGGCGAGCTTGGCGTTGGCGTCGGCATCGGCGGCAGCAGCGCGTTTGGCGACCTGTTCCTCGATGAGGCGGACGAACTTCTTGTACGGGGACCAGAAGGCCTGCCGGAGGGAGATCGGGTTGGCGATGATCTTGGTGATGGTGGCGTCGTAGTCCTTGCCCTTGCGGTCGTAGAACAGACCGTTGCGGCCGACCATCAGGTTGTCGTCATCGCCCTGGGAGAAGATGGCGACGATGGAGAGCTTCTCGCCGGAGCCCTTGCGGACGCAGTCGACGTAGGCGAGGTAGGCGCCAGCGAGTCCGGCCATGGTGCCGTGTCTGCCGGCGTCCTCGACGGTGATGCAGAGGGTGCAGGAGCGTTGGTCGAGGAACAGGGTGCCGACCTGGAAGATGGCGGCTTCGCCGGCATCGTAGAGGTCCTTGAAGTTCACGAAATTCGTTGCGAGCCGGTACAGGTCCCGGTTCAGGCGGATGAGTTTCTCGACGGTCGAGATGGCATTGGCTTCGGTTTCGAGGGCCTTGTCCTGGGCGATGAGTGCGAGGATCGCGGCCTTGGAACCGGAGGTGAGCAGGGCGCGGACACGATCCTTGCCGAGCTTCTCGACGGTGGTTCCAGCCTTCCCGGCGCTCCAGCACTCGAAGGGACCGAGCTTGCCGAGGAGGGCGGCCCAGTCGGCTTCGGTGAGGCTGTCGCGGACGCCGAGGACGGGCTTCACGGCAGCGGCAATGAGCGTGCCGATGGCGGCGGCCCAGGCAGGATTGATGCCGGTGCCGAGGGGCAGGGGTTTGCCGGCGGCGACCTGCGCCAGGGGGAATCCGGCGACTTCGGCGGCGGTGATCTGGAGATCCTTGGCGGCGATGGCGAGGTATTCCTTCTCCTCGCGGTTCAACGCGCCGAGCGCGCGGGGATCGAAGGCGGCGAGGCGGCAACGGCCGAAGTAGTCATCGACCTTGGTCTTCACGGCCTTCACGGCAGCGACGGCGTCGGCCGTGGCGGCTCCGAGCGGCAGGAGGGTGGCGGCTTCGGTTTCGGACCTCGTGATCCAGGTGTCGAAAGCGGCGGCCTCGGCGAAGAATTTCTCGACCAGGGCCACGTTCACCCCGGGTTTGCCGGAGCGGTCGGTCACTGAGCCGACGCAGGCGATGACGTCGCTGATGGCGGCCTTGGTGGCGTCATCCGAGGCGGAATCGGCGGGGACGATGCCGTCGCCGTTGAAGAGGGTCTGGGCGAAGATCTTTGCGGTGTCGGCGACTTCGTCGAGGCCGATGGTGGTGGCGTCCTTCTTGCCGAGGTTGCCGAGGATCTGACGGGCGGAGGCGAGGACCGCCTTGCCGTCGGGGGTAGCGTCGTTGATGGACGCGAGGGGGAGGGTTGCGGAGCCCTTGATCAGGTCGTCGGCGTTCTTGAGGAGGCCGCCGGCCCACTTGATGGCGGTGATGAGTTCGTTGGCGCGGATGCGGCCGTCCTTGTCGGTGTCGATGAGGGCAGCGGTCTTGGGATCGAACTCGAGGCCATTGGTGGGGCAGGCGAGGGCGACCCAGAGTTTCTGATCGAGTTGATCGAGGTTGAGGAGGTCAGCGCCGCTCTCGAGTTTGACCTGATCAAATCCGCCCGCGCGGAAGAATTTCCATTGATGGCTGGCCATGGTGGGTAGTGTGTTTGCCTGAGTTCTATGTTGTCCGCGCTAGGAGGGTTCCCTTGGAGAGGGATCGCCCGCTGGGAGTGAGACGGTTGAAAACGGCCGTCTGACGGGCCGTTCTGTGCAGTGGGTTCAGGAACCTGAATTCGCGCACACGGACGGGCAGTAAACGGCAACGCGGGAATCCAGCAAGGACAGAAACGGGCGCAAGCTGGGGAGTTTCAAGATTTCAGTTTCAAGTTTGAATGGCTTGAAAACTGGGACTGCTCGGCGGCTCGTGGGGACTCGCCCCACCGTTGGCTTGAAACTTGAATCTTGAAACTTGGGACTCCTCGGCAGGAGCGGTCACTCCGGGGACTTGAGGAGGCGTTCGATGACTTCCGGTGGGAGTTTGGAGGCCTGGATGGCGACGGCTGCCTTGGCGGGGTCGAGGCGCATCCACTGGGCGGCAGCGGACTCGAGGAGGGAGGCGCGGGTGGAGTCCTCGGTGACGGCGCCGGCCCAGTTCCAGGCGGCCTCGGGTTCCTGGTTGGAGGCCTGGGAGACGAAGGTCTGGATGGCTTGCTGGCGGGATGGGGATTCCGGCATCTGGTTGAGCCATTCGGCGGCGGCGGCCGGGTTCTCGCGGGTCCACTGGTTCAGGAGGATGTTGTTGGCCTGGGACCTGAGTTCGCCTTCGGGGAAGCGGGTGATCCACTCGGCGGCGCGGGTGGGATCGATGCGGACAAAGTCGTTGAGGACGGCGGTGACGGCCCGTTCCTGTTCGGGGCCGGCGGGGATCTGGGCGGCGAAGGTGGCAGCCTCAGCTGGGGACGAGTGGGCCCAACTGCCGAGGGCGGAAGTCATGGCGGCCTTGCGGGCCTCGGGATCGGTGAGTCCCTTGGCCCATTCGAGGGCGGCGGCGGGATCCTGGCTGGCCCAGCGGTTGGCGAGACCTTCGGCGAGGCTGTCCCGGGGGATGTTGGCGGGAAGGTCGTCCAGGAAGGCGGCGGCGGCCTTGGGATCGTTGCCGGCCCAGTTGGAGAGCAGGTTCTGGAGGGCGCCACGGCGGGCGCTGTCGGCGGGAAGTTCGAGGAGGTACTTGGCGGCCTGCTCGGGTTCGGACTGGCCCCAACGTTCGGCCACGGTGGCGAGCATCTGGCTCCGGAGTTCGCCCGGGGGAAGTTCCTTCGCGAAGCCCGCGGCGTCGGCAGGGTTCTGTTCGGCCCACTGGTGGGAAAGCCGGGTCATGGCGGCGGCGCGGGCCCGACCTTCCGGGAGCGTCTTCGCCCATTCGAGCGCCCCGTCGAGGTCGGTGTCCGCCCATCGGCCGGCGAGGTCACCGATCATCTGGCGCTGGGAATCACCGGCGGGCAGGCCGGAGAAGAAATCGGCCAGAGGCTTGGGGTCGGATCCGTCCATCGACCAGATCAGGTGCTGGGTGATCTCGCGCCGGTGGCTTTCTGAGGGAACCTGTTTCAGCCAGTCGAGGGCGGCTGAGGTGTCCTGGGAGGCCCACGCCTGGAGGAGTTGACCCATGGCCTGGGTGCGTGCGGTGCCCGGCGGGAGTTCGAGGGAAGCCTTGGCGGCGGCGGCGGGATCATTCTGCGCCCAGCCCGCGAAGACGCCAGCCAGCGCCTGTTCGCGACCGGGGCCGGTAGGCAGGGCGCGCGCCCAGGTCAGTGCGGCGGAGGGATCCTGCTGGGCCAGTTCGCTGGCGACATTGTGGAAGGCCCAGCCGCGGTCGCCGATGTTCTTCACGCCCTTGAGGAGTTCGGCGGCGGCGACCGGGTCCTGGTTCATCCCCTGGGCGATGGCGAGGATCGCGGTGGTCCGCTCAGGGCCTTCGGCGAGACCTGCGAGGTATTCGCGGGCGGCCTCCGGGTTCCGCTGGGACATGGTGGTCAGGGCGTTGCCGACGGCCTGTTCCCGCTGCTTTCCGGAGGAGATGAGGCTGGCCAACGCGAGGGCGGTCTTCGGGTCCTGCCAGGCGATACTCTGGCTGGCCTCGACGAGGATCCGCTGGGTCTGGGAGTTGGCGGGCAGCTTCCGGCACCAGGCGATGGCGGCCTCCGGTTCCTTCTGGGACCAGGTCTGGACGACCATGGTCAGGAGGTTGGCCCCGCCACGTTGGCCGAGTCCCTTGGATTGCATCTCCATCGCCATTTGCGCGGCGCGCAAGGGATCGGACTCCGCGATGCTGGCGATGACGGCGCGGCGGGCTTCGTGGCGCTCTTGGGCCGGCAGGGCTTCAATCTGTGCGGAAGCCGCGGATGGGTCCACCTCGGCGAGTCCGTGGATGGCGGCGTTGAGCAGTACGCGTCGTTCCACGCCGGTGGGCAATTTCTGGATCCAGGCCAGGGCGGTGCTGGCATCACGTCGGGCCCACTCGGTCACTGCGGGGCGGAGGGCCTGGATGCGTTCGTTGCGGTCCTTGAGATCCTGTCCGTATTGCAGGACAGCCAGCGGTTCGACCTCGGCCCAGTGTTCGAGGACCTGCTGCCGGAAGTTGTCCCGGAAGCCCGGCGGCAGGATCGAATTGCCGAGTTGGATCGCGTCGATGGCCTCGCCGGGCTTGATGGTGCGGGCGATGTCGGACAGGCGCATCCAGCGGCGGTTGGGATGTTCGCGGAGGACGGCCCGGAGCCTGGATTCGAGGGTGCCGAACTGAGCTGACGGCGCGTTGGTGCGGGGCGGCGGTGTGGTCGAGGGAACGGCCGGGAAGCTGCGTGGGGCGCCCGTCGTCTCGACCCGGCGCGAATCCACGGGGGCTGGTGCCGGGGCTTGGCGGCGGCCCAGTTGGTAGCCGGTGGCACCGGTGACGGCGCCCACGAGGAGGATCGGGAGCCAGACTTTGGTGGACATGGAGACAGGGGTGGGCCGGGGATGGACCGGACCGATGGTCCGGAGTGTGGCGCAGGTTCGGCGGGCGAGAAGCGATTTCTGCGTGGGGGGAAGTTCGGGCGTTGCCCCTGATTCCGGTGCGGTGCCTTTCGTCGAGCTGGCTCCTGGGGGCGATGGAGGGCGTGCTGTGGGTTAGTGGGGCCCGGATTTCGCGGTGGCTTGGCGGAGCGTGCGCCAGGCGAGTTGGCGTTGGGCGAGGAAGAGGACGGCGATCGTCGTGACGCTGACGACGAGCCACGCGGAGTGGGCCATGGCCCAGAAGAAGGGGATGTCGATGATGCCTTCGCGGTCGAGCTTCCCCTGGAACCATTCGACGGGGCATGCGACCAGGACCCAGAGTCCCGGGACACCCATCGGGAAGAGGAGCACCTGGGAGGCGAAGAAGATCAGGTTGGCCCGGGGGCGGGTGAGATCGATGGTCGCAATGCGGTGGAAGGCGAGGCCATGGGCGAGCAGATAGAGCCAGAAGTAGGCGGAGTTCAGCCCGCGAACCGCGGGAAGGTAGTCAAGGGGGTCGATCGCCCGGAGGATGATCCCGAGGTGCTCCGGGTACAGCCGGTCATTGAATCCCATGGGATGCCCCTGGCTGTCGGTGCGGTCGTAGGGGACGTGTCCGATGCCGGTTTCGATGCCCCAGATCAGGAGGCCAAAGCCAAGGCTGATCCCGATCGCCATCAGCAGGAAAAAGCGGAGGGATCGGGGCATGCGGCGGGAATGGTTCTGGCTCAGGGTTTGGCGGTGGGCCGGCGGAGGGTGAGCCAGAGCCAGTCCGTGTCGTTGACGAGAAGTTGATGGAATCCCTGCGGGACGCCGTTGTTTTCGCCGGTGGTGGCGATGGCGTGGAGAACGGGCGCCGAGAGGGTGTTCGTGACGCTGCGGGCGAAGAGTTGGAGCGGGACCTGGGCGACCGGGGCGTTGGTTCCCGCGATGAATTGGAGGGTGACCTCGTTTGCCCCAGCCGCGGCTTCGGCCGGGGCGACGGTGACGCCTTCGGGGACTGGACCGGTCTCGACACGGATGGTTCCTTCGAGGCCACCGAGGCGCTCGAGCGTCACCTTGAATTCGTTGGTGCGGCCGGCTTCGACGGTCACCGAGGATGCGGCGGCCACGGCCCGGATGCCCGGTGCGATGGGCTGGATCTCCAGGCGGTAGCGGTGATCGGGGCCGGCCTTGGAAAGCGGGCTGCCCACCGAGGCGATGAAGGTTCCGTCAGACGGGGCCTTCCACGTCAGGGCAGGATCGCCCATGGAGGCGTCGTCGTTCTGGGCGAGTTCCTTGCCGGCGGTGTCGAGGAGGGCGAGCGAGGCGTCGAGGGGAGAACCCAGCGCGGAGGCCTGAACGTCGGCGCGGTAGGTCACTCCCTTGCGGGCCTGAAAGGCGTATCGGTCGCGCTCGCGGGGCTTGCGGAGGGTTCCGGTGGCAGCGCCGGGAACTGGAAGCGCGGTGTGGTTGGTGGCGGAGTCGTTGGCGGTGGGCGATTCGAGGATCTCGGGTCCGTCGCCGACCGGGAGTCGGGGCGGTCCGGCAACGTCCGGGATCTCGACGGTGGTCCAGCGGATGCCGGGGCCCGGTTGACCGGGCAACCCGAGCGGGATGGGGTTGGTCCGAGAGCCGAGGTTCCAGCCCAGCAGTCGCACGGGCGCCGGATTCGATCGGCTGAGTCCGGCCGGTTCGGTGCCGAAGGCGTAGGGACCGTCATCGAGGTGCAGGCGGTAGATGCAACGGGCGTTTCCGGTGAAGCGGATGTCTGAATCGGCCGGGTGCGGGAAGCCGAAGACTTCGAGTCGGTACTTGCCGTCGGCGGGCGCCGTGAAGTGGAGGAAGGGGTCGAAGGTAAAGCCGTCGTCGTGGTTCCAGGTGACTAGGGAGCCTCGGTGGTCCCGGAGTCGGAGGACGGCGTCGAGCGGGGAACCGAGGATGAAGGCCTCGATGCGGGCGACCAGAGTGCGTCCCCTGCGGAGGGAGATCTCGAAGGTGTCGACGTCATCGCGCTTCTCGAGTCGGCCCTCGACGAGGGCGGGGAGCCGGGGAATGGGCTGGGCCTTGTCCGCGGCGTCGTTGGGTTCGGATTCGGCGAGCGTGGGGCGTGGGTCGACGATGAGGAAGCGTGGGGCGCTGGCGCCCTCGTCGTTGAGGGCGCGGGCGAGGTAGGTGCCGGGAGGGACCGAAGCGTCGACGGTCAGCGTGTACCGGGGCGAATTGGTGGTTGGGGTTGCCCGAATGCCGGGGTGATTGAAGACGAGCGGCGCGGGCCAGGGAGTGAGGGTTCCGACGCCGGTGAGTTCGTTGGTGGAGCCGGGTCGGGCACTGGGCGGAAACAGGTGCTCCAGGGCGGGCGGCGCGGCGAGGACGGGAAGGACAACGGCGGCCATGAGGCCCGTGGTCAACAGGGACCGGAACACGACGGACATGACGGGGTTCAGGTGAACAGTTCGCGGATGGCGCGGCCGTTGTTCACGAGTTGGACCGGTCGTCCGGTCGGGGTGTGGAGGATCTGCTGATGATCGATGCCGAGCTTGGTGTAGATCGTCGCGGCGAAGTCCTCCGGGCGGCAGACCTTCTCGGCGGCGTGGTAGCCCTTGGCATCGGTGGCACCGATAATGTGACCGCGCGGAACGCCACCGCCGGCGAACAGGACGGACATCGCGTGCGGCCAGTGGTCGCGCCCGGCGTCCTTGTTCACCTTGGGCGTGCGGCCGAATTCGCCGAGCACAACCACGAGAGTGGAATCCAGCAGGCCGCGGTCATGGAGGTCAGCGATGAGCGCGGCGACGCCGCGGTCGAGGTTGCGGACGGTGTCCCCCTTGTAGGCCTCGAAAAGCTTGGTGTGATGGTCCCATCCGCCGGAGTAGACGGTCACCCAGGAGACCCCGACCTCGACCAGTCGGCGGGCGAGCAGGAGACGCTGGGCGAAGTCGTTCCGGCCGTAACGTTCGCGGACCTTCTCGTCCTCCTTCTTGAGGTCGAAGGCGGTCTGCGCTCTGGGCGAAAGGACGAGGCCGACGCCTTGTGCCAGGTACTGGTCGAAGGTGACGGCGGGATCGTCGGCGAGCTTGTCCGCGTGCCGTTCCATGCGATCGAGGGCGGTGCGGAGTTCGCGGCGGGAGGTGGCCCGGCCTTCGCTGATTTCCGGCGGCAGCACGACGTCGCGTACCTGGAAGCCCGCGGAGTTGGGCGAACCGTCGATCACGAACGGGGCATGCTGGCCGCCCAGGAAGTTGGGTCCGCCGCTACGCGAGACCTGCGGCATGGTGACGTACGGTGGCAGGCCTTCGCGTTGGCCACGCTGATGGGAGACGACGGATCCGAACGAGGGATGGAACGTGACAAAGGCCCCGCATGCGACCGGTTGCGGCGTGGGCATGCCGGTCATGAGGTAATGGTTGCCGCCGCCGTGGTTGGGGTCCTTGTGGCAGAGCGAGCGCAGGATGGTGAGCTTGTCGGCGACCTTGGCGAGTTCCGGGACGGCTTCGCTGAACTGCATGCCGGGTACGGCGGTGGAGATGGGCTTGAAGTCACCGCGGATGCCCGAGGGCGCGTCCGGCTTGGGATCGAAGGTCTCGTAATGCGACGGACCGCCATCGAGCCAGACCATGATGCAATTGACCGGCTTGGTCGGGTGGGTGGGCGTGTGGACCACCTTCATCGACTTGCCCGCGGCCGCCCCGGCTTGGAGACGCAACGCATCGGCGAACCCCAATCCCAACATTCCTCCGATGCCTAGCTGGAGGAAGTCCCGCCTCGGGATTCCGGCGCAATTGCGGATCAGGGGTCTCATGGCTTTGGCCGTCGATAGTAGGTGGACTGGGATGCTTGGCCAGTGGGGAGTTTTCGGATTGCGCAGGGAGCCCGAAATCGAGGTTGCCTGACTGGGGATCCAACAGTAGGGATTTGAGGGTGACCCGGGTCATTCTCGTCCTTCTGGCTTCGTTCGGCCTCGTGCTGGCCGGGGCCGTTGCGATGATCCTGATGCACCGGCGTCAATTGCGGCAGTGGCGCCGTCAAAACCGGTTGGTCGATCAGTTGAGCCAGATCACCTCGGTCCGCAGGCGGGTCATTCCTTTTCCGCTTCCCACCCGGTGGCTGGCGGTCAAGTCGTCCAACACCACCCACCTCCGTGCGGCGCTGTCCCTGCGGGGTCCCATTGTTTCGTGGGCGGAGGCCATGTCGCGGGCTCGGGAGCGGACCTTGTTCCTGTCGCAACCGGTGGAGGGTTGGACGCTGCTGGTGGGCGGGGCATTGCCGGACCCGACATCGGACGTCGATGCTTTGTACCGGTTTCTGGTGGAGTTGAGCCGGGAGACGGGCGAAGTGCAGTTCTTCTCGCTGGATCGCGTGCTGGGGTTCCATGGCTGGGCGCGGTTGCGGGACGGTCGGGTGCTCCGCGGGTATGCGTGGGGCGGGGATGTCCTCTGGAACGAGGGGCGGGTCACCCTGGACGAACGGTTGCTCGGGCTCCGCACGATGGAATACGGCGAGGAAGCCGAACCGGCGATGTACGGTCAGATCCCCTTTGAATCGACGAACTCGGAGCGGGTGCCGCTGCTGGCGCGCCGCTGGGGTATCGATCTGGCGACGGCCACCGAACTCCTGCTGCAACAGGAGGGGGTTGAGTCGGACGAATGATCCTCAGGACTTGATGTCGCGGACGCTGAAGACCGCGACCCCGCCGGCGAAGAAGGTGGCGTTGATCCCGATCAGGATGAAGAGGGATTCGCCGATGCGTCCCCACTGGATGGGTTCGCCATAGAGTTGCTGCCAGAGGTTGAGGTGGTAGGTCAGGAACCAAGGCTTCAGGTCATTGAACCAGGGAATGTTCATCATGATGAAGCTGAGGAAGACGAGCGACAGGGCGAGGATCGTTGCCGCCGCCGGCTTCACGTTGAAGCAACCGAAGAGAAACGACAGGCCCATGACCGAGGTCGCAGCGATGGACATGAAGACGTGCGCGCCCGCGAACCGGATCAGGCCCTCGCGTGGTTCGAACACGGCGAAAGCCTCGCCGGGAAAGAAGTAAAAGAGGCCGCCCCACGGAAAGCAGGTCTGGCCGAACAGCAGTCCTGTGACGCCGAGGGCGAGGCAGAGGAGCATCGAGAAGATCGCGCCGGCGACCCACTTCAACGCCAGCAGGCGCAGTCGTGAGATCGGCCGGGCGAGGATCAGTCGCAGGGTTCCGTCCTCGGCTTCCTTCGCGACGAGGTCGCCGCCGACCAGGGCGCCGAACAGGGGGAGCAGGATGACGGCGAGCCAGAAGTTGGTGAAGGTTGCAGCAGTCAGCGGCGACAGGAACTGGGTCATGTCGTAGCCGTTGTTTTCGAGGAGTCGGCCCATCTGGCGCGACGCGGGCGAGAAGCGGAACACGAGCAGGATCACGGCCTGGGCAAGCAGGAACATGACGAAGCCGAGGTAGGTCCGTTTCTTGCCGAACAGCTTCCAGAGTTCGTTCCGCAGTTGGAGCAGGATCATCGGGTGCAGGATCGCGGAGTTCAGGGTTTCTGGACGGGAGGCAGGGCTGGAGGACGACCGCCGGCGGCGGGTTGCTGAAGGCGCGCTGTCTTCACCAGTTCAAGATAGAAGGATTCCAGCGTGGCTTCCTCCCGGGTGATGCCCTCGACTTCGATGCCGAGTTCGACCAGGCGCCGGACGACCCTGCCTACCGTGCGGCCAGATGCGAGAAAGACCGTATCGGGCGGTTCCGCGGCCGTGATCCAGCCTTCTGCGAGGAGCGTCGAGGTGGCCAGGTCGAAGCGGTCCACGCGGAGGCGGACGCGGGATGGGTTGGCGCGGGTCTCCGACAAGGGCCCGTCGAAGACCTTCCGTCCGCCATGGATCACGGCGATCCGGGAACAGAGTTGCTCGACCTCGGAGAGCAGGTGGGAGGAGAGGAGGATCGTCAGGCCCAACTCGCGGTGCAGGCGCCGGATCGTTTCGCGCATCTCGTGGATGCCCTCGGGATCGAGGCCGTTGGTGGGTTCGTCGAGGATCAGGAGTTCCGGACCGGGCAGGAGGGCCTGGGCGAGGGCGAGGCGCGCGCGCATGCCGTGGGAGTAGGTCCGGACCTTGGAATCCTCTCGTCCGGCGAGCCCGACCCACTCCGCGACCTCGGCGATGCGGGCGGCGGAGGTGGGCGCGGTATAGGTGGCGAGGATCTCGAGGTTCCGGCGTCCACTGAGGTACTCGTAGAAGATCGGCGTCTCGAAGATGGCTCCAACCCTTTGAAGGGCTGAATGGCGATCGCGGGTGACGTCGTGGCCGCAGACGACGACCGAGCCCGATGTGGGCCAGACCTGTCCCAGGAGCATGCCGATGGTGGTGCTTTTTCCGGCGCCGTTGTGCCCAAGCAATCCGAAGATCGCGCCCTTGGGAACGGAGAGGTCGAGGGAATCCACGGCGGTCCGGCCGCCGAAGATCTTGGTGAGCTTCTGGAGGGTGATCATGGCTGGCTGGGGCGGGTTTCGGTCTCGAGCGTGAAGAACGTCTTCACCGCCCCATCGGCGTAGAGGTGGTTCTTGCCACGGCCTGCGCCGCGGGCTGCGTGGAACTCGGCCTTGTCACTGAACAGCGCGACTCCGTCCGCGCGCAGGGCCAGTCCCAGCAATCGCGGGTGGTCGGCGGCCTGGCCATTGAGGAGGAAGTTCCAGAAGTAGCTGGAACCGGTCTGTTCGAAGATCCGTTGCCGGTCAGAGGGGCACCGGAGGACGTGGGTGCTGCCGAGGGTGGGCCCGAGCACGTTCTCGACTGCATTCGTGACCACGAGGTTGGTGTCGGAGGAACGGTTCGCCATCGTGGGGAAGCGGTTTCCGTGGTCGTCGAGATAGAGCCGAAGGGAGATCCCAATCTGGCGGAGGTTGGAGAGGCAGGCGGTGGCCCGGGCCTTCTCGGCAGCCTTGCCGATGGAGGGGAGGGCAATTCCCGCAAGGATTCCAATGATGGCGATCACGACGAGCAGTTCGATGAGCGTGAAGGCCCTTTCCATTTCCCGGCCTGGTCGGGGAAATGGGCGATCGATGGCCTCGGGTTCCGCGTGGGCGTTCAAGGCTGGGAAGGACGGAGTGGACGCCTGCGGCCCATGCGACCGCCGTTCTCCATGGAGCGCTGGAGTTCTTCGATCAGTGGTTGGAGTTGGGCCTTGGTATCGGCCGAACCCTGATCCATGAAGGACTTCAAACCGCCTGCCACGATCTTCTCCCGGGTGTCCTGCGGCAGGTCGGCGAAGGGGTCGCCGCCTCCCTCGCCGGCTCCAGGACCGGGGCTTCCCTCGGTTCCTTCAGCCTCCGCCTCCGCGCGGGCTTGGCGCATCTGCTGGATGGATTCGCCGATCACCTTTCGTCGCTGGGCATCCGGCATCTGTTCGAAGGCCGACAGCATCTGGTTGATGCCACTGGGCAGGGTCTTCTCGATGAGTTCGGCCTTTTCGCCGGTCGTCATCTGCTTCATCCAGCGGCCCCATTCGCCGGAGATCCGCGCCTTCCGACGGTCTTCGGGCGTGAGTCGGTTAAGCAGATCGGCCAATCGCGCGAGGGCGCGCTTTCGGTCCTCCGGGCTGAGCTTGGAGAGATCGGTGGATTGGAGAAGCGCCCAGATCTTCTCCGGGGTCGCCTTGTTGTGCCGGACGATGGCAAACCCGGCCATGGCCAGGATCCAGGCGAGGACCAGACCTGCCAGCGAGTACCAGAGTGGGCGGAGACGGGAGGACACTCGGGCAAGGCTAATGGCGCTCCTGCGATGCCTCCAGCCCAAACCCGGAAGGTTCTTGGGCCTTGAAACTTCAAACTTGAAACTCGACCCTGCGGGCCGACGGGGCGCCCGTAGCTCAGTTGGATAGAGCATCCGCCTTCTAAGCGGACGGTCATTGGTTCGAATCCAATCGGGCGCACCACTTCCTCATTTTCCGCGATTCACCCTGACGCCGGGCTTGCGCCGGGGGGCGAAACCGAGACCCTCCGTGCCCGGTGAGCTGGTACTATCACAATTGGGTTCGTCCGCTGTTGTTCCTCCAGGATTCGGAGCGCATCCACAATCGCACGCTGCAGGGGTTGGCGTTGCTGAGTGCCAGTCCGATGCTGTGCCGGGCGATGGCCGGTTGGTTCGACGTTCCCGGGTTGCCGGTCGAGGCGTTTGGACTGCGGTTTCCCAACCCGGTGGGGTTGGCCGCCGGGATGGACAAGGGCGCGGTGGCGGTGCCGGCGTGGGAGGCGATGGGTTTCGGGTTCAGCGAACTGGGCGGCGTGACCCGTCATGGCCAGCCGGGCAATCCGGAGCCGAGGATGTTCCGGGCGCCGGGCGAGGAGGCGTTGCTGAATCGGATGGGGTTCAACAATCCGGGAGCCGACGCGTTGGCGGGGCGATTGGAGAAGTGGCACGCGGCAGGTCGATGGCCCGCGCATCCGGTGGGGATCAACCTCGGGAAGTCCAAGGTCACGTCGCTGGCGGATGCGGCATCGGACTATGCCTACTCTTTCGGGAAGTTGTGGGGGTTGGCGGACTTCTTTGTGGTGAACGTGAGTTCGCCGAACACACCGAACCTGCGCCAACTGCAGGACAAGTCCGCCCTCGACGAGATCCTGGCGGCTTTGCAGGAGGTGAACGCGGCGCGCCGTCGGGAAGCCGGTCCAGCGGGGCGGTTGAAGCCCATCCTCGTGAAGGTGGCCCCCGACCTCTCCTTCGATGCGCTGGATGATGTGGTCTCGCTCGTGGGACCGCGGGCGCTGGATGGGTTGGTGGCGACGAACACCACGATCGCGCGCCCGGGGACTTCCGATCCCGTTGCCCGGATCGTTTACAACGAGACCGGAGGGCTCAGCGGTCGGCCGGTACGGGAACGCAGCACGGAGGTCATCCGGCACCTGTACCGGCAAACGACGGGGCGGGTTCCGATCATCGGGGTGGGCGGGATCAGCCGGGTGGAGGATGCGTGGGAAAAGGTCCTGGCCGGGGCGAGCCTGCTGCAGGTGTACTCGGCGCTGGTGTACGAGGGACCGTCGCTTCCGTCGGTGCTCGTGTCCGGCCTTCGGGAACGTCTGGCTGGGGCTCGGTGGGAGCAGGTGGTGGGGCAGGGGCGGTAACTCGGGGCGCGTGAAGCAGTCGCCCGATCCGGGCTTTTTCAGCGCCGCCGGAAGGCATAACCTCCGCTGCGTGAAGTTCGCCATCTGCAACGAGATCTTCCAGGGTTGGACCCTGCCCGACACGTTCGCCTTCGCCCGCAAGGCGGGGTATGACGCGGTCGAGATCGCGCCCTTTACCCTGGCACGCTCCGTGACGGACATCCCCGCCAGCCGTCGCGCTGAGATCCGCGCCATGGCAGAGGAAGCCGGGATGAGCATCTCGGCCATCCATTGGGTGCTGGTCCAGACGGAAGGCCTCCATGTTACCAGTCCGGATCCACTCGTCCGGAACCGAACGGCCCGGTATTTCGTCGATCTGGTCGACTTCGGATCCGACATCGGCGCGCCTTCGATGGTTGTGGGTTCGCCCAAGCAACGGAATCTCCTGCCCGGCGTCTCTCCTTCCCAAGGTTGGGAGTGGGCTGCCGAGGTCTTCGGTCCTGCGGTCCGGCGTGCGGCGGAACGAGGCTTCACCCTCTGTTTCGAGCCTCTCGCTCCAGCCGAGACCAACTTCATCAACACCGCGTCCGAGGCCCGTCGGTTCGCGGACCTGTTCGCGTCGCCAGCGATGAGCATCATTCTCGACGTCAAGGCGATGTCTTCTGAACCCACCTCCGTGCCCGACGTGATCCGAGCCTCGAAGGGGCGCTTCGGCTACTTCCACGCCAACGACAGCAACCTCAAGGGGCCCGGCTTCGGGGACGTGGACTTCCGGCCGATTGTCTCGGCCCTCGGCGATGTTGGGTACGACGGGACGGTCTCGGTCGAGGTGTTCCGATTCGAGGAAGGGCCGGAAGCCATCGCGACCCGGAGTCGCGAGTATCTCCGGAGCGTCTTCGGCAAGTAGCGCCGCCCGGGGGATGCTCAAGGCGTTTGGGCAGCCTTCTCCCAGGCCTTCGCCGTGGCCCGGCAACATCGTCGAAGCCGGGTTCCCAGAACCTTCCTCGAGCCCCTCACGAGACGCCGCCGCAGTTCGCGCTGGCGTTGATCGAGAAGCTTGAGCAACCGCCGTCGGATCCGTGGGTGGATGCCCTTCCACTGGGCTTCGGCGCCGAGTCGGTCCGCCAGTTCGTCCACATCGTGGAGCGTTCCAAGATCCTCCTGCAGCTCGTGAAGGTCCGACCAAAGCCTGCCCGGATCGTTGGCGTCATCGACGCCAACCAGCCTGAGTTGGGCCTCCAATCGTTTCTGCCATCGCCGCCAAGCGTGAAAATCCGTTGGAACCGATTCCTCAACCGCCCGTTCGCGCCACCCCAGCGTCTTGCGGTAGGAACGCCAGACTGCCTTGCCGATGCTGCCTGGATCGACCCGGGCGGGCAGCAGTCGTTGCAGCGCGTCCGCTTCGCCCGTGAGGCCTCCGATCACCTTGCTGGCCGCCCCCGACGAGGAATTGCGGACCGCGTGGCGTCGGATCAGGAGTCCGACGGCCGCCAGGACTGGGGCGCCTTCCTTCCGGGCCAGCTTCAGGAGCAGTTCCGAATGCACCTGTGAGTCCCGGGAAACGCCTACCCGAGCCGCCAACCGACCGATGGCTCGATCGCGAAGGATCAGGTCTTTGGCTGGGCGCCCCCCATCCGCAAGCCGGATGACGGCTCGAAGCGACTTGGCCACGAGTCTGAGTTGATGAATCCCCTCCACCGGGTCGCGGATCGGATCCAGCGAGGCGCTATAGGCGGAGAGGTGCCCAAGCCAATGTTGGAGCCGAAGCGCCACCGGACTGCCGGGGCGCAACCGGAAGGCGCGGATCGATCGGGGCAGGGGCATTCCCGGCTTTCGCACCGGACGACGTGCAAGTGCAAGGTGGAAGTTGGGCCCTCCCGACTCGAATCCATGCCTTTTCTTGATGGAATTCGGGCGCTGAGGGTTCCGACGCATTGGTTCGACGGGTTCCAGGGGCGACGGCTCCGCACGGCGAAGAGGGGCACTAAACAGAAAATTTCGGAAAAACCTATTGCAGCGGGGGAGGACGTTGGTACTTTCTGCGCTCCGTTTCGCCGTCCTTGGACGGACAACATTGGGACGGTACAATTCGATTTCAGGCTGCGATGCCCACGATTAATCAGCTGGTCCGGAAGGGCCGAAATAAGTTGGTCTACAAGAGCAAGGCTCCTGCCTTGGATGGCAACCCGTTTCGCCGCGGCGTTTGTCTCCAGGTGATGACCCGCACCCCCAAAAAGCCGAACTCCGCCATGCGGAAGGTGGCCAAGGTGCGTTTGACCAATGGCAATGAGATCATCGCCTACATCCCGGACGAAGGTCACAACCTTCAGGAACACTCGATCGTTCTGGTCCGTGGTGGTCGTGTGAAGGATCTTCCTGGTGTCCGCTACCACATTGTTCGTGGTACTCTGGACGCCGCTGGCGTTGAAAAGCGCCGGGTCAGCCGCTCCAAGTACGGTGTCAAGCGCCCGAAGCCGGGTGCCGCCACCGCTGCCAAGAAGAAGTAAGAGTCTCTCGAGCTTCCATCCTTTCAAACTGACGAACCGCCCCGGACCGAGATGGCCCGGTCACCGGTTCCAAACCCTGGAAAGTCCTACTCGTTCTTTGTATGTCCCGTCGTCGTCGTGCCGATCGGCGTCCCGTTGTTTCGGACGCCAAGTATAACAGCGCTCTTGTTGCCCGCCTCGTGAACACCGTCATGGACGGCGGCAAGAAGAACCTCGCCCAGCGCATCGTCTACGGTGCCCTCGAGGTCATCGCCGAGAAGAATCCGGGCGCCAGCCCGCTCGAGGTGCTCCAGCGCGCCATCGACAACGCCAAGCCCCGCATCGAGACCAAGGCCCGTCGCGTCGGCGGCGCCACCTACCAGGTTCCGATGGAAGTTCCCGTGGATCGCCAGAACTCCCTGGCCATGCGCTGGATCGTGACCTTCGCCGATGCCCGCAAGGGTATCCCCATGACCGAGGCTCTCGCAGCCGAAGTGATGGAGGCTTATCTGGGTCAGGGCAACGCCATCCGCAAGCGGGATGACGTGCACAAGATGGCTCAGGCCAACAAGGCGTTCGCCCACTTCCGCTGGTAATCGAGGACTCCTGACGCGCCCCGATCTGGGATCGGGGCGTTTTTCATCTTCCAAACCTTCTTCTCTCCACGCCATGAGTGACGCCAATGCCATCAATACGGCTCTGAATTCGCCGAACCGCCAGTACCCGCTCGAGCGGACCCGCAATATCGGTATTGCGGCACACATCGACGCCGGCAAGACGACGACCACCGAGCGAATCCTGTTCTACACCGGGCTCATTCATAAGATCGGTGACGTCGATGACGGCAACACCGTCACGGACTGGATGGAGCAGGAGAAGGAGCGCGGCATCACGATCACTTCTGCCGCTGTGACCTGCTTCTGGACCCAGAAGAAGGAAGAAGGTCTCTACAAGGCCTGCGAGGCAATCCCTCACCGGATCAACATCATCGACACCCCGGGTCACGTGGACTTCACGGCCGAGGTGGAACGTTCGATGCGTGTTCTGGACGGTGCGGTCGCCGTGTTCTGCGGTGTGGCCGGTGTGCAGCCGCAATCGGAGACGGTCTGGCGCCAGGCGACCAAGTACCACGTCCCGCGTATCGCGTTCGTCAACAAGATGGACCGTACGGGTGCCAACTTCGAGAACGCCCTCAACGACATGCGCAAGAAGCTCAATGCGTATGCGTTCCCGATCATGATCCCCGTGGGGGCCGAAGATCGGTTTGAAGGCGTCATCGACGTCGTCAACCAGAAGGCGATCCTCTGGGGTCCCGGTGACATCCAGAACGAGGGTCTGCGTTACGAGATCAAGGATGTTCCTGCTGAGCACGTCGAGCGCGCTCAGGCGGCCTTGGCCGAGCTCATCGATGCAGTCTCCAACAAGGACGACTCCATCGCTGAGGCGGTGCTTGAGGATCGCCCCATCACCGCGGTCGAACTCAAGGCGGCCATCCGCCGGTTGACCTGCAAGATCGAACTCATCCCCGTCCTCTGCGGGTCTGCGTTCAAGAAGAAGGGTGTCCAGGTCCTCGTCGATGCCGTCATCGACTACCTGCCGGCTCCTATCGACATTCCTCCGGCGGTCGGCATGAACCCGGTGACCGACGAAAAGGTCGAGGTCCAGCCGAACGATTCCGGCAAGTTCTGCTCGCTGGCGTTCAAGCTGTGGACCGACCCTTACGCGGGCAAGCTGGTTTTCTTCCGCGTCTACTCCGGTCAGCTGAAGAAGGGCGACACGATCTACAATCCCCGCACCCGGAAGCGTGAGCGCGTCAGCCGCCTCATGGTCATTCAGGGCAGCGAGCGGAAGGATGTGGAGTCTGTGTATTCTGGCGATATCGCCGCCCTCGTGGGTCTCCGCAACATCACGACGGGTGATACCCTCTGCGACGAGAGCTTCGATATCACGCTTGAGCCTCCTACCTTCCCCGAGCCGGTCATCTCCATGGCCATCGAGCCCAAGACGAAGGCGGACCGCGACAAGATGTCGGAAGGTCTGCAGCGCTTGGCGGAAGAAGATCCGACGTTCCGTGTTTTCACCAACGAGGAGACGGGGCAGTTGATCATCGCGGGCATGGGTGAGCTCCACCTCGAAATCATCCGGGACCGCCTCAAGCGCGAGTTCAAGGTTGAGGCCGACGCCGGCGCTCCGCAAATCGCCTACCGTGAAACGATCACCAAGGCGGCGGACGGTGAAGGCAAGTTCATCCGTCAGTCCGGTGGTCGCGGTCAGTACGGTCACGCCTGCGTCAAGGTTGAGCCCAATGAAAAGGGCAAGGGCGTCGAGGTGCTGAACGAGATCGTGGGTGGAACGATCCCCCGGGAATACGTTCCCGCGGTCGAAGACGGTATCCGCGAGGCGATCAAGTCCGGTGTCTATGCTGGCTTCCAGGTCATCGACATCAAGGTGAGCATCACCGACGGCTCGTTCCATGAAGTCGACTCGAACGAGTTGGCGTTCAAGATGGCGGGCATCTTCGCGCTGAAGGACGCCTTCAATGATGCAGGCCCGATCCTTCTGGAGCCGATCATGAAGGTCGAGGTCACCACGCCGGATGAGTATCAGGGCGATCTTCTCGGTGACATCAACCGCCGCCGCGGTCTGATCCAGGGCGTCGACGCCAAGGCGGGTCAAACGATCGTGACCGCTCAGGTGCCCCTCGCGGAAATGTTCGGATACGCGACGGCGATCCGCTCCCTGTCCAAGGGTCGCGCATCGTATTCGATGGAGCCGAACAACTTCCAGCAGGTGCCCAACAGCGTGCTGACCACCGTGCTCGATGCCGCCAAGAAAAAGCCGGCGGCCCGTAGCTGATCTTTCGTAACATCACTTAACCTGTTCTTTGTATGGCTGGACAACGCATCCGTATCCGTCTCAAGGCCTACGACCATCGGGTGATTGACGCATCGGCGAGTGAAATCGTCGACACGGTCAAGCGCTCCGGGGCTCGTGTGGCTGGTCCCATCCCGCTTCCCACTACGGTGGAGCGGATCACCGTTCTTCGCTCACCTCATGCGGACAAGAAGTCGCAGGAGACGTTTGAGCAGAGGACTCACAAGCGGTTGATCGACATCCTCGATCCGACGGCCAAGACGGTTGACGAGCTCAAGAAGCTCAACCTCCCCGCGGGCGTCGACATCACCATCAAGATCTAACGGAGGAGACATGCCACTCGGACTTTTGGGCAAGAAATTGGGCCATACCCGCGTTTATGACGCGAATGGCGTGTTGACGCCGGTGACTGTGGTCCTCGTCGGACCCAACCGCGTTCTTCAGGTGAAGAAGAAGACCGACCGCGACGGCTACGACGCCGTGCAGTTGGGCTTCGACGACCAGAAGGAGCATCGCCTGAGCAAGGCGGTCAACGGTCACATCAAGAAGCACAAGGGCGCAGCAGTGAAGCGCATCAAGGAATTCCGGGACTTCTCCAAGGAAGTGAATCCGGGAGACGTCCTCGGTGCCGACCTGTTCGCCATCGGCCAGTTCGTCGATTGCATCGGCGTCACCAAGGGTCGAGGCTTCGAAGGTGTCGTGGGACGCTGGGCGTTCCGCGGTGGTGACATGACTCACGGTGCCAAGGGTTGGCATCGCCGGTCGGGCGCCATCGGTCAGCGTCTGTTCCCCGGTACCGTTCGCCGCGGACTAAAGATGCCGGGTCACATGGGTGCCGTTCAACGGACCTCCCAGAACCTCGAAATCATCCAGGTGCGTCCGGAGGACAATGTTCTCCTGGTGCGTGGTAATTTCCCTGGCAGCGAGGGAGATTACTGCATCGTCCGCGAGGCGAAGAAGATTTCCATCGATTCGCGCCGGCACAAGGCCATCCACGAGGCCCGCAAGAAGGCCAAGGAACTTGCCTCCGGCAAGAAGGACGAGAAGAAGGCCGCGGCCGCAGCAAAGAAGAAATAAAGGAGCACTGAGCGATGAAACTCGCGATCAAGGATCTCAAGGGTAATCCCGCTGGTGAACTCGACGTCAAATTCGAGGTCATCGAAACCGGCCGCGGTACGCAGGCCGTCCATGACACCGTCGTTGCCTTCATGGCAGGTCGCCGTAGCGGCACCGCCTCGGCAAAGACGATGGGTGAAGTCAACGGCACTGGTAAGAAGCCGTGGCGTCAGAAAGGCACCGGACGCGCTCGCGCCGGTTCCTTCGCCAGCCCGCTTTGGCGGGGTGGTGGTGTGGTCCATGGGCCGAAGCCCCGGGACTTCTCGAAGAAGGTCAACAAGAAGGTCTCGAAGCTCTCCTTGCGGAAAGCGTTGAGCGAGCGGCTCAAGGCTGGCGACGTGCTGGTCGTTGATGACCTCAAGTTGGCTGCGCCCAAGACCAAGGAATTCGTGGGTGTCCTTCGCGGACTCGGCGTCGATGGGGGTACGACCCTCGTTGTCGTGAGTGGTGCGGATGACAGCGTTGAACGCGCCTCCCGCAACGTCCTCGGCGTGGGGTTGGCAACGGGCACCTCGGTCAATACGTACGAGTTGCTTCGCTACGACAAGTTGGTGTTCACCAAGGAGGCTTTCGCCCAGGTGGATGCCCGGCTCGTTGACTGAAATCCTCAGCCATCCGCATCATGACATCTTTCGACATCGTCAAGACCATCCGGATCACGGAGAAGGGAACCCTTCAATCCGAGAAGTACAACCAGTACACCATCGTGGCTGATCGCCGTGCGTCCGCGCCGGCCATCAAGCGGGCGGTGGAAGAGCTGTTCAAGGTCAAGGTCCTCCGCGTGAACACGCAGAATGTTCCGGGTAAGGCCCGCCGCCAGTCCACCAAGGCCGCCGGCCGCACCAGCGACTGGAAGAAGGCCATCATCACCCTCAAGGAGGGTGAGAAGATCGACCTGCAGTAACGCAGGCAGGTCTGCAAGGGAGGCGGCACCCGGCTTCGGCTCGGTGCCGCCTTTTTCGTTTGAAGCCACCCTGTTTCGCCATCCAACCCTCGTGGATTCCTATCCTGCCACGCCATCCGGACGGTCGCGTTGGATCATGGAATCCCGTCGTGGCGTGGCTCGGGTGCCCGTTTCCGCCGATCGGCCATACGCTTGGCTAAGGGAGCAAGAAAGGCAGGCCGACGGTCGATTGACGTCGGGTTTGACGGTGTTCCTCGTGAATCGGGAGTGCCCCTGGCGGTGTGCGATGTGTGATCTCTGGCGGTATACGCTGCCGGCGAAGGCTCCACCCGAGTCCATCCCGCGTCAGATGGATGTCGCCCTCCGGGAGTCAGGCGCCTGCGAGTTGCATTGGGTGAAGCTCTACAACGCGGGCTCCTTCTTCGACCTGGGCGCGATCCCAGCCGAGGATTATCCCGCAATTGCCGAACGCTGTCGCGGTTTCTCGCGGGTCATCGTTGAATGCCATCCATCGTTGGTGGGCGCGCCTCTGCTCCGTTTCCGCGATCTTCTCGGACCTGGCACGCAACTGGAAGTTGCGATGGGTCTGGAGACCGCGCACCCGAAGGCATTGGAGCAACTGAACAAGCGATTCGACCTCGAAGGATTCCGTCGGGCGGCCCGGTTCATCCGCGAGAATGGGTGCGAGCTCCGGGTGTTCCTGCTTGTCCGTCCGCCGTTTGTTCCTGTGGCTGAGGTAGAGGCTTGGCTGGAGCGATCCATCGAGTTTGCGTTCGACTGTGGCGCCGACCCGGTGGTTCTCATTCCCACCCGGCTGGGGAACGGAGCCATGGAGCGGTTGGCCAGCATGGGTCTTCACTCGGCTCCCTCGCTCGATCTTTTGGAACACGGAATGTACTTCGGTCTCGGCCTCAAGCGCGGTCGGGTGTTCGTGGACCTGTGGGATGTGGAGCAACTGATGGGACCGCATCCGGATCTCGCGTCCCGGCGCGCGGCGTTGGAACGGATGAATACGATTCAGGGGGATGGTCTTACCCCGGCCATTTCCAGTGGCTTCGATAGAGCGTGAAACACCATGGCAAACGGGAAGCGCAAACTCACAGCTGCCGAAAAGCGTGCCCGCAAGAGGCGTCGCGAAGAGTTCATGACGACCTTCGTCAACGGGAAGGCAAAGCGGGTAAGACGCCCACCGATGGTTGAAGGCCTACCGGCGGAGGAGTTCGTTCGTCGGAATGCCAACGACATCTGGCATCACGAAAACGGGATGTGGGAGTTTATCTGATCCCCACTCACGGATTGCCGTTAGAACGGCTTTTGAACGGCGCCAGTGACCTCGGATGCGCGTTTCATTCTCGGCAGTCGCGAGATTCGCCCGTGGATGGAATGACCTGAACAAGGGACTCGACCGGACCGCTGCGAATCGATAGGCAGGGTGGGAGCCCCTTGATCCTGTGCGTACGCCTGCGTTGAGCCCTTGTTTTCGGAGTTTCCGTCAATCCATCGCGATGGTTGCCGGAATCGGTGTGTCCACGGCGGTGGTGACCGCGGCGGATCCGGCAGGTTGGTCGTCCGTGAAGTCGGACTTCAAGGAGTTCTGCCTGACTTGCCACTCGGCGGAGAAGCACAAGGGAGATCTGGACCTGGAGCAGTTCCGCACGCTGGAGGACATCCGCAAGCAGCCGAAGGTCTGGCAGGCGGTGGTCGAGCAGATGGAACTGGGCGAGATGCCGCCGAAGGACAAGCCGCAACCGACGGCGGTTCGACGGGAGGCGATGCTGGATTGGACCCGAGCCACATTGGACCAACTCGCGCTGGAGAAGGCCGGAGATCCGGGGCCCGTACTTCTTCGGCGGCTTTCCAACGCGGAGTACACGCATACCATTCGGGACCTGACCGGCGTGCCCTCGCTGGACCCGGCGCAGGAGTTTCCAGTGGATGGCGCGGCAGGCGAAGGCTTCGTCAACACGGGACAGTCGTTGGTCATCTCTCCGTCCCTGCTGACCAAATATCTGGATGCCGCTAAGGGCGTCGCCACCCATGCCGTCCTGCTGCCGGATCGTATCGCCTTTTCGCCTCACACCACTCGACGCGACCAGACCGAGGATCTGATGGGGCGCATCCGGACCCTGTATCGAAAGTACAGCGACGCGAGCGGGGCCGACCGCGTGAACCTCCAAGGAATCATCTTCGACACCAATGAAGGTGGACGGGTTCCGGTGGCGAGATACCTGACGGCAACCATCGAGGACCGTGCGGCGCTGGCCATGGGAGCAGCAGAGATCGAGCGCGTGGCGAAGGCGCGCGGGTTGAGCCCGGTCTATCTGGGGAAGCTGTACTCGGCGCTCCGCGACGAACGGGCGTCCTTCCTTCTTGATCCCATCCGTGAGCGCTGGCGCAAGGCGACGGTGGCGGAGGTTCCGGCGTTGGTGGCGGACATCACAGCGTGGCAGGCCGCGGTCTGGAAGTTCAGTCCGGTGGGTCACATCGGGAAACTCGGTGGACCGAAGGCCTGGATGGAACCGGTGACCCCGGTGCTGGCGCGTCAGGAACTTCGGATGAAGGTGCCGGCGGAACCCACGACCGGTGACTGGACCGTGTATCTCGCCGCCGGCAACGCCGGCGATGGAGCGACGGGTGATGTGGTCCGCTGGGTCCAGCCCCGCCTCTCCATCGCGGGCAAGCCCGAGATCCCGCTCGCCGGACTTCGCAGTCTGGTCGGGGGACTGGAAGCCCGGCGTGATCGCTTCGCTGCCGGCATCGGCAAGTACCTCACGGCGGCCGCGGAGTCGGCATCGGCCACGTCCGGTGACCTCGACGCCATTGCGTCCAAGCACGGCATCCGGCGCGACGATCTGGTCCTGTGGCTTGATTACCTTGGGTTGGGGCCAGCGGGGCCATTGAAGGTGACGGGTCACATGGCCACGGCCCAGCGGTCGTTGGCCGGGCATGCGTTCGTCAATGGTTGGGGCAACCCGGACCTCCCGAGCATCGTCGCGAATTCCTCCGATCAGTCGGTCCGCATTCCCGGCGATCTGCGGGCGCATTCGGTGGCCATGCATCCGTCGCCGACTTTGCAGGTGGCGGCCGGGTGGCTCAGTCCGATGGACGGGGCGGTCACCATCCAGGGCGTCGTGCAACATGCCCATCCGGAATGCGGGAATGGCGTGACGTGGTCGGTGGAACTGCGGCGGGGTTCGACCCGTCGCCGGCTTGCGCAGGGAATTTCTCAGGGCCCGAAGGAAGTTCCTTTCGGGCCGTTGCCATCGATGCAGGTCCAGGTGGGCGACTTGGTCTCGGTGCTCATCGGGCCAAGGGATGGCAACCATTCCTGCGACCTGACGCGGGTCGACATCACCCTCACGCCTGCGGATGCCGCCCAGCGTTGGAATCTGGCGGCGGATGTCTCGCCGGACATCACCGCGGCGAACCCGCATGCCGATCGGCAGGGGCATGCGGGCGTGTGGCATTTTTACACGGAGGCGGTCACGGGAGCGGGGGATTATGCGGCGGTGGTCCCGGCGGGATCACTGCTGGCCCGCTGGATGGAAACGGGGGACGCGGCGGCTCGGGTTCCGTTGGTGGCGGAGTTGCGGCGGTTGGTTTCGACTGATGGCGCGTCTACCGCCCAGGGCCCGGATGCCAATCTTCGGCGCCAGTTGTTGTCGTTGTCGGGACCCTTGCTGGGCGGTGCTCGGCTCGCGGTTTCGGGTGAGGCCAGCGTGAACGACGCAGGGCAGGGGTGGGGTCTGGACCCCGGCGTTTTTGGCAAGGCTCCGGCGTCCGTGGGCGCGGCCGAGGTGGGGCCGATGGACCTGTGCGTGCAGGTGCCTTCGGTTCTGGAGATCCGGCTTCCGCGCGAGTTGGTGGCCGGGCGTGAATTCGTGGTCACCGGTGAACTGGAGCCTCGGTCCGGTGCGGCAGGCTCGGTCCAGTTCACGATCTCGACCAACCGTCGTTCCATGAGCGGCGGAATCGCCGGACTGCCGGTGGTCGTTGCAGATACCGGTCCGGCCAAGGCCCGGATCGAAGCCGGGTTCGACGACTTCCGGGCGCTTTTCCCGGCGGCGCTCTGCTACACGAAGATCGTGCCGGTCGACGAAGTGGTTACCCTGACGCTGCATCATCGCGAGGACGATGCCCTGCGCCGACTGATGCTCAGTGATCGCGAGGCCGAAGAGTTGGATCAGTTGTGGGCCGAGTTGGGGTTCGTCAGCCAGGACGCCCTCACGTTGGTCGATGCCTTCGAGCAGTTGTGGCAGTACGCAACGCAGGATGCCGACCCGAAGGTCTTTGAACCGCTCCGCGAACCGATCAAGGAACGGGCTGCCCGCTTCCGCGAGGAACAGGCCAAGGCTGAACCCCTGCACCTGCAGGCGGCGATCGAGTTCGCGCGTCGGGTTTATCGCCGTCCGCTGACCGAGGAGGAGCGGCAGGGATTGCGCGGTCTGTACCAGCAGTTGAGGACGGAAGGGTTGGCGCACGACGAGAGCATCCGGTTTGTGATCGCGCGGGCGTTGGTTGCTCCGGCGTTCCTTTACCGGGCGGAGTCGCCGGGACCCGGCAAGGATGCGTCGCCCGTCAACGAGTGGGAGATGGCGTCGCGATTGAGCTACTTCCTGTGGTCATCGCTGCCGGATGGCGCGCTGCGGCAGAACGCGGCTGCAGGTCGACTCCGGGGTGGGGATGCCATTGCCAGGGAGGCCCGTCGGATGCTGAAGGACGAGAAGGTCCGGCGGTTGGCAATCGAGTTCGGTTGCGCGTGGTTGCACATCCATGGGTTCGACACGCTGGACGAGAAGAGCGAGCGGCATTTCCCGACCTTCGTCGGGTTGCGGGGGGCGATGTACGAGGAGTCGATCCAGTTCTTCACGGACTTCTTCCAGAACGACCGTCCGGTGATCGACCTGCTGGATTCGGACCGGACCTTCCTCAATGAGGCCTTGGCGAAACACTATGGAATCCCAGGGGTGCAGGGACCCGAATGGAGGATGGTCTCCGGCATTCGGCAGCATGGCCGCGGGGGTATCCTGGGTCAGGCCGCGGTGCTGGCCAAGCAGTCGGGCGCGTCCCGGACCAGTCCGATCCTCCGTGGCAACTGGCTCTGCGAAGTGCTGCTGGGAGAGAAGCTGCCCAAGCCTCCGAAGGAAGTGCCGCGTCTGCCCGAGGACGAGGCCGGCACCGATGGTTTGACCGTGCGCCAGTTGGTCGAGAAGCACAGCAGCGACACGCGCTGCTCCGGGTGCCATCGGCGCATGGATCCCTACGGCTTCGCCCTCGAAGCCTATGACGCGATCGGACGTCGGCGGGAACGCGACCTGGGCGATCGTCCGGTGATGACGCGGGTCACGGCTCCGGACCACACGGAATTCGAGGACATGGCTGGCCTGCGGGCGTACCTCGTCGGGAAGCGGCGCGACGTGTTCGTGCGGCAATTCTGCCGGAAACTCCTGGGCTACGCGCTCGGCCGTTCGGTGCAGCTTTCGGATGGCCCGCTCCTCAACGAGATGCACGCATCGCTCAAGGCGAACGAATACCGCGTCAGTGCCGCAATCGAGACCCTGGTCCGCAGTCCCCAATTCCTCAACATCCGCGGCCGGGACGCTGCGGAGGATTGAACCGTTCCACCTCCATGCCGTTGAATCAGCCACTGCCCACATGAAAAAGCACCTGTTCCATCGCCGGACCTTTCTCCGTGGCCTGGGAGTCTCGATGGCCTTGCCCTGGATGGAGTCCGTCCGGGTCTGGGGCGATGAGCCCGCGAAGACGCCCAACTCCAGCGAGGCCCCCGTGCGCTTGGGCGTTCTGTTTTCCGGGAATGGATTCCACTCGAAGGAGTGGTGGGCCAAGGGCGATGGCAAGGGCATGGAGTTTGGCCAGGTCTTGAAGCCGCTCGAGGACTTCAAGCAGAAGTCCCTCTTCATCCGCGGCCTCTACAATGAGGAAGCCCTGAAGGGGAACATCCACAGCTCCCAGACCGGCAACCTGCTTTCCGGCGCGCCGCTCGCGTCCGGCGGTGAGATCCGCTCGGGCACGTCGATCGACCAGTTGCTGGCGCAGAAGCGCGGCGCATCGACCAAGGTTCCCAGCCTCGTGCTCGGGTGTGAGAAATCGAACCCGTCGGTGCACAAGAACTACTCGATGCTCTACAGCTCGCACATCTCGTGGAGCTCGCCGACGACGCCGACCCCGCTGGAGATCTATCCGGCCCTGGCGTTCGACCGACTTTTCAAGGACGAGGTCCAGCGCGGCGACAAGAGTGTTCTGGATGCGGTCCTCACCGACGCCACCGACCTGCGGCGCCGCATCAGCCGCAATGACCAGCGGAAACTCGACGAGTACCTGGAGTCGGTCCGCGAGGTCGAAGTCCGCATCGAGAACGCCGGCAAGCGCGGCGAACTGCAGGGCTGGAGACCCACGCTCTCCGCACCCAACATTCCGCGTCCGGCCGATGGCATTCCTCAGGACATCGGCGAACACATGCGGTTGATGTGCGACATCCTGGTGCTGGGTTTCCAGACGGACACGACGCGGATCTGCACGCTGAAGCTCAACAACGACCACTCGTCCCTCCGGTTCCCGAACCTCGGGGTCGACTACATGATCCATCACCTGCTGTCGCACTCGGACACGGCGGACTGGCTCAAGGTGAACCAATTCTTCATCCAGCAGTTGGCCTACATCGCGCGAAAGCTGGATGCGATCCAGGAGGGTTCCCGGACGGCGCTGGACAACACGATGCTGATGTACGCGTCGTCGATGCTGAACGGCAACCACGAGGCGCGTCAGCTGCCGGTGCTGTTGGTCGGCGGCGGCGGTGGCCGCATCCAGGGCGGTCGCGTCCTCGACTACCTCGAGAAACCCGAGCGCCAGATGTGCCGGCTGTTCCTGTCGATGATGGACAAGATGGACGTGCACCTGCCGAAGTTCGGCGACGCCAGCAAGCCGTTGGAAGAGGTCTGAGGGGCGAAGGGCAGTCCTCCACAGATGTCCCTGTGCTGAGGGGTGAGGCTAGACTCCGTCGAGCCGCCGCGGAGTTTGAAGCGACCGCCATTGCGGCGCCAGCGCGGTCAGTAGGACTTCCGGAGATGGCTGGGCAGGACGTTGAGCTCTGCCCGGTACTTGGCGACCGTACGGCGGGCGATCTTGATGCCGCGGCTGATCAGTTGCTCGACGAGTTCCTCGTCCGAGAGCGGTTTGGACCGATCTTCGGCCGAGATGAGTTCGCTGAGGATGGTCTTCACGGACGTGTTCGACATCGTGTCGCCGGACGAAGTCTGAACACCGGAGGTGAAGAAGTACTTCATCTCGAAGACGCCCTGCGGTGTGAGGATGTACTTGCCCGAGACGGCGCGACTGACGGTGGTCTCGTGCACCCCGACGACCTCGGCAACCTGCACCATCGTCATGGGTTTCAGGTGGGCGACCCCACTCTCCATGAACTCGCGCTGGCGCTTCACGATCTCCTGCGCGATGCGGGTGATGGTGTCCTGGCGCTGGTGGATGCTCTTGATCAGGAATTTTCCGGCCCGGATCTTTTCCCGGATGTACTCCCGGACTTCGCCCGACGTTTCCGCCTGTCCCAAGAGATCCTTGTAGGTGTTGCTGATCCGGAGGTGGGGGATGTAGTCCGAGTTCGTCGTGATGACGAACTCGTCCCCGTCCCGGGTCACGGTGACTTCGGGAACGACGAAGGAATTGTCGTCCGGGGCCGTGTCACGACCCGGTCTTGGATTCAGCAGGGCGATGTGTTCGGCCGCCTTCTGGGCTTCGCCGGCCGAGATTCCCAGATGCCGGGCGATGTCGGGGAATCGGCGTTTGCCGAGTGCCTCGAAATGATCGCGCAGGATCCGGTACTCGAGGGAGTCCTGACGGTCCAACCGCTCCAACTGCAGCAGGAGACATTCGCGAAGGTCGCGCGCACCAACCCCGGGGGGATTGAACGATTGGATCACCTTCAGCACGGACTCGATCTGGTTGGCAGCGACGCCGGTGGCGAAGGACAATTCGTTGGTGCCGGACTGGAGGTATCCGTGGTCGTCGATGTTGCCCACGATCATCTCGGCGATCTGTCGGTCGGCGGGGGAGAAATCGGCGAGTCGGACCTGTTCCAGCAATTCCTCCTGAAGCGAAGTCTGCGCCACGATCGAGTCGAACATGAACTGCCGGCGTTCCTCGTCCTCGGGAGACTGCCGACTGGAGTTGGAGCCGGCGGAGTACTGGTCGCGCCAGTCCTGATCGAGTTGCAGGAGGTTCTTCAGTTCCTGATCGAAGGGATCGGCCGGGTTGTCGCTGGCCTTCTCGGTGGCGGGATCGTACTGGGTGTCCGCCGGGGGTTCTGCGGGGTCGGCCTGAGCGGAGGCTTCCTCGCCGCGGATCTCTCGTTCCTCGGTGGTTTCCTCGCCGATGACGGATTCCTCAAGGACCGGGTTCTGCTGGAGTTCCTGCTCCACCAGCGCCTTCAGTTCGAGCACCGGTGCCTGCAACAACGCCAGCGACTGCTGGAGTTGTGGCGACAGCACCATCTGCTGCGACATGCGCTGCGAGAGATGGAGTCCTTGAGACATCGGCTGCGCGTCACTGTAATGCCGAGCCTGTCGGCGACAAGGCGCGAGTTGGCATTGTGATTGCTTGATGGGTGGATCGAGTGTCCTCACGAGCCGGATGGGGAGCCCGCAGTTTAAAGAGCGCTTGAAACTTGAATCTTCAAACTGGCGACTTCCGCAACGGCTCGACGGAGTCTCGCCCCACCCATCTGGGATCTGGAGACTGGGAACTGGGAACTCTCTACCCCACCCGCGTTTCGGTGGCCGAATCTTCAGGTCGGATGAAACCGCGCTTTCCTTCGAGGCTGGATCCAGCCTGAAATCAGCGCGACATGACCCTGCTCCCTGTTGTTGACCGAGAACTGCGCGTCGCGTCGCGCCGCCGGTGGAGCTATCTGGGGCGCAGCGTAGCGGCGGCGTTGGCGCTGCTGGTGGTGGCGTGGTTCCTCATCCTGGAGCGGAGCCTTTCGCTGAACCAGTTGGGGAAGCAGTTGTTCGGCGTGACGACGTTCTTCGCGGGCTTGTTCGCGTACCTGTGCGGGGCGGTCTACAGCGCGGATTCGTTGTCGGTGGAGCGGCGGGAAGGGACGTTGGGTTTGTTGTTCCTGACGGATCTGAAGGGTTACGACGTTCTGCTGGGCAAGTTGGCGGCGAGTTCCCTCAGCTGCACTTTCCATCTGGTGGCGAGCCTGCCGGTGATGGCGGTCGCGATCCTGCTGGGCGGGGTGACGTTCGGGGAGTACGGGCGGATGGTGGCGTTCCTGGTCAACCTGCTGGGCTGTTCGCTTTCGTTGGGGATCCTGGCGTCGACGATGACGGCGGACTCGAAACGGGCTGCGGCGATCACGCTGGCGTTCCTGCTGGGCTTGGCGGGCCTGATGCCGGCGTTGGGAGGCATCACGTATTGGCTTGGTTGGAAGTTCGACATCGGCTCGTCGACGGAGCGGGAGGTCTTCGTGTCCACGCTTTTCCTGTGGGAGACGCCGGTGACAGGCTTCTTCGGGGCCTTTGATTCGGAGTATTCGAGTCAACCGCGGCTCTACCTCGGAAGCATGGCCTACATGGCAGTGGTGAGCCTGCTGGCGCTGGCGCTGGGTGCATTCCGGCTCCCGCGTATCTGGCAGGAGAAGACGGGATCAACCGAACGCCGAGGCCTGAAGGGATGGATCGAGAATCGGCGATGGCCCACCGCGGCCTCGCGGGCGGCCTGGCGGGCGCGCCTGCTCCTCGAGAGCCCGTTGGTCTGGCTGAGCGGTCGGTACTGGATGCGCAGTGCCAGCGTCTGGATCTTCCTTGGCGTTGCGGCGGTGATCTTCGGGATCTTCGGGCTGGAGATCGGGAAGGATTGGTTCGAGCAACCGACCTTCATCACCACGTCGATCCTGATCCACCTGGGGCTGAAGATGTGGATCGCGGCGGAGTCGCCACGGCAATTCCACGAGGACCGGCGGAGCGGCGGCATGGAGTTGCTGCTTTCGACGCCGATGTCCGTGTCGGACCTGGTCGAGGGCCGGTTGCGCGCGATCCGGAGGCAGTTTGAGTATCCGCTCCTGCTGGTCCTCGCCGTCGATGCCGTTTTTTTGTTCACAGGGATCCGTTGGGGCTTGGACAACAGTCGGGACGAATGGACGGCGTTCTGGGTGAGCCGGATGCTGTTGTTGGTGGCGGATGCGTACGCGATGGCGTGGTCGGGGATGTGGATTGGCATGAAGGTGAGCGGCAACCGGACGACCGGGCACGTGCTGTTGCGGATCCTCGTGCTGCCCTGGTTGATCGTCGCGGTAGTCATGACGTTTGTGGGATTGCTGAGTGCAGGCGGGAGCACCTTCTTCACTTCGTTTGGGTTCGTTGGGGCGATTGTGTGTTGGGTGCTGCTTTGCGTGGCCAACAACGTGTATTGGCTGACCTCGGCCCAACGGCAGTTGACTGAATCCTTTCGTGACCTGGGAATCGCGCGACCGGGCGAGAAGAAGCTGAGTCCCAGCGCGTGAGGTTGGACGCCGGCTTCCCTCCAATCGACATGCGAACCCTGTGGCCAGTCCTGGAACGCGAGTTGCGCGTGGCGTCGCGACGCCCGCAGACGTGGAAGCTGCGTCTGGCCGTGGCGGGTGCGGGCATGGTCTTCCTGCTGGTGATGGTGTGGTTTTTCGGTCGCTCCGGTATTCGTGCCAGCAGCGGCCAGGTTGGATCGGCAGCTTTCCACGCGGTGACGCTGTTGGCGGGACTGTGGGCCCTGTTCCTGGGGTGCCAACGCACGGCGGACAGCCTGGGACGGGAACGGCGGGAAGGAACGCTGGGGCTGCTCTTCCTGACCGACCTGAACGGGTGGTCGGTGACTGCCGGGAAGCTCTTCGCGGCCGGGGTGGATACCGTGTTCCAGATCGTGGCCCTCATTCCCGTGCTGGTGGTGCCGGTGCTGCTGGGCGGCGTCAGCCTGGGCCAGTTGGTCATGCTGTTCCTGGCCCTCGGCAATGCGCTGTTCCTCTCGCTCGTCTCTGGCCTCCTGGCTTCGCTGCTGTCGCGGGATCCCCGCCAGGCCACCGGTTTGGCCGCCGCCTGGATCCTCGCGCTGGTGTTCATTCCCTGGGGCGTCTTTGCGTTCCTGACCACCCGGGACAATCCCTTCTCTCCCCAGGAGGCTGGCTGGGTGTTGTTGGCGAGTCCGTCCGTTCCGTTCCTTGGGGCGGTTGCGGCCGCCTCGCTCCCTTTTCCCGAAATCCGCCTGGCATGCCTCGCCGCGGTGGCTTTGCAGGGCATCGTCTCGCTGGTGCTGATGTGGATCACGGCGGACTGGGTTCGGGTGGTCTGGCAGGAGGGCGGGGGACCGGGATGGCGGCAACGATGGGAACGTTTCGCCGCCTGGTTCCGCTACGGCGGAGCGGAACGCCGGAAGCTCTCGCGGCAACGGTGGCTGGCAGAGGGCGCCTGGGACTGGCTGTCGCTTCGCGACGTCTGGAAGCCGTGCCTGCCCTGGGTGCTGGTGTCCGCCTTCCTCCTCCTTCAATTCGTCTCCTTCGCCTCGGTCGGCGTCCGGGGCACATTCGGCGTGGGGAGCGGCGTCATGTCCGCGATCTTCCATCTGCTCTTCACGCTGTGGGTCGCGGGTGAGGCGTCGATCACCCTGTCGGAACAGCGGATCGCCGGAGCCTTCGAGCTGCTCTTCACGACCGGACTCGGGGCGGACGAGATCCTCGCGGGGCAGGGCCGGGTGCTGCGGAAGATCCTGCTCGTCCCGGTGATGCTCCTCATGGCTTACGACCTCATCGTGGTGGGCTACCTGCCAACTGGACCCGAATCCTGGAACAACGTCGTCCTGGGATGGTGGCTGCACCTGACCTGCCTGGTCCTGACGCCGTTCTATTGGGGAGCGGTCCGGTGGGCCTCGACGCGGGCCATCCTGGGTGGACGAGCCATCAACCTGGCGGTCGGTCTGGCGATGAACTCGGTCTACCTGCTCCCGGGCATCGCCGCCTACGGAGTCTTCGGCGGAGCGGCCACGGTCCTCGTCCTCGACAATCGGCTGACCTGGTCCGACGGACTCCAACTGGCCTTCCTCCCTCCGATGCTTTTGCTGGCGGGTTGGTGCACGTGGTGGGGGCGGCGTCAGGCGGGTTGGGTGCGGCGCGAGTTTCGGAATGCGTTGACCAGTCGGACGAATGCAGCAGCCCACCCCGGTTCCGGCGCAGCCTGACCAGGCCCGCGCCGAGAGGTGGGGCGAGTGTCCTCACGAGCCGGTAGCGAGTTCCAAGTTTCAAGATTCAAGATTCAAGCCCGGCTCCCGCTTCAAACTTGGGACTGAAGACTTCAAACTCCGCGTCGGCTCGAGTCTCGCCCCACCAGTTTCGGGTAGAGGAATTCGTTCGAGCAGGACCTTCGGCACGGGTAGCGTCTCCGCCCATATGGGCGGTCTCCTGAAACGCATCAGCCTCACCCACTGGATCCTCATCGCCATGGTGCTCGGCGTCCTGATCGGCTGGGCCTGGCCGGCGGAGTCCCAGCACCTGAAGGTGGTATCGAATCTGTTCCTGAAGATGATCAAGTGCATCCTGGTGCCCTTGGTCTTCGGGACGCTGGTCGTGGGCATTGCCGGGCATAGCGATGACCTCAAGGCGGTCGGTCGGCTCGCGCTCCGTTCGCTGATTTACTTCGAGGTGGTGACCACGATCGCCCTCTTCATCGGACTCGGCGTGGTCAACTTCACCCGGCCCGGCGATGGGTTGACGCTCCCGCCGCCCGAGGCCAAGTCCAGTCTGGCGGCTCCCACTCAGGTCACGCTGGCTGGCATCATCGAGCATGTGGTCCCGAAGAGCTTCTTCGAGGCAGCTTCGCAGAACGACGTCCTCCAGATCGTCTTCTTCGCCGTGATGTTCGCCATCGCCCTCGCGCAGGTGCCCTCGGATCACCGCACGCCCATGTTGCGCTTCTGTGAGTCGCTGACGGAGGTGATGTTCAAGTTCACGGGACTGGTCATGAAGTTCGCGCCGCTCGGAATCGGGGCGGCCATGGCCTACACGGTGGGTCATAGCGGGCTGGGGGTGCTCTGGAACCTGTCCAAGCTCATCCTGACCCTCTACGCCGGCCTGCTGATCTTCTGCCTCGTGGTCCTGCTTCCGATCGCGCTCTGGGCCCGCATTCCGGTTCTCCAGTTCCTCAAGGCCATCAAGGATCCCGCAATCCTCGCCTTTACCACGACGTCGTCCGATGCCGCCCTCCCGGACGCCATGAAGCGCATGATGCAGTTCGGCGTGCCGAAGAAGATCGTCTCGTTCGTCATGCCGCTGGGTTACTCGTTCAACCTGGATGGATCGACGCTGTACCTCGCGGTCGCCGCGGTTTTTGTGGCGCAGGCGGCGAAGGTGGAACTGAGCTTCAGCAAGCAGTTGCTCATGCTCCTGACCCTGATGCTGACCTCGAAGGGCATGGCCGGAATTCCCCGCGCGTCGCAGGTGATCCTTGCTGGCACCCTCGTCACCTTCGGCCTGCCGCTCGAGGGCGTCGCATTGATCATCGGTGTCGACGAACTCATGGACATGGCCCGCACCACCGTGAACCTCACCGGCAACTGCCTCGCCACGGCTGTCATGGCCCGATGGGAGGGAACGTTCCGTTCCGAACCCGCCGCTCCGTCGGAGCCTACCCCCGCGGTCCCCTGAGACCGGGTGGGCTCCCTCCGTTCCCTACGCATCCCTCGCTGACTTCCTTTCCCATGTTCACCGGCATCGTCGAAGAAACCGGCCGCATCTGCGGCATCGAACCCCGCACCGACTCCATCCGCCTCTCAGTCGAGGCCTCCGTCACCGCCAAGGGGGTCGCCCTCGGCGAAAGCATCGCCGTCAACGGATGCTGCCTGACGGTCGTGGGTGTCCGTGGGCGCGGGAAGTTGCGGACGCTGGAGTTTGACCTGCTCCAGGAAACGTGGAACCGCACGAACCTTTCTGACTCCCCCGTGGGTTCCTGCGTCAACCTCGAGCGGGCACTCGCGGTTGGCGCCCGGTTGGGTGGGCATTTCGTCACCGGCCACATCGATGGCACCGGCACGATCTCCCGATGGGAACGCAATGGTCAGGACCACGTCCTCGACATCGCTGCGCCGAAGGAGGTCCGTCGTTATGTGGTCTTCAAGGGTTCCATTGCGGTCGATGGAATCTCGCTGACCGTGGCCGGGGTGACGCCGAAGGGATTCCGGATCTGGATCATTCCGCACACGTTCGCGGTCACGGCACTGCATGAGCGCAAGGTGGGCGACCGGGTGAACCTGGAAGCGGACATGCTGGGCAAGTACGTCGAGCAGTTCGTGGGGAAAGCGAAGCGCTGACCCGGCGAGGACTTACCGGACCCGGTAAACCCGAAGGGGATGGGTGATGCCCTTCGCCTTCACCGGGGTGCGTTCCTCCAGGCTGAAGTGCGTCGCTACCCGATCTGCGACGTCGCCGGTGATGACGACTTCGCCGCCGCCAGCCACCGCCTGAAGTCGGGCCGCGACCACAACGGTGTGGCCCAGCGCCGTGTAGTTGATCTGCCGGGTTGGATTGCCCACGAGCCCCAGCACCGCCTCGCCGACGTGGAGGGAAATTCCAACCTTCAGGGATTTGTCCCCGCCGGCGTCCCGGTCCTCGGAAAGTTGGAGCACCGCGTCGCGCATGGCCACCGCTGCCCGGACCGCCTCAACCACACCTTGCGTCCCGCTCGAACCCAGACGGAACAGGGCCATCAATCCGTCTCCCGTGTACTTGTCGAGGAGACCACCATGCTGGTTGAGGGCGTCGGTCATCGCCGAGAGATAGGCGTTCACGACGCGCATGACCTCCTCGGGTTCGTGGGCTTCGGCGAATTGGGTGAAGCCACGCACGTCGGCGAAGAGGACCGCAACCTCCTCGCGTTGACCACCGAGTTCCGCGTCGCCATCCCGGTGATCGAGCATCTCCGCGACGACCTCGGGCGCGACAAAGCGCTGCAGCATGCCGCGGTTCCGATCGCGGGCCAACCGGTCGAGCATCGACGTGAGTTGCGTCACGAGCAGGAAAGCCAGTGTGGCCGATGTTGCCGGGAGAATCGGATCGATCCAGACGTCATTCAGCGCCCGCCAGAGGGTCAGCACTGCCAGGCCCGTCAGCCCCACCAGGATGCGCCACGATCCCGTCAGCAGTGTCGAACGGACTGAGGCCAACCCCATGCCCAAGGCCGCCACCAACGACAACCCCAGCTGCCACGGCCGCGAAGCCCGCTCGAACGGGCGCCCGTCCAGCAAGGTCTGCGTCGCGTAGCCCAGCAGTTCCGTTCGGGACATCTCACCCAGCGCCGTCGCGCGGAACGTCGGTACCACCGGGTTCAGGAACACGACCTTGCCCTGGAAGAAGTCTTCCGGCGCCAGCCAGGCGTTTGTTCCCGTGCCTGTGCCCGTAAAGACCGGTTCACCCCGCAGGATGGAAGAATAGGTCAACCGGGTGAAGTCATGCCCCGGGGTCACCCTTTGCAGGTCTACCAGGATCAGGTCCTGATCCACCGTGGTCAGTCGATGGCTCCCGACCCGGAAGGCACGTCCGCCCGGTTCCCAAACCGGTTCGTGGGTCTCGCCGGTCACAACCCGGTGCAGGATCCACGGCACCGAACCCGCCGCATTGGTCCGACCCGAGATCGGGATGCAGGGCAGGGCGGAGATGCGCATCGAGTCCAGCCAACCGGATCCTTGCTCCTTCGCCGCACTCCGCAGTCCCGCCAACTCCATGTCGGTCAAATCCTGGGATTTCGGCTCCCGGTCGGATCCGGTTCCCGGATTCTTCCGCTCCGACTCGGCAAGTCGGAAGAATTCCTGGATCGCAAGTCGCCCGGGCGCCTCGGGCGCCTGAAGGACCACGCGACGCGATTCCCGCACGGCCTCGACAAGCCCCGGAAGATCGGCCCGAGCCCGTTTGACGTCGTCCTCGCCGACGTCGGCCATCACCCGCGATTCCGGCAGGTCCACCGCCTTCAATACGGGCGGATGCAGGACCACCCGCAGTGCCCCCAACCCGGCCAACTTCCGGATCACCGCCGCCTGCAACCGCGGTTCCGAGGAATCGGTGTGCACCTGCCGCATGCTTTCAGAATCCCAATCGACGATGACGATCCGTCGGGAGGGATTCCGTGGTGCCGAACGGATCCCTTGAAGCAGGGCTGGGGGTAGGTGATGGAAGGCGTTCTGAACCTGCACGAGACCGCCCAGCATCGTCGCCTGAAGCGGGCCCAGTCCACCGAGGGCTTCCATGCTGGCCGCCATCCCGAACGCGACCACCGACAGCGCCGGCGCTCGCAGGTCCACGACCCGTCGCCCGGATCCAACCGGCAATCGCCAAACCAAAACCCGCTTCAGGAATCGATCGAATACCTCCGCGGTCGCCCGATCCGATTCCCGCGCCACGGCTTGGCCCGTCCGGTCCATCACCCACGGGAAGGACAGCACGATCGACAGGAACCCGGGCACACTCAGCCCGACCAGTTTTTCCGTCACTGCGGTCACCAGCAGAAGGCCTCCCAGCGTGACCCATACGCCGCGGATCCCCAGTTGGGTGAATTCCAACCGGCGTGCGGGATCGTTTGCCAACCGTCCCCCGAGGGCGCCACCACACAGGCTGACCAGGACCGTGAACAGTCCCATCAACGGGAATACGAGCATCAGCACCCCGAGGAACAGCAGGTTCGGGGGAAGGGCCCGTTCGATCCATTGCGCCAGCAGGGGTTCCACCAACGACCGGACCAGCAGCGACGCCACGAGCGCGAGCGCCACCGACCAGCGCATCAGCACCGGCCAGGCCCTCAGCATCGCCCGAGGCCGCACCAGCGTCCGCCCGAGGGCCAGTCCCACCTGGACCATGTTCCATCCCGTCCAGATCGCCGCCGCCGTCCACGGACTCCAAAGGCCCACCAGCAGCAATCCACCGATGAACGCCAGCCAGAGTACCGCCTGCCGACGCGATTCCGCCGGCCATCCCATCCACCCCGATTTCAGCCGCTGCACCCACTCGGATCGCACCCACCTGTTCTGCCCGGATGCACCGTCGACGGAAAGCCCGCAAAAGGTGAGGGGAGCGACTCGCCAGTCTTCAGGTCCAGGCTGCAAGGCCGCTGCCGCCTCGATCTGGAATCTTCAAACTTGGAACTTTGGCACTTTGGATCCCTTCGCAGGAATTCCGCCTTGCCCAATCCCTCGGTGTGTCGTTTATTTCGCGGGCCTTCAAGGGCGGGGTAGCCAAGTGGTAAGGCAGAGCTCTGCAAAAGCTCCATCCGTCGGTTCGATTCCGACCCTCGCCTCCAGTCTTCCAAAACTCTGCCGTTACACGGCGACCACTCGTCCACTGCTCGGATGACATGGCGAATTGGCCCTCTCTGAAAACCGCCATTTTGGGCCACTTGTGCGAATCGGCGGTAGGTGAAAACCGACCCTTGCCTGTTGCGTCGGGGCGGTAACTGGGAAAACGGTACGCCCGCGGAGTATTGGCGGCAGGCTCCTCTGTATGTCGGTGTTTGGGGGATGCCGGGATGAGATTGGCGAGCCGACGCTACGACATGGACGTCCGCCGTGGATTCGAGCTTGTCCGTGATTCATTGGAACCATCGCTTTCAACAGTTGTTGAAAGTGGTGATTCGAATGAAAAGCACAGTAATGATTGATCGAGCGAGGGATGTGCTTCTCGGGTGCCTCAAGGAGGTGCCTTTCGTGACGGTGCGCTTGGCGAAGGAATCCTCGAGCCTTCAGGCCGGCCCGGATTCCCAGCTGCAGGTAAAGACCCAAGCCGGCAAGACCACGCTGATCGTCGATGTCAGATCGGTGGGGCAACCCCGCGTGGTGCGCGAGGCAACGAACCAGTTGGCGCGCTTCCGGGAACAGTGGCCCGATGCCTACGGTGTGGTCATGGCCCCGTACATTTCGCCGAAGGCCGCCGTCATCTGCCGTGAGGAAGGAGCGTGATCCTGATGACGCCGTACGACGATGGGGTGCTTTACGGGGCAGAGAGGAAGGGTGGCGTCATGGTCACCTCGCCCGTGCAGACCTACCTGCACCTCCGACAGATCAAGGGACGTGGCGACGAAGCGGCGGAATTCCTGAAACACCAAGTCATCGAGAACACATGGCAGGGGAACGAATAGATTACACCGCCGCCGCCGTGGAAGCGGCCAAGTCCGTCCCCATCGAGTTGATGCACATCCTTGGCGAGTATCGTGACGACATGGTGCTGGTGGGCGGATGGATCCCGGATCTGCTGATCCCGACCAGTTCTACGGGAACCTTGTCGGGGGCTCGTCTGGCTGGGTTGAAGCGCGCCCAACGGAGCCGCGCGAACGCTCGTGCCCAGCAAATTCGGGCTTCGCTCGTTGGGGACGGTCGCAAGGGGCGGATCACGAATCTCAAGCAGGCTGCATTGGTCATGGCCACCTGGCGCTTACGTTGAATGGCCGCGGCGTGAGTCGGGATCTGTCCCTTCACCGAGAGGGGCGCGTCTTTACGCCGTTGGGCCCCAGGGTTAGGGTTTACTGGTGAATGCGAACGACCTGATCACGGTGGACCCGGATGTTCTGGGCGGTACGCCGGTCTTCAAGGGCACCCGCGTGCTGGTGAAGACGCTTTTTGAGTATCTGGAGGGGAACTACACGTTGGACGAGTTCCTCGAGTGCTTCCCGTCCGTGACGCGCCAGATGGCCTGCCAGCTCCTGGATCGGTCTGAATCCGCCCTCCTGACCGCATGAGGATCCTTCTGGATGAGTGCGTTCCTTGGCCGATGCGCCGTCTGCTCACTGGCCACGAATGCACCACCGCCCAGAAGCGAGGGTGGGGTGGGGTGAAGAACGGAGATCTGATTCGGTTGGCGGAGGGTGAGTTCGATCTGTTCATCACGTCTGATCAGGGGTAGGGCGGTGCGCGAGATCACCGCGACTTCCCTTACTGGACGGTGCGCCATTCCCGGGGGAGCCAGGCTTCGATCTCGCGGAGTGTCGAAGCGGACGCGGCGGGCACCGAGCTTGAGGTGGGGCATGCTGCGTTGGAGCCAGTCGTCGATGGTGTGTCGCGATAGGCCGAGATGACGTGCCAATGCGCCCTTGTCGATTTACGGGAGGCCCGGAAAAACGGACACCAACCGGGTACTGGAGAGGCGTGGAAGGGTAGGGGGTGGTGGGCTTTATTTCCTGGCAACAATTGTTATAAATGACTTTTCAGCAGGTGTTTACATGCTGATTCCTGCCCTCGCCCCCAATCAGGTTTCCTCGGGTTTTCGAGGGTTCTCTTCTTCAGGTTTCCGAAACTCCGTCTCACCGGGCAGGTTCACGCGCCCGAGGTCCTGCGGCGGGTCGACGGTCTGGTCCGGGAGATGAACTCCCATGACTGAAACCTGATCAAAGGGCAGACGACGACTCCCCGGAAGCCGGGTTGGATCTCCAGTCCCACACGACAATATCCCAGTCGCGGCCTTCGTAGGCGATGGAGTGGATGACCCGGAAGCCGGTGTTTACGTGGGCCCGAAGGGAGCGGACGTTCTCACGGGCGATGTCCGTGACGGCGCAGTGGTAGTCGGATTGCTGGGATTCGCGGAAGTGTTGGTACAGGCGTTGTACCAAGCCCTGCCCGCGATGGTGGCGGCCGACGCAGAGTTGCCCGACGACGACGTAGGGCGTTTTGTCGAAGGTCTGGCCGCGGAAGAGGAGGGGGTCGATCGCCTGGAACAGCGCTCCGATGAACGGGTGACCGTGTCGGCTGGGTTGGGTGGCCACCAGGGCGTATCCGACGATCTGGGACTGGTCGACGGCGATGATGGAAGGGGCTGCGGCGTTCATGGCGCGCAGGTAGGGGAGATCGTATTCGGCGGTGAGGAATCCCTGCTGGGCGGCCTCGGAGTCGGACAGGTTTTTACGGAGGTTGGCCCGTTGCAGGGCGACGATGCCCTCCAGTTCCCATTCCTGTGACACCCGCCGGACTTCGGTCATGGGTGCGAGGATGCGATGGAAGCCCGGTCGGTTTCACCTGGAAAACGGGCGACCGGTGAGGGAGATGCTTTGCGGTTGGGGTTGGCCGCGCTTCTCGCAGGTCTGGTTCAGGGGCCAAAACTTCGGGATGCCTTGGTGCTGGCGGATGAGGCAGGGTTTGGTGGATGAGATTCCGAACTTGGGCGTGGTGGCTGCCGACGATCTGGATGTTGTTGGCCTGTCGTTCGGTGGATCGGTTGGAGAAGGGAGGAAGCGTGGATCATCCGATGAGACTGCTCTTCGTGGGCAACAGCTTTACGTACTACCATGGAGGTCTTGAAAACCATGTGCGGCGACTGGCGGCGTCGGTGGAACCGGCGATCCATGTGGAAGCGGAGCGGGCGACCCAGGGAGGGGCGACGTTACAGGTGATGTGGAATCTGGCGGGAGTGCGGGAGCGGATCCGGGACGGACACTTCGATCGGGTGATCCTTCAGGAGGATCTGCCCGAGTATTCCGGACACGACCTGACGCTGTTTGGTGAGTATGTGCAGCGCTTTGATGCGGAGGCGCGGGAGGCGGGCTCAAAAACGGTTTTGTTCATGGCGTGGCCGTACCAGCGGTTGGGATGGATTGGTCTGGAAGAGATCGAGCGGGAACATCGGAACGTGGCCGAGAGGTTGCGGTTGCCCATAGCGGCCGTGGGAAAGGCCTTTCGCCGGGCGCAACAGGAGCGCCCGGCGTTGGCGATGCTGGGCCGGGATCGGGAACACGAGACGATCCATGGGACGTACCTTGCGGCGTGCGTTTTCCATGGGGTGTTGTTTGGCCGGACTCCGGAGGGTGCCGTTTATAGGCCCGAGGGAGTGAGCGCTGAAGAGGCGACCTTCCTGCAAAGGATCGCCTGGAGCAGTGTCCGGGAGGAGGCGCGGCCGCAGTAAGCGGTGTTGCCGTGGGAGAGGGGGCGCAGGCGTGCTCCGCTCCCCTCAGGCCTTCATGTCGGTGATCTGCTGGGTGGCGATGCCGATCGGGCGATCCAGCGGGACGCCGGCGCAGGACAGCAGCGTGGAGAGCAGGTCGCCCTGGTTGCCGCGGACATTGGACAGGAACCGTCCGGTCCTGAGGGAACCGCCGCCCTTGCCGGCGATGATGAACGGGAGGTTTTCGCGCCGGTGCTGGTCTCCGTCTTCCAGGCCCGAACCCCACATCATGATGCTGTGGTCGAGCAGGGTGCCGTCGCCCTCCTTGAGGCCGTTCATCTTCGTCACCATGTAGGCGAATTGATCGACGTTCAGTTTGTTGATGGCCGCCACCTTTCGGATCATCTCCTGATCGCTGCCGTAATGCGTCTGCGAGTGGTGCTGATCGGAGAACCCCAGCTCGGGGTAGGACGCTCCGTTGGGCCGGGAGCTGATATAGGTGCTGACACGGGTTGTGTCGGTCTGGAAGGCGAGGATGGTCAGGTCGCACATGACCTGCATGTATTCACTGCGCTTGTCGCCTTCGGGAATCTTCACCTCGATGGGCGCCGAGTCGTTGGCGTGGCGTTTGGAGGGGGCGACACCGTTCTTCTCCAGAGCCGCCTGCTGTTGGCGGGTTTCGATGGCGGCGATGCGACGTTCCACCGAGCGGACACTGTCGAGGTATTCGTCGAGCTTCTGCTGATCTCCCCGGCCCAGGGTGCGGCGCAGGTCGCGGGCACCGCCGAGGACCCGGTCGAGCATCTGGCGATCCAGAGGGTTGGTCTGTGTGACCTTGCCCTCCTTGCCGCGTTTACCGAAAAGCCGGTTCAACACATTGCGGGGATCGGTCTCGGCGGGCACGGGTTGGGTGGGTGAGCGGAAGCTGCAGTGGTTGTAGTATCCCTCGTGCAGACCTTCCTGATTCTCCTTCCAGGTTTGAGGCATCGTGGCCAGCTCAAGCGACGGGAGCAGGGTCTGGGCGCCGACATAGTTGGCCATGATCTGGTCGGCGGAGATGGAGATGCTGATGCGGTCGCGCGAATCGGGGTCGGGCAACCGCGCGGTGAGCCAGGTCGACAACTCCAGGGCATGCGGGGCGCCGCCGAAGGGCGCGGTCGGCACACCGGAGATGCCCTTCATCATGAGGCACTGATTGATGATTGGTTTCAGCGACTGGAGGATGGGCGGTGGCGAGTGGAGGAACTCCTCCTGAGTCTTGGGCCAGAACTGGTCCATGATGACCCCGTGCGGCATATACATGAATGCCAGGCGTACGGGTGGTTTGGCGGAATGCGGGCCAGCCGCCCAGCCGATGGAATCAAAGAACGGCAGCGCGAGGGAGACCCCCACACCTTTCAGGAAGGTGCGGCGATCCACGGTGGAAGGGGTATTCAGGGGATTCATGGCGGTGCTTGGATGCTGAAAGCGGCAGTTGGAACTGCAGATGGCGCAGATGGCGCAGATAGTCAGGAGCTTGGATTGGGCGTGCCCTTCACCCGCAAGGTGACGTGTGCACGAGCCTCGGGTGCTGGCATTTCTGCCGCTCCATCTGCGGAATCGGCGACATCTGCGGTTAAATGAACTGCCGGTTATAGGTTGATGGTTGTGCGTTGCGGTCACTTTTCGATTCTGCGGTGGGTAAAAAGGTAACTGGCGATGACTTCGGTCAGGATCGTCCTCACCCGGTATTGATCTGCGGCAATCCGGGTCATCAATTGGTCGATGACGACTTCATCGTAGCCTTCCAACGGTCGACCGAGCGCGTAAGCCATGAACCGTTCGGTCAGGTTCCGGGCCAGGTCGGACTCCCGTCCGGCGAGGAGGCGCTTCAATTCCGCCGGGTTGGAGAAGGCGGCTCCGGTGGGAAGTTTTCCTGCCGAGTCGATCGCGATCCCGGCCTCATTCCGGTCACGCCAGCGGCCGACGGCATCGAAATTCTCCAGACCGAAACCGATCGGGTCGAGCGTCTGGTGGCAGTTGGCGCAAACGGGATTCTTCGTATGTAGTTCGGTCCGTTGGCGCAGGGTCAATCCCTTCACATGGTTCGGTTCCTGCGCGTCGAGTTGGGGAATGTCGGGCAGGGGCGGCGGAACGTGTTCACCGAGGATCTGCTCCAGGACCCACACGCCTCGACGAACGGGGCTGGTCCGGGTGGGGAACGAGGTTGCGGCCAGTGTGGCTGGCATGCCGAGGATGCCGCCCCGGTTGGGGTTCTCGAGTCTGACCCGGCGCATCCTGGGACCTTTGACGGAGGACCCGAGGCCGTACAACTCGGCGAGCGGTTCATTCAGGAAGGTATAGTCGCTGTCCACCAACCGGATGGCCCGATCGTTCTTGTGCACGAGGCTTTCGAAGAACAAGCGGGCTTCATTCATCATCGCCACCCGCAAAGCCGGCGTCATCCCGGGGAACAGCTTGGGATCAAAAACCTGGTGCTCCAGATCGTTCACCCTCAGCCACTGGGCGCCGAATCCGTCGAACAGGGCCCGGGCGCGAGGGTGGAGCAAAAGCCGCTTCGTCTGCGCCCGCAGTGTCCTGGGTTGGTGCAGCTCGCCCTTGTCGGCCAGGGCGGACAGTTCGGCGTCGGGCGGGGCCGACCACAACAGATACGAGAGGCGCGCCGCCAGATGGTGGTCGTCCAGGCGGACTGTCCTTTCGTTGGGTTCAGCCTCTCCGGCCGGGGCGATGAAGAGGAACTGCGGAGAAACCAGGACTGCCTTGAGCATCCAGCCGAGCGACGCCGTGTAATCCAGCTCCTTCCCCCGGGCGAGGTCGAAGACGTCCACAAGGACGTCCAGCTCCGCTTCGGTGGGCGGTCGGCGGTAGGCATCGCGGGCCAACGAGCGCGCGACCTGGCGTGCTGCGTTGCGAAGATCGGTGCCCTCGGGTGGCTTCCTGCCAAAGAGCCTCTTCTGGACGGTGGTCGGCGCCTTGCGTTCCGGCGCGACGATTTGGCCGACCACCTCGTTGGCGATCTCGAGGAACAGCTCCGATTGCAGTGGGGAGATCGAGTTGAGGTAGCCCTCTCCGACGACTTCCTCCGGAAGGCGGTCGGCGATCGACGGGTTCACTCCGTAGAGATCCTGCAGTGTGTTGGCGTACTCGACCTTGGACAGCCGCCGCATCACGAACGGGCCGGGATTTCTTGGGCTCAGGTGTTTCAGTTTGCCGATCCACCCGATGAACTGGAGGCGTTCCTCCTCGGTGGGTTGCCTGGCCGCGTCTTCCGGCGGCATGTCGTGCACCTTGACGTTCGCAACGGCCTTCTTCCAATGCACGAATGCGGTGCCTCGGCCGGGATCCTTCAGATCCACCTCGAGGTTGATGTTCGCCTTGGCGCGTCCACCGCCGTGGCACTTCGTGCAGTAGTTCTTCACGAAGGGTTCCACGTGCTCCTTGAAGGTCTTCGTGGCGTCGGATCGGAGCGCCGCCTCTTCCGGACTCGCTGGGTTGGTCTCCGCCAGGCACGGCGCGACCAGCGACAAGACCAGGGCACAGCCCAGAGCCGCGATTTTCGCGGGAGCAAGCCGGACAACGCGTGCGGGCGGCATGGGTGGCATCCAACCACGACTTTCCAGGGAATGGAATGACGAGAATCCGTTCCAGCGCCCCCTTCATGGATGCCGATCCAGTCAGCTGAAAAGCGGAAGTTGGAGTAGCCACCGATTGCACGGATTTCGCAGATGGGCCGGGTTGGGATGGCGGTCTTCCTCCTGCGAGGGTGCTCACCTGGCAAGGCATGACTTGCGGTTGGGGTGGCGGGTGCCCTATGAGCTTGGATCGATGAGTTCGATCATTCCCGTGGTTTTCCCATCGTTTGCGTCCCGCACGGGGTCAGGTTTGGCCCGGTGTGGCGTCTGGGTTCTGGGGTTGCTGCTGGCGTCGGTTTCCTTGAGCGCGCAGGAGGTGGGCTTGTCCGTCGTGACCGCGGGGACTGGTTTGCTTGTTCGCGCCGAGGCTCCCCCGACAACGGTTCGACTGGTCTGGGAAGCCGCCTCTGGCTTGGCGCCGGAGGAGTGGACGGTGGTGTCGGTGGACACCGATGCGACGGGCCGCGCGGCCTGGATTCACGAGTTGGGTTCGCTGGGTGATTCAGGATTCTTCCGGGTCCGGGCCTATGACACCCCGGGATTCAATGCGCGCGTGGATCGGGTGATCCGTGCAGTGCGGGTGGATCGTCCCGAGGCCATCCTGCTGGAGGCGGCCTGGATGTTCGGGTCGATGGTGATGGAATTGCCCGAGGATGCGCCGGTGCGGGTGGTGTTGAGGGTATCCGGGGGAACGGTGGTGGCGACGCAAACGGATCCGTTCGGGGACCCGCAGATCGATTTCCGCGCGATGCCGTGGATGGGTTCCTCGGATTTGCCGTGGCCCGTGACGGAGACTCTGGAGGAGGCGGTATCGTTGATGCGCCGGGCGGGT